>PAIY01000024.1 GCA_002704825.1 Phycisphaeraceae bacterium
AGCATCGCCGGTGTTCCGTGATGCAATGCTTCAGAGCATGTGTGTACAGGCCGGTGTCCCCTACCTGCAGGAGCTTCACCGTCACGTTCCAACCAGTCGATCCATCAGTGATGCAACGTCATATTTCACATCCTATCTGTCGGAGAGCAATTTCTGGTTATTGCGTTGGAGTACCGAATCGTTTGAGAATCCGGGCAATCATCCGGTGCATGCCAACTTCGCCAAACCGCATGGCTATCAATACGCAGTCGAATCACGCGATGCCTGGCAGGCCTACATGCAGGGCGACAGTTACGAGCCACAGGTGTTGGTGTTTGGTTCACGGCTGAGTAACCAGATCGCCGGCGAACGTCGCGGGTATTACCATGCCATCGACGGCCTGCTGACGTATCAGGCGCTGGTCGAACAGCATCAGGTTCCGACGCACTTTGCCAACGAACATTGCAGTTGGGTCGACCTGAGCAAGTTTAAACTCATCCTGCTTTGTGGCATGGTGCATGACCAAAAGACCGTTGAAAAAATCGTGAGTTTCGCCAAGCAAGGCGGCATTCTCGCATTGGTTGCTGATGCAGGCACGCGTTTGCCTGATGGCTCGGCCAGTGATCTGCGCAAGCAATTGGCAGGCATGCCCAACGTGATCGCCATCGCAGCGCCGCAGCGAATGCAACTCAAACGCGCGGAACTCGACTGGGCCTGGCCGTTTGAACATGATCACAAACAAATCGACCAACTGCTCAAGCAAGCCAAAGTCACCCGCCCTGCCAAGGTGATCACCGACAGTGATCCGGCATTTCAGGTTCAACTGCGAAAGACACCCGATAGCAAGAAAATCTACGTCGCGGTCATGCGCAATTGGCATGGCTGGTATCGCAACAATATTGAGTTCGAAGAACAACTCAAAGCCAAGTGGGGACTGGGCACCGGCAAGCTGCTCATCAACGCCATCCCCGACGGCAAATGGCAAGTGAACCAACTGCTCCGAGACAAGCGCGACCTGGGCGTCATCAACGTCAAACAAGGTCCACTGTCCATCGACCTTCAACCCGCATTGGGTGGCCAAGTCCAGATCTATGAACTGACTGCCAGGTGAACACCGGAAGATGGAGCATGATTGACTGAATAGCGCCAAGCTTCAAGACAACCGCTTACTTCGTGCGCGGCTCTTTGGATTAATGAAATCGCAATAGTGTCAGCGTCACGCAGTGACGCAGCTAATGCGTGAGTGATGTTGTCGTTTAGGAATCGACGTGACGGCGACCGTGCAGGGCGTCACCAAGGACGGCTTTGCTGACGGTGTCCAGCGCAGCGCCGACGGGAAGTCCGCGGGCAAGACGGGTGAGGGTTACGCCGAGTTGGTTGAGTTGATCTGCCAGATACAGCGCGGTGCCATCGCCTTCAGCGGTGGGATGCATGCCGAGGATGACTTCGCGGACATTCTGTTTTTTCACGCGGTCAAGCAGGCCATCCAGATTCAGTTCACCGGGGCCGATGTCATCCAGTGGGCTGAGTCGGCCCATCAAGACGTGATACACGCCATCGTATTGGCCGGTGGTTTCCAGTTGCACAATGTCGCTTGGCTTTTCGACCACGAGAATGGTTTGATGATCACGATGATCGTTGGCACAAATCGGGCAGGGGTCGGTATCTGTTGCGTTGCCACACGCACTGCAGATTTTCAGATTGATGGCAAAGTCACGAATTGCATCAGCCAGTTGCACCGTCTCATCGCGCGGACTTTTAAGCAGGTGAAACGCAATGCGCTCTGCTGAACGTCGACCGACTCCAGGCAAGGTGGAGAGTTGATCGATGAGTCGATTCAATGCAGGTGATTGCGTGGAAGGTTTGGGGGACTTTGCCATGCCATGAGTATAGTTTTTTATTCGCGGTTTGGGCAACGCGCCAAAGCGCAAGCGGTTGGAAGTGGCGCTTCAACGTCGAAATTCATTTATACTCGGTCGCATGAAACCTGATTCTCCCGTCTGTCTTTGTTTTCATGTGTCCAAGCGGAAGATCGTCAATTACTGCAAGCGCGAGAATCCGCCGGTCGCGAGTTTGATCAGTGAATGCCTCTCAGCTGGAACAGGTTGTGGCTGGTGTGTGCCGTTTATCAAGCAGTTACATCAGCAGGTCAAAGACGGAGAGGATGATCCGGATATCAGCATGAGTAGCGAAGCATATGCGTCCGGGCGTGCGGATTATCGCAATCAATCGCGGGACAAGGGCGAAAAATAATTCAAAACGGACACTAGTTGGCAAATCTGGCGAAACTTTGAGCCGAAGTTGTGCGTAGGGATAGGAAACCGGTGACCGTTTGGTTATGATGAAAAGACCACACACGGTCCCAACCCACCAACCTCGGGTTAACAGGGAGTACCCATGGCAGCCTTTGCCTTGCACCAACTGATTGTGGCAACCGCCCTGATACTGGATTTCGCCTTCATGTTCTGGGCGTTGCGTCGCTATGCTGCCACCGGTGAGAGCATGCTTCTCTGCGGCGCAATTGGTTCGACGTTCCTGACGGTGATCATGGTCAGTTACCTGGTGTACTTCAATCGTCGCATGGCCTTGATCAATCACCTGTGTCACACGCGTTGTCAGCGTCCAGCTACCAAGTAACTCAATTTGATGACAGTTCATGTATGGATCACGAATGGAGTTTTGTCGTGCGCGGTTCCCGCTGCGACATGCAGCGACTCGCCTGATGTGCAATACGGGCAATGAGCCGCGCACGCAGTAAGCGGGTGGCTTGGTTACTGATACGAACAAGGCAACCGCTTACTGCGTGCGCGGCTCATGGTGCGTATGATCATGCGTGTCGCGCTTGTCGATGTGATCGCTTTGATCTATGATCGCGCTCATGAGTGACCGACTTGAGCAACTGAAAAAACTCCACGAAATGGACCCCAACGATCCGTTTCTGACTTACGGCATAGCGTTGGAACTTTCCAAAGACGATCTGCTTGAAGAAGCAGTCACGTGGCTGGACAAAACCATCGCCATGGATGCGGACTATTGCTACGCCTATTACCAGAAAGCCAAGATGCATGGCGAAATGGGCAATGATAAAATCGCGGTCCAGGCCATCAAGGATGGGATCGAAGCAGCCAAGCGCACCAATGATGGTAAAGCGTTAAGCGAACTTTCAGAATTGCTTGAAGAAACCGAAATGTGATTGAGCACGACTTACGCAGCACGGTTGGCTGATTGCTCATCATCAATCGCACCGTGGTAGACACTCACACAATTCTTGCCTTGACTCTTGGCGTGATACAACGCCTGATCCGCACATGCCAGTAAATGCAGTGGCTCGGTCGCCTGGGTATGTCTCAGGCAGGCAACACCCATACTCATGGTGACACTGCCGGACATCTCGCGGGTACATGCGGTTTGTTGGACATATTCAGCAAAGGCCTGCTGGACACGTTGGGCAGCGACAAGTGCCTGATCATGGGTCGTCCCGGGAAGCAGCATCACAAATTCATCACCGCCGAATCGTCCGACCACGTCACTGGTACGCCCCATCTCCGAGAGAATCTGCGCACAACCTACCAGCAGTTGATCACCTGCAGGATGTCCCATTTGATCGTTGAGTTGCTTAAAGCCATCCAGGTCAATCATGACGCAGGCAAGGTCCGTCTGGTGGCGACGCGCTTCAGCAAAGGCGCGATCCAGTGCCTGATCAAACGCACGGCGATTGCACAAGCCGGTTAACGGGTCGGTTGCGGCCATGGTTTGGAGTTGATCGACCGCATGTTGAAGTTCACGGTTGGTTGCAGTAAGTTCTTCGGTACGCTGGACAACCTGGGCTTCGAGTTGTTGATTGGTTTTGTAAAGCTCATCGTTGGCATGAAGCAATCGACGACGCGTGGAGAACAGGCGCCTTGCCATGCGATTAAACGACTCGGTGAGTAGACCTAATTCATCATGACGATGGACCGGCAACACCGGCGGATCATCGTCCTCACCCAAACGCTCCGTCGCAGCAAGCAATGCCTTGACCGGCGACATCCAGCGTTTGACACCCCAGATGGCCATGAGAATCGCACCGAGCATCATCAGAGTGGTAACGGTGAGTTGCGTGGTCATAAGGTTGGCAAGTACCTGTGCCAATCCGCGATCGCGCATCGCAAGCAGGATGTAACCTTCAACCTTCCGATTAGCAACATGGCGATTCGGCAGATCATCGGAAAGTAGCGGCGGATTCCAGATCGGTTGCTTGTAGACCACCACTTCACCATGCTCACCGGCATAGCGCGGCTGATTCAAGTCCACCGAACCCTTGCTCATCAGATTCCGCGCCCACTGCTCATACTCCGACCAGGCCTGCGGGTCGGCGGTACGGCGGTGAAGTAATTGGTGCTGATCATCAATCACCGCAACAAACGCCAACCGCTTATCCGAATCCAGCACGTCCAGTAACTGACTCGACGCCTGGGCCAACGACATCTCGCCACGGGCAACCAGCGACGCAGCAAGTGTCTGACCGAGCATTTTCACGTTATTGGCATGAGATTGTTTAAGAGCGTTGCCCGTTAACCGGGTCAGCGAAATGGCGCAGGCAAACATCGGGACAGCAATGAGGACCACAGCCCCAATCATCAGGCGACGCGCCAAGGTCCGGCGCGAGGCGTTTTTGGATTGTCGACGCTTTGGCTTCATCTGGTTGGATACCCAAGTGTCTTGCTTTCCTATTTCCCCCAAGACGTAGAACCAGCATCGACCAGATCAGGACGCTGCTTAAGCGCCGAGGTTGCCCATCGTGAACACAGTACGCTAAACTATTGAAATGAATCACCTGAATATGACTGTGCATCGTCTTATCGGACTGCCCCTGCTGGCAATGGCCATGTTCCTGACTCTCGGCTGCGCGTCGTCGCAAGCTGTCAAGGACGCGCCCAATCCACTGGAAATTGATGTCACCGAATACGACCGCATGTTCGATGCCAGCATTGCCGTCTTCCGCGAGCAGCACCTGGGCGTGCAGGTCAAGGACTACCGTATGGGCACCGTCGTCAGCAAGCCCGCTGTCTCCCCGACACTCATCGAAGCCTGGCGCATCGAAAACGCTGTCGAAGGCAGTAAGCTTCAGTCCACGCTCAACAAGCAACGCCGCGTGATCACCGTCTCCTTCCGCCCTGCTCCGGGTGAACCTGAAGACAATCCGCAGACGTATCACATGGGCATTCAGGTCGTCATCGAACAGGAACAGAACCCGCGCATCCAG
Organism: Phycisphaeraceae bacterium; assembly: GCA_002704825.1. Taxonomy (GTDB): domain Bacteria; phylum Planctomycetota; class Phycisphaerae; order Phycisphaerales; family Phycisphaeraceae; genus UBA7800. Next base: position 5,225 of record PAIY01000024.1, read on the forward strand.
ATGACCGGCTCAACCTCAGGCCACAGCATCCTCGCAAGCTACAGCCAGACTCCTGGCGAACTGGCAGACCGTGGCATCTCCGGCCAATACTGGTACCCCGTGGGCACCGACCCCCTGCTGGAAAACAAACTCATGCGCACCATCGTCCATCGCTCGCTGACCATCGGCATGCAGTCAATGGATACCGAAGTTGACGAAGCCATCGACCAGACCCAGGCTCCCAGACTCGACGGTTTGGATAAGCAGTAACCCCCGGCCCCCCGGAATCCCCGAAATCCCCGGAATCCCTCCGGAAGTTTCCAGAATAAATCAGATCACATTTAGCCGCATCACTTGTGATGCGCTTGGGGCAGATCATTAAAACAACGACACATCAGAATCGATCAAGCCGACTTTGCGCGCCTGTGCTGCCAACGCTTCGAGCGCATCGCGGCCAACTTCGCCAAGATCATACGTTGTCTCATTGACGTAGAGTTTCACATGTTCCCAGAGAACATCGTTGGAGAATTCCTGGGCATACCGACGCATCACACGCGTAGCCACATCCGGGTTGGCCATGGCAAAGTCCATGGACTGACGCACCGCCTGTGTGACCTGCATCGCAATCTCTTCGCCAAGACTCCGACGGATCACCAGGCCGCCCAACGGCAAAGGTTGATGGGTTTGCGATTCCCATTCATGCCCCAGGTCCATCGCCAATGACAAACCATGTTGCTCGTAGGTGAAGCGACCTTCATGAATCACCACGCCAAAGTCCGCCTGACCTGTTTCCAACGCAGGCATGATCTGGCTGAAGACCACCTGTTGCGGCTCGGGTCCATCAGGAACCAACAGCCGGTAAAGCAGCGTTGCCGTCGTCCATTGGCCGGGACATAACACCATGTCACCTTGCTTTGGCATCGAGTCCAATGACAGGTCGCGCGTCAGCATCAACGGGCCGACCCCGTAACCCAATGCCGCCCCCACCGGCAGGACGCGGTAGTCATCCGCCAACTTCAACGCAGCATGAAAACTCACCTTGGCAATGTCATAGTCGCCTGCCATGGCATGATCGTTGAGTGCCTGAATATCTTCGAGCGTAAAGTCCAACGCGGGCGCATCCGCAATCGCAGACTCAAGCAAACCGCTGAACGTGTACGTGTCATTGGGACAGGTGGAGATGCCGATTTTCATGCTTGACTCACATTGGCAAACAAAGCTTGGAGCGCAGCGCGAATCGCATCCGCGGCTTCGTTCATTCTCCAGTTAGCATGATCACGATCACCCGCCTGATTGGTGATCCCACGAATCGCCCCAAACGGGACATTCATCTGCCGACAGGCCAACGCAGCAGCATATCCTTCCATCTCTTCGATATCCATGCTAAACCAGTCATGGCGCTTGGCTGCTTCCTGGACATCACCGGATGCAGAAAACACACTCAGACAATCCACGACCTGCAAGGCATCTGCGGTTGGACTTTGCGGGATCAACGTCGCAGGCTGGTAATCGTCAGCATCGATCAGGGATGCCACCACCGTCTGGGCATAGCTGCGAATCTGACCGTCTTCACAAAAACCAAAACCATACTGGTGAAAACCGCGACAGAGCACCGCCTGACCGATGGGCACCTTGTCCGGGTCAAAGCAACCGCCATGTCCGACCAATAGACACTGATCATAATCACCGGCTATGAGCAATCGCAGTGTCTGCATACCGGTGAGTAATTGACCAAACCCGCATAACGCAGCGTTGACGTTAGGCCAGGGTGTACAACTCGGCTCGTGGCAGCCGAAAATCAAATCCATTTCCGCACGCGTCGGCACGAGAATCAATGTCTGCATCAACCATTCCCGATAGCAAAATCCAAAAGACCCATCACATCTTTGAAATCATACTGTTATTTCTGACCAATCAAGCTCATCACGCGAACCAACTCCGCGACACTCCATGCCTGGGCCATACACCCCACCGGGCGATGCGGTGGCTGGGCTTCATGGATTTCATGCAGTTGGCCAATACCTTTTTCCTTGAGGAAATTGAGCAACGGCGCAACCGCCTGCATCGCTTCGGCCTTGGCTTCATCACTGAATTTACCCACGCGTAACACCGCCTCGGCATAAGGTCCCATCAGCCACGGCCAAATCGTGCCCTGGTGATAAGCCTTATCACGATGGAACTGCTCGCCGGTGTATTGCGGGTGATAATGCGGGTCGTTTTCAGGCAATGTCCGCAGACCATATCGCGTGAGCAACTTGTCACGCACCTCGGCCAACACCTTTTTCTGGCGGACCTGGGGCAATGGTGAGTAAGGCAGTGACACAGCAAAAATCTGGTTCGGACGCACCGCGCGGTCCGCATGCTCTTCATTACCCGCATCGGTGAGCCACACATGATCCCGCAGCGCATCGCGGTCTTCATCCCAGAACGTCTTGACGTAGGCACGCTTGATCCGCTGGGTGAGTTTGGTGTAGTGATTGGCAGCCTGTTTGTCGGTGTTCTTTAACCGCTCAGCCGTCTGGGCCAAGCCGCAGTACCACAGCGCGTTGATCTCAACGGCCTTGCCCTGGCGTGGCGTGAAGATCACATCATTGCACTTGGCATCCATCCAGGTCAGCTGCGTGCGTTCGTTGCCCGCGTAAATCATGCCATCCCCAGCCATGCGGACATCGCTGCCTGCACCTTTGATGTAGCCTTCGATGATGCTTTTAACCGCATCACAGAGCCAGTCATTCCAACTGTCGGTGTCTTCGGTGGCATCCATGTACGCATGGGCAGCTTGAATAAACCAAAGGGCTGCATCGACACTGTTGTAATGTGCTGAAGATTCGTCGGAGGAATAATCATCAAACCGGTTGGGCACCAAACCATCCTTGATCACCGAGGCAAAGGCGGCGAGCGTGTCCCGCGCAGCATCGTAACGTCCGGTGCAAAGCAGTAAGCCGGGCAGCGCGATAAACGTGTCCCGGCCCCAGTCTGCAAACCACGGGTAACCTGCAAGAATCGTCTTAAGCGAACGCTCTCCGACGGTGCGGTCAACGACAAAGTCATCCGCTGCCATCGCCAGCAAAGCTGCGTCTTTGCCCACGGACTCCTTGAGCTTCTTGCGCATCGGTTTGAGATGCTTACCACGATCAGCTTTGAGTTCGGGGAACATGCCCAGTGACATTTTCAGTTCAAAGGTGTTAACCTTGCCCGGCTCGATGTCCACGGTGAAATGGCCCGGGAGGAAGTAGTCTTCCTTGCATCCCTGCCCGCGTTCAGCGTCCATGGGGTAACCAATGCCGTACCACCATTCGCACTTGGTGGTGAACGTGCTGCCGTCACAGGAGAATTGGATGCTGTTGCCATCACGTGAGACCACGGCGGTGTCGGCATGGCCCTGGACATCAAACGCATCGACCTTTGCACATAACGCGTGGAAGTCGCGCATCGTCATCATCGGATGCAGATTCAATTTCGCTGACTCATCGGGCGCGAGTCCTGCCACGGTGTAGCGCAGCGTTGCAGCCTGGACATTCTGATGCAGTTCCAATTCGCGGATGAGTTGGATGTGATCGAACATGTATACCCAACTGACCGTCAGGCCACGATCAAAGCGCCGGAGCATGGCGTGACCTTGCGGGTTGGGCGAGAAGGAACCGTCTTCCTGTTGGAAATTGCAACTGGAGAAGACGACGGATCGCGTGCCGACCTGACTGGTGAGCATGAGATTTTCGAACATCTGATTCACCGCCACGATGCGTCCCACCGGCGGATGCGTGGTGGGCACGAAGAGTCCGTGGTAGCGACGGCCGTTAATGCCCGGAAGTGTCCCCATCGCATAAGCGCCCGTGCCGTTGGTTAACAGCCATTCGCGGTGCAGATGATCCAGTTCGTCCCCAGCGAGGCTGACGTTATGTGTATGCCAGTTTTTATCCATGCAAACACTTTACCAAGACCAACGTCGATGGGTAAGTCTCATGCGTGAATTGCAGTGTAAATTAATGATTGGGACGACAAAAATGAACGGCCGTCACCCATGCGAACTTACGGGAAGACCGCGTCAAATGCGCTTTGCGGATTGTGACGATCCAGGGCACCGGACAATTCGTCCTTGATGCTGTAGAGATAGCCCAACGGTTCATCACCAAAGCGCACGAAGCGCATGCCCGGTTTGGATGAGAGGCAGAAGGGTTTACCCAATCGCTCGGTGGGGATGCGTTGGTTTTTGTTATCAAAAACAACCATGACATAAGGATCAAAGGCATCCTTGTGATTGTATTTGACGACAACGGCAAAGCTCTCGTCGTTGAGCATGATTTTCGAACCGATGGGGAAAGGCTGAATCATGCCACGGAACACCTTCATCAATGCCGGATCATAAAAACGGCGACAGGGTCCAAGCGACATTTCCCAAAGCACTTTTGACGGTGATTTGGCTTTCTTGAAAACATGATCGGCAGTGGCAGCATCAAACGAATCACAGATGCGTACAATGCGCGAAAACACGTGAAGCTTCTCAGCCGGAATACCTCGCGGGTAACCATTGCCATCGTAATTTTCGTGATGCGTTCGGACGATCATGCGCGCTGTTGCTGAGATACTGTCAGGCAGCATATCCGCGCCGGTGTTGGGATGCTCAAAGAGCATTTCCTTCTCGTCCTTGGTCAGTTCACCTTCCTTGTTGAAGATGCTGCGGATCGGGTACATGCCCAGATCCATGAACATGGCGCCGAGTCCCAATGATTTGAGATCCATTGCCTTGTCCGGTGACAGGTTTTTTGCAGCGGTTTGACGGATACGTTCTTTGACGACGTAATCTTTCACCGCGTTGCCAAGGACCAGGCTCAGATAAAAAACATTGCCGGTGTGTTCGGAAAGGTAACTGTCTGAATCAAGCGAGCGACTGATCAATGCCGAGGAAACGGGGTTGTCACGGATGTACTCCATGACTTCGTTGACCGAGTCTGCCATGGCTTTGAAATTGATCTTGCCCGCGTCGGTTCGCTTGTTGAAGCGTTCCTGGACATGCTCCATGGACTTGACGATTTTTTTCTGTGCTTCCTTGGCAACGGTGCGCTCGCGTTTGTCATCTTCAAAATCGATCACCTTATCAAGCACCGGATCACCGACGGTCAATGACGCGCCGGGGAAGCGACGGCGAACGGCGGAGATATCACCATCGGTGAGAATTTTGCCTGCAGGCAGCATGACCATGCCATTGGATATCAGTGCGTCCCCCAAACGCATTCCTTCCTGCAATTCATCGGTTCTCAAAACAAGGGGCATACTGATACTTTCTCTATCAAGCAGAGTCTAAGTTTCAGTATCGGGTTGATTGGTAGAGGAATTGATCGTGCGTTGAGAACAAAACGAAAAAAGGCGTTTGTTGTTAGGTGATGCAACGTCCGGATAATCACCAGGTGACATCAACGCGCTGGACGAACTTGACGCCGATGCGGTATTGCAAACCAATTTCCTGCTGACAGTATCGGACCTTGCCGATGACACAGCGGTCTTTCTTCAGATGCGGCATACAGGCCAGGACTGCAATGTTTCGATTCAGTGGCGATTTACTCAGATAGCTGAATCCCCCTGCACACAGGTCGTTGGTCACCACATCCACTTCCTGGTATCCCAATTGTTCCAGCTTGGGATCCTGAATGCGCAATTGCAATTTGATCCGCCATTCAAAGCGTTCGTGCTGACGGCGTTGATCTTTGTGATCACCGGTGTCAGCAGCGACCCCCAATTTTGCTGCCATAACATGCTCAACTGGCATAGTACCTCCTGTGCCCGAAAATCAGAGAGGATATGACGGGATACGTTCTGAGAACTATCGTAAACATTGCTCGGGCAAACCAGTCAATGAAACAATTAATTGTCTGGTACAATCAATGTCTGCTATCAGTAACCCGTATAACTGGCAACGAAGAAAGACTTACTCCAGATTAACATGCGCGAATTTGTCCTACTCAACAACATCTATCAATCCAACAATCGCCTGCCTGCGACGGTGACGATCCCACCCGGTGATGACATGGGGGCGATTCAGATCGGTGACGATCAAGTGCTCGCTGCAGTGGATCAATTGATCGATCAGGTGCATGTGGATTTACACAAACACACGCTGGCGCAAGTCGGTCGCAAGGCGGTAACGCGAAACCTATCGGACATTGCTGCCATGGCAGGTCAACCGCTATGCGCCTTGGCGACGGCGGCACTGCCCCGTGACTTTGGTTCTGACCGCAGTGACGAACTCTTTACCGCGATGCGCGACACCGCGGCAAGCTACGGATGCCCACTGATTGGTGGCGATGTCTCCATCTGGGATGGACCGCTGCATCTGACTGTCACCGTCCTGGCCACCCCCGCAGGCATTGATCCCGTCAAGCGATCCGGGGGCAAACCCGGCGATGTCATCTGCGTTACCGGCAAGCTCGGCAAAAGCTATCCGACGGATCATCATCTGACCTTTGAACCCCGCCTCGACATCGCCCGCGCGATTGCACAATATCCAGCGACACGACCGCATTGCATGATCGACATCTCCGACGGCTTGGCGCGTGACTTGGGGCATCTCTGCGAAATGAGCAACGTCTCGGCGGTCATTGAGCAAAGCAAACTCCCCTGCCGCGATAACGCGAACTGGCAACAAGCCGTTGGCGATGGGGAGGATTACGAGTTACTCTTTGCAACCGACCACGCAGCCATCGGCAGCCCCGGAACCTGGGAAGTCATGGGCGTGCCGATCACCGTCATCGGCCGCATGGTCAAAAGTGACAACCAACCCACCGTGAAGATCAAACTGGTTGACGGTAACATTGTCGACCTCAACGATCAGGGATGGGAACACCATTAGGATTTCGGATTTCGTTCGAATCATCAAACCGCTTGCGGTTTAGCGCGATGTGAAACAAGGATCAAACGTGACCGACACCATCGAACTGACAAGTAACAGCGTTGAACAAACCATCGCACTCGGCGAGAAATTGGCCAACTGTCTGCACGCAGGCGATTGGGTCACCCTCGATGGTGAACTGGGTGCAGGCAAAACCCACCTGATCCGTGGCATTGCTCAAGGCATGGGCGCAGACGGACACACGGTGGCAAGCCCGACATTCGTCCTCATGCATGAATACGAACCGGCAGATCAGGACAAACCACTGCTGATTCACATTGATGCTTATCGCCTGGAGCGCCCGGCTGATTTGTTGAATCTTGGCTTTGAAGACGTGGCAGAGGAATCCGTGCTGCTCATTGAATGGGCCTGCAAAGTTTCCGATGTTTTGCCCGATGATCGTCTGCAGATCACGCTTAAGCATTTGTCGGACAGCAGTCGACAAATCACGTTCACCGGCTATGGTCAAGTTGCCGGGCGCATGACTGACATTGAATCAGCGACACGCCCCCGGAAGTAATTTTACGACGGCAATGATGTGTCTAAAATAATTTCGATATCTCGTCACTCCCGCGCAGGCGGGAGTCCAGTGGAACCTGCAAGCGTGCACAGAATGCCACTGGATTCCCGCATTCGCGGGAATGACGAAATGTGTTTCGCAAGCAACGAATGTAGATGCAGCAAGTTCAATTCAGAATCAGAAAGTTTATTGAATCGTGAGTGACAACGACAAGAAAAAACAAACCATCAAGTGTCCGACGTGTGGCGAAAAAGTCTCCGAAGACGTGAAGACCTTCCCCTTTTGCAACAAGCAATGCCAACTTGTTGATCTGAACAAGTGGTTCAAAGGTGATTACAAAATCAGTCGCCCGATTGAGCAGGCGGATCTTGATGAGGTGTGATGGGTTGGCTGGAGTCTGTCGGCTTTTTGAGTCCCAGATCGCGGAGCTTGAGTAGCAGATTGGCCACACCGCGTGCCTTGAGAATCAGTACGGTACCCAAGACCAGTTTGGCGACCAGGATGCTGCCTTGGTTTAAGCTTTGGTATTTGAAAACTTCGTCCCATTGCTCAGGATATCTGCGGTAAAGCATCACGCCCGCCAACCAGGGCAATGCTTCAAAAAGCATACTCACCCACAGCCATGATCCCATGAGCAGCAACCCGACATTCAGTAAATCCCCAGCCTGAATCTGTAGCAGGCCTTGTGTGTCATCCGATTGATCCATCGGGGCGACGATCTTGTTGGCAATGGTGCCGGAACACCGCCACAAAAATCCACATAGCAAAAGCACACAACCTAGCGGCATCATCCCGATCACACCGATGATCGCATCCTGCCACTGACTGTTGCGCAGCGCAATATTGATTTGTTGAAAAGCAAAGAAGAACGTTTGGAGACTATAGCCCATCGCTTGAATCAACAAATAAACTGCCAGTAACCGCACGGCAATCTGGGCCAGGTCTTTTCGTGTTGTCATGATGCATTCCCCCGATCTTGAAAATCAACTGACTGTCTTACGCTTCCTCGTCCGGCTCGTCTTTGACATCTGAACACAGACCATAAATCACGAACTGGTGACTGACGGGTTTGAAGTTGTGTTCTGCACAGATGCGTTCACGCAGGGCTTTGAGTTCCGGTGCGTCGAACGGGATGATGGTGTTGGTTTCCATGCAGACGAGATAGGCCTGCGGGTCCTTGCCATAGGTCAGTTGATAGTGTGCTTGCTTCGAGTCGATGAGCACTTCGCGGATGATCTTGGCTTCGAGCAAATGCTTAAGCGTGCGGTAGATCGTGGCTTTACTGACGCGGACATTATCACCACGCATCTCGTAAAGCAGCTGCTCGGCTTCAAAGACTTCCTCTTTGGCTAAGACGGCATCAAGAATCTTGGCACGTTCAGGTGTGAACTTGAGGCCCTGCTTCTTGAGGAAGCGCCTGAAAATCGAACAGGCGGGAATATACATCGCCTCTTCGGAACCGACTTGCGAAATGGGTTGGATTGGAGTCATAAAACCATTTTACGCTTTTTTTCAAATTCCGGGAAATGTACCAGGCAAATCATTTAGCCGCATCGCTTGCGATGCGTGATGATCGACACCGCCAAACGCCACGCGCATCACAAGTGATGTGGCTAAATCACCAACGGGTCATCTTCAACCAATCCCTCAAACAGACCTTCGACTGGCTCAAAACGCGGGGAATTGCTATCGTGTGGGACTGGAATTGACTTTAAAAACAGTAAGGAACACAACGTGTCCAACCCAATCCGTATCGGTATGATCGGTCTTGGCACCGTCGGCTCCGGCGTCGCCAAACTCCTCAAAGCCAACGCCCAGCAATATGCGCTGCGCACCGGCACGACCCTCGAACTGGTCGGTGTCCTGGTCCGCGATACGGAAAAAGCCATGATGACCGGCCTGGTGGATCAGGCCATTCTCACCAACGATCCTGACGCATTTTTCGCGCAGGAGATGGATGTCGTCCTCGAAGTGGCTGGCGGCGTGGAAGTCGCGGGCAACTTCGTCCGTCGCGCCATCGAAAAGAAATGTCACGTCGTCACTGCCAACAAGGCATTGCTCGCTGCTCAAGGTCCCGAACTCTACACGCTGGCCAAGCAGAACCAGGTGTCCATCGCATTCGAAGCTTCCTGTGGTGGTGGCATCCCGATCATCACCGCCCTGTCGTTCGGCCTGATGTCCAACCGCATCGACGCGCTGTACGGCATTCTCAACGGCACGTGTAACTACATTCTCACCGAGATGGTCCAGAAGGGTAAGACCTACGCGGACGCTTTGGCTGAAGCCAAGGAACTCGGTTATGCCGAAGCCGATGAGACGCTTGATGTCTCCGGCGCGGATGCCGCCCAGAAACTCGTGGTGCTCTCAAGCCTGGCATTCGACGTGAAAGTCACCGAAGACCAGATCGCCCTCAAGGGCATCGACACGCTGGATCTCTCCGACGTGAACTTCGGCAGTGAAATGGGCTACGAGATCAAGCTCCTTGCCATGGCTCAGCAAACCGATGCAGGTTTGAGTCTCCGCACCATGCCCTGCTTCATCAACAAGGAAACACAACTCGCCCAGGTCGATAGTTCATTCAACGCCCTGTCCGTCTACGGCTCGGCTACCGGACACACGTTCTACTACGGACGTGGTGCAGGCGAACTGCCGACCGCATCGGCAGTGGTCAGTGACCTTCTGAACATCGTCAGCGGCTGGTATCCCAAGGCCTTCGAACAGATGAATATCTGGCCCGTCACCCACCCCGACGTGCAGTTGGCGGACCCCGCTGAACTCATCGGCCGATTCTACCTGCGTGTGGATGTCCAGGATGTCCCCGGCGTGATGGCGAAACTCACCAGCGCTTTGGGCAACGCAGGCATCAGCATCAACGCGGTCATGCAACACGAAACCGAAGACGAGCAAACCGCACCGGTGGTCATCCTCACCCACGAAGCCAAGCAAGGCGATGTCCAAACCGCCCTGGCGGAAATCGCAGCGTTGCCCGACACCGTGGGCACGCCGGTGATCCTACCTGTCGTTGATTTCCCCGCAGGTTAACCCCCCCGGAAGTCGCCCCCGGAAATTTCGGATTTCGGATTTCGGATTTCGTTCGAATTATCAACCGCTTGCGGTTTAGCAATGCCTTGGCGAGATGGGACGAACCAAACGATTCCATCGCGACTTGAAGCGCTAAACCGCAAGTGGTTTTTCAATGCGTATCGTTCAAATCAGAACACATGGCTTAAACCACAGAGTCACAGAGAAAAATATTCGTCATTCCCACTTGCGCGGGCATGACAAAATGAAAAACGACCTGTCGATTCGTGTTAAAGCTGCCCTGAACACATTGATCTGTTTTTATCTGTGTTGAAAAATGTCTTGGGCGCTGGCGACGGGGAGCCAAGGCAACCCGTGACTCAGGAGCGTCATGGCTTTATCACTACAAAAATCATTTTTCTCACCATCAATCGAAAAAATCATGATTGCCATATAATGTCTCTGTTAAACGACCTAGGTGCCTTGAACCGACTTCCCGTAAAAATTTTCTCATGTCTCGGGAAGTTTTTGCCCCTTTGCAGGAACAGTAGTCACAGATGAGGACGGATCCGTTGGACAGTCTGGGTGCTGGTGATCCAGACGACCCACAGGAGCAACTGCTGGCAAAAGTCGCAGCAGGCAACGCTGTGGCGTTTGAACAACTGGTTCATCTTCATGCGGATCGACTCTACGCATTGGCTTACGTCATGCTCAAGAATCGGGCCGACGCTGAGGACGCGGTTCAGGAAACGTTCCTGGCTGTGTTCGAAAGTGCTTCCAAGTTTCAAGGCAAAGCATCGGTCAAGACATGGATCACACGCATACTCATCAAACGCATCGCCCGCATCCGGCGCAAGAGCAAATGGGGCAGACTTCTGTTTGTCTCACGTCAGCCGGTGATGGATGCGATGCCCGCGAGCCATCGCACCGAGGATACCGAGATCCAGATCGACACCCTGCAGGCCATCGCCCAACTCCCGTCGGAGTTTGCCAGCGTGGTCATGCTGCGGGAGATTCAGGGTTTGACCTATGCCCAGATCGCAGACGTCCTGGACCTGCCGCGGGGCACGGTCGAGTCTCGGCTGCATCGCGGTAGAGCGTTACTCAAGGACACCCTGGCTGACTACTTCCCCCCGCCCCCGGAAGTACCCCCGGAAGTGCCCCCGGAAGCCCCCCCGCAAGTCGCCAGACCGCCTGATGAAAGTGACAAGCCTGAACCTGCCTTGGACCACGAAACGCAAACAGACTCCGACAAAGGAGTGACCTGATGAAACTCGATATGAACCAACAACAACTCCTGGCACGCTACCACGATGCTCAGACCACCGACGCTGAAAATCAGCAGGTGCAGTCTCTGCTCGCAGCCAACCCGGATGGCCAGGCATATCTCAACCAACTCAGCCAACTCAGTCAATCACTGCAATCCGCCTACACGATGCCGCAAATCAGTGAATCGTTGGCAGAGCGTCTGCGCGACATTCCTCATGCTGCACAGGAACATGCACTCACCCGTCTGGCGGGCGGCTGGTCGTTGGCAGCATGCATTCTCCTGCTCTTGAGTGCGTTGGCGATCTTCCAGTATCAAGCCAACACCACCATTGACTCGGATGCCTGGCAACTGGATCGCATGGCCATCGGGCAAACCACCAGCCAATACGGCGTGGAGTTGACCGACAACCATCGTGATCTGCAATTGGCCTCACTGCTCATCGCTCAGGGCGCGGAGGCATCACAATGAAGAAGACCCCCATCATTCTTTCGCTGGCATTTGTGCTGGTCTTTATTGCCGGTTTTGCTGTCGGCACGGTGTCACAGCAACGCCAGAAACCGCCCAAGGACTTCGGCGCATTCCTGGCTGAAAAGCTGGATTTGACTGCTGAGCAGCAAACCCAGATGAAAGCCATCTGGTCCAACGCCATGAAACGCGACGACTCCGGTCGAAACCAGTACAAGCAATTGCGTGACCAACGTGATGCGGCCATCAACACGTTACTTGGCCCCAGCCAGATGACCGAATACCAGGCGATCATGGACACCTATCGCGAACAGTTTGGCAAACTCCGCCAATCCCGACGTGATGCCATCGACAAAGCCGTGCAGCAGACGCGAAAAATGCTCACCCCCAAACAGCTTGAAATTTACGACAAGATGCGACCGGATAAAAAAGACGGCTGGCGTAAGCCGCACTTTGATCATGGATCGGATCGCGGCCCCGGTGGTCATGCTGGCCCCGGATCACATTCCCCCAAAGGCGCCCCCGGGGAATCTGAATCCAATCAACCAACCAGACCCCCGGACGCACCGGATGACTCGGATACCCCCGAGTCGGAATGAACCGACCGATCACCATGAAAACACCTGTTCAACCCCGTAACCAACCGCTCAGGTTCCAATGGAGAAAAACAATGAGCAAGTCCAAATTCACAGCCATGTCCCTTTGTGCCCTTTTGTGTGTCTTGACTGCTGGCATCGGCCTGCAACTTCCCACCGCCACTGCACAGGAACGCAACGCCGGACCCGGCGGTGATCGTGGTGGCAACCGCGAAGACATGCGTGCCCGTTGGCAACAGCGTATGGAAGACCGCATGAAGGAAGCCCTGAAAGTCACAGACGAAGAATGGTCCGTCCTTCAACCCCGCATCAAGAAAGTCACCGACCTGCAACGCGAAAGCCGCGCGGGCATGATGCGTGGCTGGGGCCGTCGTGGCCAGGAACGTGACAACGAATCTGAACGTCAGCTTAATCCCCTTCAGCAGGCTGCCAAGGATTTGCAGACTGTGCTGGAAAAAGAAGGTGCGACCTCCGATCAGATCAAGGCCAAGCTCGATGCTTACCGTGCAGCCAAGACCGCTTCGGAAGCCGAGTTGAACAAGGCCCGCACCGGTCTGCGTGAACTGCTGACCATCAACCAGGAAGCCCAACTCGTGATGATGGGCATCCTCGAATAACAGACCCATACTCAGGCAGGTGATACCCCAACCTGCCTGATATCCCCCGCCTCGGCCTCGGAAACGAGACCCGGGCGTTTGAATGAAAATGAGGGATTCGTGATTAGGGATTGGGGATCAGGCTAAGACATTCATGTCAACGCATGGCCCAATTTTGTTAAACCCTAATCCCAAATCCCTAATCACTAATCCCTGAGTAACTCTCATGCATCGGAAACTTCTCGAGCTGGTAAACCAGTGTCAACTGGATGAGTCCGCGGCCCGGCAGGTCAACGACCTGCTGGGCCAGGGGATTCCTTTGGACCGCGCCCTGCTCCAATCCGCAGTGCTCTCTGAATCCCAATGCGTTGAAAATTTCGGTGCATGGTTTGACCTGCCGACCACGGAACTGGCCAACTATCTGCCCGACAAACAGCTTCTGAAAAAATGTCCGGCACGTGTCCTGCTGCAACACCAACTGCTGCCCCTGGAAATCGTCAACGGCCAACTCCGCGTTGCCACCGCTTTCATCTCCAACCGGGCAGGCATGGACGAACTGCGTATGGCAACAGGCTTGACGGTCACCCCGGTCATCGCCCCGCTCTCTGCCATCCAGCGTTGTCTTAAAGCACACCTGGGTGTCGGTGCCGACACCGTCCAATCACTCGTCGCGGACAAGGACGGCATTCAGGTCATCGACGATCAGGACAGCGATGATGATGTCGACCTGGCAGACGAAGCAGGCGATGCATCCATCATCCGACTGGTTAACCAGGTGCTCTCCGAAGCCATCGAACGTCGTGCGACGGACGTTCACATCGAACCCTTCGAAGAAGAACTCCGCGTGCGATACCGCATTGACGGCGTGCTTCAGGAAGCCTCCCTGCCTGCGGAAGTCAAACGCTTCCAGGCAGCGATCGTCTCACGACTCAAAATTCTCAGTCACATGGACATTGCTGAAAAGCGCGTGCCCCAGGACGGTCGCATCAAACTCAAAATCAATGAACGTGAAATCGACGTGCGTGTGTCGGTGATCCCGATGCTCTACGGTGAAGCCGTTGTGCTGCGTTTACTTGACCGTTCCTCTGCATTGCTGGGTCTTGAACAACTGGGGATCGCACGCGATGACCAGGACAAACTCGACCGCATTCTCGCATTACCTCACGGCATTGTCCTCGTCACCGGCCCCACCGGTTCGGGTAAGACCACCACGCTTTATGCAGCACTCTCACGCATCAACGATGTGGATCGCAAGATCATCACCATCGAAGACCCCATCGAATACCAGCTTCGTGGGATCAATCAGATTCAAGTTGCAACGCGTGCAGGACTCACCTTTGCCAAGGGCCTGCGTGCGATTCTGCGTCATGACCCTGACGTCGTTCTCATCGGTGAAATCCGTGACGGTGAAACCGCGCAGATTGCAGTGCAGGCCTCACTCACCGGCCACATGGTGTTCTCTACATTGCACACCAATGACTCACCGTCCGCCATCACGCGACTGATCGACATGGGTGTTGAACCTTATCTCGTCGCGTCATCGCTTGAAGCAGTCATGGCACAACGTCTGGTTCGCCGCATTTGTAAACACTGCAAAACGGCCTACGAACCGGACGATCGGCAGGCGATGGAGTTGGACCTGGGCGTCAAGCTGCCTGACCAACTTTACCGCGGGTCAGGTTGCAGTAATTGCCAAAATACCGGCTACAGCGGGCGAACCGTCATCTGTGAAATGATGACCATCACCGGCAATCTCCGCAGCCTGATTCTCGAACGCACCAGTGCCGATGTGATCCGACGCGAAGCAACCCTCCAGGGCGCTCGCAATCTCCGCGAAGATGGTTGGCGTCATGTCAACACCGGCACGACCACCGTCGAGGAAGTGCTTCGTGTGACCAAAGACGAACGCAACGACTTTGCCAAAGCCCAAGTCCCCCCTTCGGAGTCCTAAGCCAACATGCAGACGTACGCATACAAAGCAACCGATGCCAAGGGCTCGATGACCGAAGGCTCGATACAGGCAACCAACCGAGGCGCTGCCATGCAGCAACTCGACGCATTGGGTTTAACGCCGATCGCGCTGGTCGATCCGACGGATGTACAGGGCAAAAAGGCAGCAGACTTCAAGCCCAAAGCAGGCAGCCGCATCAGTAACGCGGACCTTGAACGGTTCACACGTGAGCTTGCCAACCTGCTCACCGCTGGTGTCCCATTGAGTAAGGCCTTGCAGATCATCGTACGTGAAAGTTCGCGGATGAACTCCAACCAGCAGTTTCGTGCGATTCACGATGACGTGGTCGGCGGGATGTCACTAGCTGATGCGATGGCACGTTGGCCCCGTTCGTTTTCGGATGTGTACGTGGCCATGGTCCATGCCGGCGAGACAGGCGGCTTTCTTGATGAAGTACTCATCCAGATTGCAGAACTGCGCAATCGTGAACAGGAACTGGTCGGCCGGGTCAAAGGCGCATTGATTTATCCAGTGGTGCTTGCGACCGTTGCCAGCGGCGTGATGATTTTCCTGCTGACGTTTTTCATCCCGCGTTTTACCAGTATTTTCGCAGACTTCGGCGGGCAACTGCCCTGGCTGACGCGACAGATCGTGGCGCTGAGTAACGGCTTACTCCACTACGGCCTGTTTCTGCTCATCGGTATCCTGCTTGGGATCGTCGGTGTGCAACGGGCATGGAAAACCGACAGTGGTCGACGGATCATTGAAAACCTGATCCTCAAGCTGCCCGGTGTCGGCAAGGTGATTGCTCAGCTTGCGATGGTGCGTTTCTGCCAAATGCTCGGGACGTTGCTTGGTGCAGGTGTCCCGTTGGTCAACTCGCTGAAGGTTGCGCGCAAAGCCATTGGTAATCAGACACTCTCTGATGCCGTGGACCAAAGCGTGGAACAGGTGCAAATGGGGACCGCTTTGGCGATGAGTTTAAAAACATGCCCGACTCTTTTCCCGCAATCGGTGATTGAAATGATCAGCGTGGCAGAGGAGTCAGGCCGCCTTGATAAAGAGTTGGTGCGTTTGTCCGAGACGTATCAGAAATTACTCGACCGCTACCTGCGTATGCTCGTGTCCCTGATGGAGCCGTTAATGCTTCTGATCATGGGTGCGATCGTGGGGACCGTGGTCATCGGCATGCTCCTGCCAGTCTTTGAACTACAGGATCTCGTTCAATAACACAGGGATTAGTGATTTGTGATTAGGGATTAGATAAAGACAAGAAGGCAGTAAGAAATATGAAACGACGAAATAGTTTTTCCCCCTAATCCCAAATCCCTAATCACTGATCCCTCATCTGAAAGGTTTACCAGACATGAACACACGCACAAAACTTTATGCACGTAACGCACAACGCAACTTCCGGGGCGGCTTTTCGCTCATCGAACTGCTGCTGGTGCTGGTGATCTTGGCAACACTCACCGCCATCATCGCCCCGCGTTTCACATCACGTTCCAAGCAGGCCCGTGTCACCGCAGCCAAAACGGATATCTCGCGTCTTGAGTTACTGCTTGACTCCTTTGAAATCGACACCGGGCGCCTGCCAACCTCGGATGAAGGTCTTGATGCCCTGCTTGAAGAACCGAGTAATGTCACCAATTGGCAAGGCCCGTATCTCAAGAAAAACGCACTGCCCAAGGATCCGTGGGGCAATGAATATGTCTACGAATATCCCGGCAAAAACAACACGTCCAGCTATGACCTCTCCTCATTCGGACCCGATGGCAAGCAAGGCGGTGATGATGACGTGACCAACTGGTCAGAAGACAAGTAACCCCCCCGGAAGCCCGGAAGCCCCGAAAGCCTCCCCGTCAATTTCAAGATTCAGACCAGCGATGAACCACAGAGTCACAAAGACACAGAGAAAGACACCAGACACACATCACAACCATGCGTGTGGGTTGATCTCCCATACTCTATTCTCTGTGCCTTTGTGCCTCTTTGGTTCAAACAAACAAGCGCGACATGCCTTCACGTTTTTTGAGTTGCTCGTTGTTCTGGTCATTCTGGCAACGGCACTGGGCATGCTGGCACCGAACCTGCGGGGATTTTTCTTCGCTCATCAGACACACGAAAAAGCCCTGCATCTATTGGCACTCATGCGTCATGCACGCAGTCAGGCGGTCACGCAAGGCATCACGCATCGACTGGTGATCAACATCGATGACCGCGAGTACATGCTCGAACAACAAGTCGATGGCAAGTATGTCCCGCTTGGCAATTCACTGGGGCAGACCTTTGATTGGCCGGAAACGATGGAGCTGACCTTCGAAGCTGACACTGAGCAGAACAGCCCGATTTACCTGTATTTCAGACCACAAGGCACGGTCACGCCGGGCAGGATCACACTCCACGGCGATGACGACGACGAAAAAGGCTATGTCCTGCGATCGTTAACCAGCAGTGAACCCTACGCCCTGAGCACCATCAAAGAAGACGACGACAGGAACCTGGATTAAACATGCATCACCGTCAATCACATCGCAATCACCGACATGGTTTCACGCTCATTGAGCTGCTAGCCACGCTGGTCCTTTGCGCGGTGGTCCTGCCGGTGGCATTGCAGGCGATCAGCACGTCGGTTCAGCTGGGCAGTGTCACACGTGACAAACTCGTGGCATCGGAACTGGCGCAAAACAAAATGCGCGAGATTCTGGCAACCGAGTCCTGGGCAGACGGTGATGACTCGGGCGCGTTTGAAGATCAGCCACGCTTCACATGGGAATCATGGTCAGAAGACTGGCAAGGCAGTGTCGTCAAACTCCTGCACGTTCAGATCAAATGGGACTACCGCGGCGATGAACGCACCCTCCAAGTAGACACCCTGGTTTACAGCCAGGAGGACCAGGAGCGTGCCTCATGACAAAGCGCATTAAACACTATAAAAACAGCGGTTTTTCGCTACTGGAACTCATGCTTGCCCTGGCACTCATGGGCGCTTTGATCGGCTCATTGACCGCATCACTAACCGTTGCCTACAAAGCCCGCGCCCGTGTGGATGATGCGTTGGGTAGTCTCGTCCAACTGCAGAACACGCTTGATGAGATTCAAATGGAACTTGAATCTGCGCTCCCCCCCGGCGAAGTCTTTGCAGGCGTGATGATCTGTGACACCGATGACGATGCGCCCGTGAGCAACACGCCTTACCTGGAGTGGTACAGCAATCATCCAACCGAGTTGCCCGCGGACACCGTCGTCAAAGGCGATATCCGTAAAGTGGCATTGGCGTTGACCACGCGCGAAGGTTACAAGCATCCCGTACTCGTCAAACGCACGACGGCAAATCTGCTTGCCACGCAGGTGGTCGAACCCACCGAGCAGGTTCTGTGTCGTGATGTCCAATCGTTGGGTATCCAGTTTTACGATGGCAGTGACTGGTATGACACGTGGGATGGATCGACCGCAGAAGAACCTTTGCCACTGCTCATTGAGATCACCATCCAATTGCAGTCGGAGAATCCGGATGATGACCAGGCACAGGAAGACGCGCCCAGGATGACGCGGCTGTATCGCATCATCTCCACCACCGCTCAATCCGATGGCAGAGGCATGGGCAACAGCGGCCAAGGCACAGGAGGTGGACGTTGAAACCAACACGCACATCCTGTTTCCATCATATCCGAAGCACCCGCAACCGGGGCACGATTCTCATTGTCACCATCTGGATCATCACATTGCTGGCGGGTATGGCGTTGGTGTTCGCACACACCATGCGCATCAATGAAAAAGCCAACGGCAATCGCATCTACCAGGCCCAATCGCGCGAGTTGGCTAACGGCGCCATCGCCTATGCTCAGGCGCTTGCAACACAGGCCATCGACACGGAACTTGCCCAGGACCCGCAAGCTGTTGGTGACGACTGGATCGTCCTCATCACACCCGATGAGGAGCAGGACGACCGTGCAAGCTATGGCATGATTGACGAAGCAGGCAAAGTCAACATCAACACAGCAACACAGGAGATGCTCGAAAAACTCCCGGGCATGACCGAAGAGTTGGCAGCAGCATTGATCGATTGGCGCGATGGCAACTCAGAAGTGACCACCAATGGTGCTGAAGACGAATACTACCTGCTGCTTGATGAACCCTACACCGCCAAGAATGGCGCACTGGAGTCGATCGACGAACTGCTGCTGGTCAAGGGTTTCACCCGACAGATCATTTACGGTGAAGACACCAATCGCAACGGCGTACTTGATGCCAATGAGAATGACGGTGATGAATCCGAGCCGGCGGACAACGCAGACGGCACGCTGGATCCGGGCATCTTCCCGTATGTCACCGTCTATTCGATGCAGTCCAATCAGAACGACAATGGTCAGAACAAGCCCAACATCAACGACAATAATCTCAATGCGGTCTCCAATGTGTTGCAGGAAGAGTTGGATGCTGGTCGTCACGCCATTGTCATGAACAACATCCGAAACAATCGCCCGTTTACCAACCTCATCGACTTTTACTACAAGTCGCAGATGACGATTGAAGAGTTCGACAAGGTGGCCGGCCAGCTATCACAATCCAACAACGAAAACGTGCGTGGGCTGATCAATATCAACACGGCATCCAAGAAGGTTCTCGCGTGTTTGCCTGGTCTTGAAGAAGCGGACCTGCAGACGCTCGTGAATTACCGCAGTTCCAAAAGTCAGGATGAGTTGACCTCGATTGGTTGGGTCACGCAAGCTTTTGGTGAAGACGGGCGGGAGAAAGCCATCGCCATCG
>PAIY01000025.1 GCA_002704825.1 Phycisphaeraceae bacterium
CGACAACACCTACCAAGGTGTTATTCTTTGATCATCGGTGGTCCTCATTTACTTGCGCACACTGGGCCCCATTCTCTTGCGCACTTCCATTTGCATCGCCACTTTTGAAAACCGGCGTTTTACTCGAAAAACGCGCACTGTGTTCGTTGCCTGCAGGGCCTACCTGTCAAAGGCTCGTCAAGTTCTCTTGGCGAGCCTTATCTTATTGGTTCAAAGGAAAGATGCTGTAGAATGCAGTTGCGGTATTCCGTCATTCTCCAACAAATGAAGCAGGGGGATCTAGGTACAGAAAAAAGTAGAATGTCCCCTTTTCTGACCCCCCCATGTACAGAAAAAAGTAGAATGTCCCCTTTTCCGGGTCCTTTTCCGGGTCCGATCCATTGAACGCGGTACTGTATACTATAGAACAAGCTTCGCGTACTCCAATGTTAGGAGGGAGAGAGACGGGAATCTTTCGTGCGGCAATGGATGAAATTGAATTGGTAAAATTGACCGGTAGAGGCACTAGGCCATGGACTAAAAACGAAATTAAAGTAATTCAAAGATTTATCAAGGCAAACCCTAATATGACGCAGAAACAAGCTTACTATGGGTTGATAAATAAACTTGGATATGTTGGCCATCATATTAATAATGTTGATGATTTTCCGGATTGGGCAGGAGATGCAAGGAATATTTTCTTTCTTAAAAAAGGTGCGGGCGAAGAGCATGTGATGCTGGGCCATTTAGGTCATTATAAAAATTCATCAACTGGAATGTTAATAGACCGCGAAGCCATGATACGGATGTTGAATCTGGGTGATGGTCATCTTGTTACAGGTGGTCGTTGAGAAATGAGGTAGGCATGTTGGGGATATGTTATGAATTCTTGATTTCCTATAATTCTGAAAAGATTTGGAAAGATTGGGTGCAATCTGACGGCTTGGGTATGATTGAAGGTGTTACTGATAGCTCTGTGATTCAATATAGAATGTCTAATTTTTGGCAGAAGACTACCAAGTTTACTTTTTTTAGAAAAACAGGATTAGAATTAGAAAAATCTATGAATGTTGGAGCGGATTCTTCTGCTGCATTAGAGGAACTAGATAAGCAGCAAAAAGCTGTGCAGCGGAATATTTCGATTTGGCTGAACAATCAGAACAAGCAGTTGTTTGATCAATGGTATAGTTATGGCCTAAGATATTCGTTGTACGTTGATATTGCTATGATTGATAATAGTTTTAATTTGGAATTAATTCCTGAAATTCTTTGGGCTTGTGGAACTTTGAAAGCAAAGATAGCATTGATTAGCAATGAAACATTCAATGAATATGAACTAATATGAGGGATAGGGGCAGAAAAGGGGACACTCTAGAACGCTATCAACTTAAGCCGTAAAGCCTATGTTTTTCAGATGTTTGGGGACCGGAAAAGGACCGGAAAAGGACCGGAAAAGGAGACCGGAAAAGGAGACCGGAAAAGGAGACCTGAAAAGGGAGACCGGAAAGGGGGGGCAGAAAAGGGGGCAGAAAAGGGGACATTCTACTTTTTCTGATTAACCTTTTGATGTAGAATAGAATCATGTCGCGAACAGCTCGTGCATCTTTGGGAGGGTATGCTTACCACGTGATTAACCGTGGCAATGGTCGTTCCGAGGTGTTTCACAAAGATGCGGACTATGCAGCGTTTTTGAAATTGTTGGCCCAAGCCAGTGAGCGTTTACCCAGGGGCGGGCAGAAAAGCGGGCAGAAAAGGGGACATTCTACTTTTTCTGGTAACCCTTTTGGTTTAGAATAAGAGCATTATGCCGCGAACTGCTCGTGCATCTTTGGGAGGGTATGCTTACCATGTGATTAACCGTGGCAATGGTCGTTCCGAGGTGTTTCACAAGGATGCGGACTATGCAGCGTTTTTGAAATTGTTGGCCCAAGCCAGCGAGCGATTACCGATGCGTTTGCTGGCTTATTGTTTGATGCCCAACCATTTTCATCTGGTGGTTTGGCCTTATGAGGATGGTGATTTGAGCCGTTGGATGCAGTGGCTGATGACGTCGCATGTTCGGCGGTAACATCGTCACTATCACAGCGACGGCCACGTTTGGCAGGGGCGATTCAAGGCGTTCCCGATTGAGCAGGATGAGCATTTGCTGACGGTGATGCGGTATGTGGAGCGGAATCCGGTGCGTGCCAAGACGCTGAAAGTGCGTAAAGCACAACGATGGCCGTGGTCGTCGGTAGGGCTTAAACAGTCGAATGTCGAGTATCCCGAGTTGGACCCCGGGCCGGTGCAGCGTGGGAAACATTGGTTAGACTGGGTGAACGAGCCGCAGACTGAGGATGAACTCAAAGCCTTGCGTCAAAGCGTGAATCGGCAACGGCCATACGGTTCGTTTGATTGGCAAAGCAGCGCAGCGGTCGAATTGGGCTTGGAACATGCCTTGCGATCCAGAGGTCGCCCTAGGAAAGCAGAGAAAAAGTAGAATGTCCCCTTTCTTTTTCTTTCTTTTTTCCGTTGGCTGATGCCAATTCGTCTAATTGACAAGCTTTTTTTACGCATTGCAATAGCCGCATTGCGACGCAACGCTGGTCTTAATCTCTAATAACTCACACCATGTCTAACTTGTTGATATGCTTTAAATCATCACATCCGACTTAGGTGTCATCGGCATGGATTTGTTTTCACGCTTGAGCAGCGTTCTTGCCTGGAGGACAAAATCGCGGGTGGTGGATCGGATATGCTTTTCGATCTTGGCCATCGCTTGTTCGTGGCTCTGCTCGGTGATGCCTTGTTCGATGAGATGATCGGCAAGTTTACTGCGGTAGGTGTCGTTCTGATCCATGGCAGCATCGACAATCAGACTCACATCATCACTGCCATGCATCATGGTCTGGGCGCGGATCAGCGAGTGCGTGGCCCAGGAGAGTATCATGCGCTTGGTGTCGCGATCGAGTTGGGGGGCTGTGGTTGCTGCTTTGTCTTTTGCGTTGGCGACTTGGGTGTCATCGCTGTTAACCGGCGTGGTCACAGCAGCATCTTGCTGGGTGTCAACAATGACGGCTTCGTCGGATTGAACTGCGATCTTCTCGTCAGAAGTGACCTTGGCAGTCACATCAGCAACCGTCACGTTGGGATATCGCCGATGAGAGTCGGCGGACCTTTGTGCTGTGGTAGCACAACCGGTCACGAGACTGGCGGTCACCAATCCAATCATGGCCCCATAGCGATGTGCGGGAGTGTTCATCACTTGCTTCCGATCTGATTACAACACGTCGAGTTAGTCGAACATTGCAACGTATCGGTGATCGCATCACGCAAGTTTGGTCACAACTGGCATGATCCGTCGCTAGCTGTGTTTGCATTTCGCTTTGTAGCGTTTAGGGGAGCAGGAGGGCTCATGTACCCTTGAGGTTAGGCTTGTAAAAATTTAATTTCACGCTTTATATAGCGGAATAATACGATGGACTTTAGTTATTTTTTGTCATTCTCCGAAAATACCCATGGCAATTTTACGTATACCGGTTAACATCAACGTGTTCAGCTTCACGGACGGGGCCTGGCAAGGGAAATGATTGACGTGTTACGGGGCGTTTCACTTGGTAGGAGAGAGGGAGGCTTTGTACGACGTGTCACGATGACACATTACACAGTTTCCGCCTGCACCATCATCTCCTGAAAATCCGACTTTGATGTTTGACATGCCACTTGTTTGGGCATGTGCTATGGATTGTGTGTATCGGAAAATATTGTTCCGCCACGGGAGACATTTATGCTTAGCTATTGGGGCCGTCAGGTAATCACTTGCCTGCTTATCGCCGTGTGTTGTGGGGGTGGGGTATTCACCACCAACACGGCATTGTTCGCTCAACAGATGACCGATACGGTCGTCGTTCGCACCATCACCTTTGATGGTCTTAGCGGTAAGGGCTTGACCGCTGAGCAAGTTCTTCAAGCTCAACTCAAACTACAGAAAATGGATGATGGCAGTTGGGCAGCACCTGCGTCGCCTGACGATGGGCAGGCTTTGATGCTGGCTGAACTTTCCGATGGGCAGGATCATGTCCTGCAACTCTCCGCGGTGCAACAAGTTGTTCAAGCCGTTGCTGCGGAGTTTAACCGTCAACGCATTGCAGCGGTTCGTTCACTGCTCACACGCTCGGCACTCAACAACCTGCTTGCCAAGGACTCCGACGGGACGTTGACCATCAAGGTGGTCGAAGGCTACGTCGGCAGCATCTCCGCCAAGACACCTGAGGGTGAAGTTGCAGACGATGCTGTCTTTGAGCGTGTGGTTCGTCAGTCGCCAGTAGGTGAAGGTGATGTGATTCAACTTGATGCGGTAGATCGTTATGTCGCATTTCTGAATCGTCACCCACGCCGTCAGGTCGATGCTGTGGTCGCCCCCGGCCCGCGCCCCGGTGAGTTGGCATTGGATTACCAGGTGCAGCAGGACAATCCGTTGCTGCTTTATTTTCAGGTCTCCAATACCGGCACGGATAACACTGGTGACTGGCGTGAACGTTTTGGACTTTCGCATTTCAATCTGACCGGTGCCGATGACATCCTGAGTGTCGATTACATCACCGGCAATTTTGATGAAGTACACTATGTCAACGCCAGCTACGAACGTCCACTGCCGGGGTTGCCGCGTGTCAAAGCCCGCGTGTTTGGTTCCTACAGTGAGTACACTGCGTCGGATGTCGGTGTCTCTTCGACGGACTTTGAAGGTCAGAGTACGACCGTGGGTGCAGAGTTGGTCTGGAACTTCTTCCAGCATCGTTCACTGTTCCTGGATCTTGTCGGCGGTTTTACCTATCGCGATGATTCAACATACGATTCGACCACGACCACCGAAGGCGACACCGAGTTTTTCGTCGTACAGACAGGCCTTCGTCTGGATCTACAGGAAGACTACTACAGTGTTTTAGGTTCGCTTCTGGTTGATACCAATATCCCCGGCGTTGCTGATACTGATCGCACGCAAATCCCCGGACTGGGGCGTACGGAAGGTGATACCAACTTCTCCATCCTGCGATACAACCTCACCAAGCAATTCTACCTTGAACCGCTGTTTGACAGCTTCAAGGAGAATCCTGCCCAAAGTACATTGGCCCATGAAATGTTTTTCTCACTGCGGGGTCAACAGGTGCTCAGCGATAAGCGCGTGAGTCCGTCATTCATGCACCCGATTGGCGGTTTTTACACCGTGCGTGGTTATCCTGAAAGCTTCCTTGCAGGTGATAACGCGGTGGTGTTTACCGGTGAATACCGTTTGCATGTACCGCATCTGTTTAGCCCCAAGCCTGCTGGTGAATTGTTTGGCAAGCCGTTTAAGTGGTCACCTCAACAACCGCTGGGACGTCCCGATTGGGATCTGATGTTGCGTGCCTTTTTTGATATCGGTCGCGTGACGCAAAACGACATCGTGGTCGGTGAGTATGAAGAAACACTCGCTGGTGCGGGTGTCGGTATCGAGTTTACATTCAAGCGGAATCTCATCGCCCGTGCCGATTGGGGTTGGGCTTTGGAAGACACGTTTAACGGCCAAACTTCGGTGACCTCGGGTTCGTCCCAGATTCACCTGTCATTAACGTTGCTCTATTGATGCACTGAAACTGGGTTGAGGTTCATGACGCAGAACCTCTTGGAACGCAAGTCAAACCCGTCAACTTTTATTCGGAGAGAAAGCGCAAACACAACGTTTGCAGGAGAGACTATCATGAAATCGAAGAAGCAAGGCGCCAAGCGCCGTCCCGTATTGCCTTACCGTCGTATTTTCCCCCGTCTGACAGCTGCTGCCTTTGCATGCAGTCTGTGTATGTGGATGCCCCATCCTGTCTCCGCTGGTGACATTGAAGGCGCCAACGTGGTGCAGGGCTCTGCCACCATCGCTGCTGGCATTGATCCGTCGATCACCAACATCACTGCATCGGATCGGGCGATTATTGAGTATCAGCAGTTCAACATCTCAAGCCAGAACACGGTCAACTTCATTCAGCCGTCCGCCACGTCATCTGTCCTTAACCGCATCGTTGGTAATAGTCCTTCGACTCTCAACGGCACACTCAATGCCAATGGTCAGGTCTACTTCGTCAACCCTGCTGGTGTGTACTTTGGTCCCAACTCGGTGATCAATGCAGGACGCTTTCATGCAGCTGCTGGCAACATCACCAACCAGGATTTCAACGCTGGCATCATGCGCTTCACAGCCACCGGCGCCCTGGTCAACGACGGCACGATCACCGCCAATGAAGGAGTGACACTCGTCGGCCAGACGGTCACCAACAACGGCTCCATCGTCGCTGCCAACGGCCTGGTGAGTTTGTCCAGTGGGGATACCGAATACATCGCTGACGGTGACAGCCGTGTGCTGGTGAAAGTTGATTCACTTTCGGCCAACGGTCAATCCCGTGCTTCCGAATCCGATGTCGACGGAACCGGTGTTGCCAATAACGGCACAATTGAAGCTGACGAAGTTATCTTCAGTTCCGGTGATGTTTACTCCCTGGCCATCAAGAACAGCGGTACAGTCACCGCAGATGAAAATGTCACCATCGCTTCAGGCGGTGATGTCGAAAATACCGGCACCATTGAAGCTGGCAATGACGTGAAAATCTCAGGCGACTTTGCAACACTCGCTGCAGGTTCCATCCATGCAGGCAATGTCGCAAGCATCAAGGTCAACCACTTCCAACTCGGCGGTGATCTGTCTGCTGGCAAAGAAATCTATCTTGACCCCACAACCCTGAACGTTGTCGATGACAACGCAGGTGTGGACCAGATCACCAATGACCAAATCGTGGGTGATCTGAACGCGGGTACGGATGTCACCCTGGCAGCAGACGAAGTCATCACCGTCGATGCTGCCATCACAACCACCCAAAACAAGACCGCAACACTCGCGCTCAATGACGAAAACGGTGGGGCGGACCTGACGATTAATCTCAATGCACCCATCACTCTCAAGAGCAAGCAGACACTCACCGGTGAAGGTGCAACCGTCAGCGTGGGTGCCAACGGCAAAGTTGGCAACGGCATTGATGTCGCATCAGACGGCGGCAACGTGAATCTCGCTGCAGCCACCTATGACGAAGACGTCATCGTCGACAAGCCTGTGACGCTCAACGGTGCCAATGCCGGCATCAGTGCTGTCGATGGCGTCCGCGGTGCTGAGTCCGTCATTGATGGAAACATGACCATCACCAGTGACAACGTGACCGTCGATGGTATCGAGTTGACCAACTTCCGATACAACGGCATCTTCATGCAGGCACTGAACAACGTGACCATCACCAACTCCCTGTTCACTTCGCCGGACACCGGCACCAGTGCTGCAGGCGCCATCATCATCCAGCCGGTGATTGATCAGGCAGGGACGGTCACAGTTGATGGTGTGAATATCACCAACAATAAGTTCGACATTCCCGCAGCCAATAGCAGCACCACGGGCATCCGCTTCACGATGCACAAGACCTATGGTGGTAATGACTATTTCATCAACTATGACAATGTGAACATTGCTGACAATGAATTTGTCACCCCGTATCGCAGCATCTGGTCCGCAACGCCCACTGCCTATTTCCATATCAACAATCTTGATATCACAGCAAATAACTTCCATGACTCAGGTACGGCTTTAAACCTGGGCAACATGGATGCAACATCATCGATCACTGGCAACAACTTCGAAAATCTGTCCAGTGCAATGGTGGTCCACTTCCGTGAAGTCGGTGCTCAAATCTCCGGCAATCAATTCAACAACGTTTCTGGTTCGGGTATCTACTTCTTTGACGATACATGGTTCCCGACAACGTCCGAAGGTGCTTCGGTTACGGGTAACACCTTCACCAATGTCGGACGCCACATCTACTCAGCATCCGATCTGGTTGATACAACGGCCATGATCGCTGAAAACGGTTTTGACAAGATGGTCTTTGCCAGCAGCAGTGACAATATCTTCGGCACGATCCAGTCCGCAGTTGATGGTGCCACCGCTGGTGACACCGTCACCGTCTCCGATGGTACGTATGTCGAAAACGTCACCATTGACAAGGCATTGAGTCTTGTCTCTGAAAACGGCTACACCACGACCACCATCCAAGGCGATGGTGCTGGCAGTGAGTTGGCGACCATTGTCATCGGTGCTGACGATGTCCAGCTTGGTGACCTTGGCAAGGGCTTTACCATCATCGGACTCAATGGTAACGGCGCGGTTGAAAAAGCCGCTGTCTATCTCGATGGTGCGATGGACAATATCAACATCATCGGCAACGACATCGTCGCCAACGGTGACTACGGTCTGCTTTCCTTGTATGGCGCAGCCGTCACCAATACGACCATCGACAGCAACATCTTCTCGGGCAAAACCTTTGAAGGTGAGAATCCCGGCGGTGCAGGTTTCAGCGAACAATTCAATGTCGGCAATAACGTTCCGCGTCAACTGGTGGCATTTAATGGCGGTGCCGGTTCTTCCAATGACAACATCGTATTTACCAGCAACCAGATCACAGGCGTTGCAGGTGGACTTAACGACAGCAACGCTGAGCAGGGCAACACCCTGGTCACCATCGACGCGATCAACTCCACGGTCACAGGCAACACCTTTGCAGGCACCACTGCCCGTTACGGAGCAGCATTGCGCGTTCGTGGTGCAGGTGACGCGACCATCACCGGCAATACCTTTGATAGTTCCAATATGGGTGTCAACAACGCACAGATCTATGCACAAATGGCAACGATCAATGGTGTCGATTCCTTTGCAGGATTGGCAGCTGTCAACACCTTTGACCGTGGGGCCTACATCGTGGGTTCAGCCAATGGTGCCAGCCTCAATACCTCTATCAAAAATACCGTCAACGGTTCTTCCGATGGCGATACGATCCAGGTTCTTCAAGGTGAGTACGACGAAGGCAAGATCGATGTGGCCAACGATGGCATCACCATTCTCGGCGCCAATGCCGGCCTGACACCTGGTGACGCGACACGTGGTGAAGAATCAACACTTACCGGTAGCTTCCGTGTGGCAGGTGATAGCTTTACGGTGGATGGCATGACCATTCTCGGCGGTGTGAGTAACGGGGGCGATGTCACCACCATCGATATTGTCGGGGCCACATCCGGACATCTGATTCAGAACAACATTCTCACCGGCTCCAATGGTGCCAGCGATCGTGTAATCGTTTCTGGATACAACGCGGTTGATTTCACCATCATCAACAACGACATCTCCGGCGGTGTCAACGGTATGTACATCAATCCGACCGATGGGACGGTCACGATTGCCAACAATACCATTCACGACAACGTTGTGGGCGTGGCGTCTGATGGCGTGAGTAACATCACCATCCGTAACAACTTCTTTGTGAACAACTCGCTTGAAGGTATTGGCGCAAGCAATGTTGGAACCAACTTCATCGTCACTGAAAACAGCTTTGATCTGTCGGCTTCGGATGCGACCATTTTCAATCACGGTGGCACCGAGAATGCAATTCTTGCTGATTCCAACTTTATGGGGTCTGCCGATCCCGCAGTCTTCACCGTCGAAGGCAATGTTGAACTGACCAACCTGCTTGTCAGTGAGGTGGATGACGCGCCGGATACCTATGGTTTCCAGCCGACTTTAAATGCCAGCAATGGTGTTTCAAATGACATTGCATCCAATGGTGGGACCAACAACACGCCACAGCCTGGCAACAATCCCAATGGGCCACAGGGTGATGGCGGTGGTGGCGTGACAGATAACTCAAACGTGCCGTTCTCGATGCAGATGGCGCTGAATGAGAATGCCACTGGTTCGGGCGCCAATGCCAATCCCGAATTGGCACAGCAACTCGATGAACTCTTTGACAGTTTCCTTGAAAACCAGTTGGACGCATTCCAGTTGGCACTCAATGACACGTACAGTGATTACATGGCCAATGCCTCTGCGGATGCGAGCATGGATGTGCGAATGGCTGGTTTCTACAACGTGACACAGCAGAACGACAAACTCACGACCCAGTTCAAGGAACTGATGGTCATGATTGAATCGGTCGAAAAACTCGCCAAATCGCTTGGCCTGGATGAAGCAGAAGCACGTGCGATGCTCTTTGAGAAGGTTAAACCCGCCAACATGTCCGTTGCTGAGTTTGGTGCGCTGGTGAACGCCTATCGCAGCCAGCAGTAACAAGTGCCCATCGGTTAAATCCGATCAACCCCAGCAGGGCAGGTTTCAAACCTGTCCTGCTTTTTTATGCGCTAAACACGTAATTGGGAGGGTGCTTGGCCGGTGATGTTTCGGAACTGTTTGTTGAAATGTTGAGCGTCCGGCAATCCAACTTGGGCAGCAATCTGCTTCACCGGCAGGTTGGTGGTTTGCAGCAACAGCTTGGCGCGATTGATGCGCGACTCAAGGATATATCGCGGGATGGTTTTGCCCATACGTTGCTTGAACTGTTTGGCAAGATAGTTTTGACTGAGTTGAACCTTCTGAGCCAGTTCCTCAACACGTAGGTTTTGATCCAGATTCCGATGTACCATTTCCAGAAGTTTATTGATCGCCTGTTGGGATTCAGAGACATGTTGCTTGCCTGTGGCAGGGGATTGGCGTTGCGTGAGTAGCAGGAGCAATTCCTGTAACGCCAGTGATGCGGCAGTCTGTGAGACATCATCCTCGTCAGCAGCGGCGCGGAGCATGGCAATGTGTGCCATCCGCTGCGTGATATCGAAGTTCAGTGAGTCAGGCGGCAGGTGCAGTGGGATACGCACGGTCCTGGATGCTGGACGAGCGACATGAAAATGAATGCACCAATGCCTTCCCGGGGTCGGCAGGTCATAGCTTGAAGACTTATTGGCAGGTGATAACGTCACCGTTCCCGGCGTTAGCTGGAGTTTGCGTCCATCCATATCCATCATGCCGTGATACTCATGAACATGCAGCGCGTGTGTGTGACTGTCGTAATTCACCGCAAAGTTTTGATCCGTCAACGGGAAATGCCCCGCAATTAGTATTCGTGGCAAGGTCTGCAGAGGCCATTTGATTGAAGGCGGGGATGCTGATGTCATGGTTGAAAAATTACCACAACTTGGTGATTTGTTCCAATTGTAAAATTTAAAATCGCGTCATAATTAACGTGTTGTCAGTCTTTACTCATGGGCTGATGTTTAGACTTGTTTAAATTTTACCAACAGGAGATTCCCGCCATGCTCAGTTCCGAACAAATTAATTTTTACCACGAGCACGGTTATCTGCATCTGAAGCAGGTCTTTTCACCGCAACTCACGCAGGCGATGCGCGATGACCTGAACTGGATGATGACCGAGTGGTCCGAAAGCACGCCGGGTTGGACAGGGCCGTGGCGTAAAAAATACATGGATGATAAGACCGAGAAAAGCAGCAAACTCGTCCACATGCATGACCTGCATCACTATGCCCAGTCATGGATGCAGGGGGTGACGCACCAGGCACTCTGTGAAGCAATATCAAAATTGGTTGATGGTCCGACGGAGTTGCATCATTCGACCATGCACGTCAAACCACCGCAGACAGGCCACCCCTTCCCGATGCATCAGGATTGGTGGTTTTATCAGCATGCGGACAATCGTTTTGTTGATGCGCTTTTTCATCTGGATGACACGTCCCATGCCAACGGCGAGATTCGCTTTGTTGATGGCTCGCACAAGATGGGCGTCATTCAACACGTGACCGAAGCCGATGGCAAGGAATGCACCCCGCATTTGTCTGCAGACGAATGGTCATTGGAAAGCACTGTCCCCGTCCCCGCCAAAGCCGGAGATGTGGTGCTGTTTAACATTCACACGATTCACGGTTCCTACATCAACACCACCGACGATGACCGCCGCATGGTGCGTGTGGGCTATCGTCATGTCGATAACGAACAGTTGGCTGGCCAGAACTGTGGTCGGCCTGGATTAATGGTTTCCGGTCGGCGTCACCGACGGGAAGGGCAACTTCTTTTATCCAACAACGGTCCGGCTGATGCACAGAAGCCCAGCAAAGACTGGCACCCACTGGTCGGGCAACAGGCAATCACAGCATGACACAATTATCTACACAAGCGTCTTCTGCAACCGACCTCAAACGCAACAGCCGTCAGGTTTTTATCGAGGCGCTGGAGCGTCGATCTCAACCTGGCCTGGTGCCTCATTTTGAGTTGGTCTTTTATCTGACCATGGAGCTGTTCGGCAAGGTTCATCCCTGTCATCGCCAATATGGTCAGTGGGATCAGATGTCCGCGCGGGAGAAGAAGGCGCATTGTGTGGATATGGCCACGATTCACATTGACACGGCCAGACATTTTGGACACGATGCGATTCCTCTGCATATCAATCCCAATACCGTTGAACAGGCTCAGCGGATCATTGACATCGTCCGAGATATGACCGGCGATCAGTATTTCCTGATGATGCACGGGGATTGCACGTACTCCATACCCAGTGGCAATGATATGACGGCATTTTGTTACCGCATGGTCGACGATCCCAAAGACGTGATCCGTGAAGCCAACGAACGCACGGACAACATGATCAAGTTCAACGAACAGCTCCGTGATCTGGATGGGTTTGTTCTGTGTTCGGATTACTGCTTTAACTCGGGGACATTTCTGACGCTGGATCAGTTTGATGAATTTGTCATGCCTTCGCTGTGTCGGGTGATCCAGGCATACCGTGATATGGGGTATTACACGATCAAACACACGGATGGCAATATCATGCCAATCCTTGATCGACTTGTTGAAGCCAACCCGCATGCCCTGCATTCACTGGACCCGCAAGGGGGGGTGGACATGAAAGAGATCGTCGAGCGTGTGTGCAACAAGGTTGCGCTGTGTGGCAATGTTCACTGCGGACTCATGCAGACCGGGACCGATGAACAGGTGGTCGAATCAGCAAAATATGCCTTGGAACATGGGCTCAAAGCACCGGGCTACATTTTCTCAACCAGTAACTGTATCTACACCGGCATGGATCTTCATCGTTATGAATTAATCCTGGATGTCTGGCGGCAATATGGTGTTCGAAAATAAAGTTGGTTGCACATCCGAACGATACGTCTCAACCCTTGGGTGTAGCGTCAGGTTGTTCAGGCAAGGCTTCACCCGGCGCGTCATCTGGCGTATCCGTTTCAAGCGCAAGTTCCACGGGCTTGTAACCACCCTGGGTCTTGAAGTAAATGATCAAACCAATGAATGTCACGAGCATGATCAAAGGCAGGATGTTGACTTTCAGTAGCGCTTGAGATTTACCTTTAACCTGTGCGGTTTCGACCTGATTTTTGATCACATCCGCATCGGCTTGTTCGACTTGAAGCAATGCGTCGAGTTTGGTGTTGTCAATGGGGGTGTAGCTGCCGAACATACTCTGGGTTTGATCACCAGCAATCTGCTCAAACAGGGCCGGTTCACGCTGCTGGAGTTGGTCGGAGATTGTGGTGTTCTGGATGTATCCTAACCACGGACCACCTAGAATCCCGACACCGAGCATGCCGACACCTGCGATGGTATTAAGTGTCAGTGCACCGCCTTTAGGGAAACGTTCAGCGACAAAGCCCAATGTCGTCGGCCAGAAGAAACATTGACCGGCACCATAAATGAATGCTGCAACTAGAATGATGGTGCCGGTTGCCTTGGTGTAGGTTGCGACATTGATCTGCGACAGCCAGGCAATGCCGGTGATGACGAGGATGCAGGCGACCGACAGCAAACCAAGCGGGTTCAGTCGCGAGATACGCATGATCGGGCCAGCAAGGAATCGCAATGTCACCATGATCGCGGAGGTGTACACCAGCAACCAGCCCGACTGCACGCCAAGCTGCTTCATGGCAGGTGTCATCAAATCCTTGATCCAGCCGTCGGTTCCCAACTCTGTCGTTGCCAAAGGCAGCATGACAATGAGCATGAGAATGTACATTGGCTTGCCAGCAGATCGCACGAATAGACCGTAGGCAATGGAGATCACAAGCGAGATGATGAGGATGATAGTGAAGGGTTTGTTGTCAAAGCTGAATGCCCAACCTTCAGCAAAGAGGCTGTTGCCCGGTTGGATGAGCACGCGCCCGAGCTCTTCGAAGATGAGCACGGTGGGAATGAAGATGCCCACGCCACCGAGTTCCTTGAGCATGTCCTTATAGGAGACACCTGCAGCAACACGTTCGGAAACCGGGAAGGGGCAGGTGATGAGCATGACACCATAGATCACCACCGGCAGGAGAATCAGGCAGACCTTGAGTTTCCAGTCCCAATCCTCAATGCCCAGCGTGATCGCGCCTGCAAGCATCAGACCCGTCGGCCAACCGGCGTGGAGAATGTTAAGCCACTTGGTTTTTTCATGACGATAGATTGACGCGATGACAGGATTGATGACGGCTTCAATTGTGCCGTTGCCCAGCGCACCGACGAAGGCCGCCCAGTACAGTGATTCGTAGCCGGTCGCTGTGACCGTCATGGCAACGGAAACCAGGTGACATAGCAGTGCAAACCACATCGCCTTTTTGTATCCGACGCGGTCGATGATCAAGGAGAAGACCACCATCGAAATCGAGAACGGCCAGAGACCAGCGCCGAAGATTTCGCCTTGCTGCGTCTCGCTGATCCCAAAGGCTTTGCCCCAGTCAGCAAGCATGAATGCACGCGAGATAAATCCGAAACTCGTCGCAACCAGGGCAATGTAACATGTCCAAAACAGATAGGGGCGTTGGGATTCTTTCAATTCGGGTCTCCTGTCTTCGGTCCTGAGAGTCGGCATTTTAGCGGGTTTTGAACACTTGAGCGAGACAATAACGGGTAACCCTGTCTGAAATTTCAGACTTACTTTGCATCAATTCGCTTGTGATGCTCCATGGCATTGACTACGATCAACATCGATGGGAAAGAGAAAAACAAGTCCCCCAAATCAGACGCAGGGCAAGAGTCAGAAAATTGCCAGCACACTGCGTAAGGCGATTGTCTCAGGCAAATACAAGCCCGGGCAGCAGCTTCCCACGCGCGTCATCCTTGAACGCAAATACAAGGTTAGTCCCGAGACGCTGCAACGTTCCTTTGATGAACTCAAAGCCGATGGCTTTCTACGAGCTCAACGACGTGGGGGGACATTCGTGGTGGACTTCCCGCCTCATCTGCATCGCTACGGATTGGCATTGGGATCCAAGCTGGATGATCCGGGATACCCGCAGTTTTTCAAAGTCCTCGCTGAGCAGGCAAATGCCATGGACGGGCAGGATCACGCGAGTATCCCAGTGTATCTTGGTGTTGCAGATAAAGTCGAAAACCAAGGCATCACCGACCTGACCTATGATCTGAAACATCAACGATTGGCAGGGGTGATTTACTGCGGCTTTGTCCCCGAATGTTTCAAGTCCGCAACCATCCCGCAGATTCTCATTTCCAACACCCGTCAAAAAGCGATGTCCTACTCGCTGCTTGCCATGTCCACGGAGCAATATGTCCGTAAGGCAGTCAGTCACTTTGCCAAGCAAGGTTGTAAACGCCTTGGCGTTCTGGGCATTGTGGGCTGGGAACGTAAAGCACTGGGGACCTTGATCGACGCCTGTGGTGAAGCAGGGATTGTCTTTGAGGATCAGTGGTTCCAATCCGTGAGTTTAACCGAGCCACAGACGGCAAGACGGATCACGCATTTAATGATGCACGCGGATAACCGCCGTCGCCCCGATGCGTTACTCATCGCTGATGACAATATCATCGAGTACGTCAAAGGTGGCTTGATCGATGCAGGTGCGACAGTGCAGAAAGATGTCTGTGTCATTGCTCACGCCAACTTCCCATCACCGTCGGATGATCAGTGGCCCATGCGCCGATTGGGCTACGACGCCCGTCAGGTCATCCGCAGTGGTCAACAACTCATCGATGAGATGCAATGCCCCGATGCTCGGCCGCAAATCAGCGCAATCGAACCGTTCTTTGAAGATGAATTAATCTGATCACTGTCAATCAGCGTCTTGTTTGTGTTTATAAATACATTTTAAAACAATGTTTTGTAAAAAAAATAATACTTGGTAGAAAACGTAAATAAAGCGAAGTAAAATAAAAGGACAGTCATAGGTGACGCCTGTCTCAGTTCTTCATCGACATTGGCAAGACAAGTTCAACCCCGCCTGCACTTGGACTCTGGCAAACCCTTGAAAGGTATCTGAGCATGGGAAAGTGCAAGACACACGCGTTTACACTCATCGAGTTGTTGGTCGTCATCAGCATCATTGCCATCCTCATCGCCATCCTCCTGCCCGCGCTGGCCAAGGCGAAGAACGCAGCGAGAATGACCATGGAGATCAGTAACATGCGGCAAGTCGGCATTTCGATTCTTGCGTATGCGACGGATCACAATGGCGTGATCCTTGCCAACAATGCCTATCCCTATGACAGCAGCAAACTCCGTAAACGTCTGTGTAAAGGCTATCTCAATCCCATGTCCGGCAGTGATCAATATATTCAAGTATGGGGCTGCCCGTTTGCGGTCAAACTCACGCAATCACAAAACTGTCTTTACGGCAATTCCTGGTACTACAACGTCGGCAACAAAGGCGCGGTTACCGTCGACGGTCAAACCCTGTCCAACAATCGTATCGGCTCAGGCTACAGTGTCGATGACTACGAAGCCAATGCTGACGGACGCGGTTTTTATCTGGGTAGCAAGGCATACCCGCACCCGTCGGATATCATCATGCTCACCGATGCCGGATTCTTCAAGTGGTACATGTACGGTGCACCCTCAAGCACGTCCATCGTCGGCTCGCTGCATCATCCGACCATGGCTTACGACCAGCCTGCAACAACCTCCGCATCATGGGCGTTGGATGGGCATGCACTGCAACGCTCAACCAACCAACTCAATCGCTTTGCCGGCTGGGCTGCGTCGGACGGTAACGGCTATCGTTAAAACAAATGACAATACACACTCATCACCCACTCCCTCGCACGTTTTTAAGAGGTTCACCTTTATGATCAAGCATCAATGCGTCGTTACAAAATACTTCAAAACAGTCTTGTATTTCGGGCTTTTTTTGTTTCTTGCTTTACCAGTCTTTGCGCAGTCTGATGGACGCAAGGGCGTGGATCCGGGTGTTTTTCAGACGCCAGTAACCAAGGATGATATTGATAGGGCCAAGGATATCCAATGGTGTGATGGCAAAGTTGAACCTGCCAAAACCGTGACGGATACGCGCATGAATATCATCTGGGCGCAAGGTCAATCAACGCATCACCAGGGCCTTGCCTTTGGCGCAACGCGTGATCTTGGCCCGCGTCATGCTCGGTTGTCACTAAAAAAACAAATTCCCGTGGGCAGTGTACTCGCATCGGGCAATATCAGCTTGAGTGTGCTTAAAGAGTCGGTGACAGACGATGGTGATGTCACCGATGAATCTCAGTGGATCAAAGCTCAGCGGATTGATTCTGACGGTCAGGTGACCGATGAACAGTCGGATGGTCGGGCCGTTGTCCTCTGGACTTTGCCACAGGTGGTGAACACCAAAGCCATTCGTTTGACGCATGTCCCCCAACCCACTGACGCGAAGTTCGAAGGCTATCTGGCAGGGATGTATCTGCTTTCGGAACGTTATACCAGTCTGTCGAATCAGGCACGTGTTGCCACTTCGGTCAACCCCAAGGAGGCGAATAAACTCATCAACGAAGCCAATGACTCATGGGGCGTTTGGGACAACGGCAGCAAGGGACAGGAACTTGTCATCTCCGAAGAAAACCCCGTGTGGGTCCAACTGAGTTTCCCCCAGGCGGTCACCTTGCGCGGTCTGCATGCCTTTGCCTGTGGTGCTGAGAAAGTCATCGTTCAAATGCTCCCGGATAATCCTCAGTTGACTCTCGCGTCAGCAAAGGAAAGTGATTGGGTAGACGTCAGTTCGCATGAAAATCTATGGGATTATTACCCGTCACAACTCCGACCGAGTTTTCTTGATTTTGGTAAAGCCGTCACGCTACGCGCCGTCCGACTGAAAATGATTGCACCGCATAACCCCAACGGCATGCATCCTCACATGCGTCGCCGACCCGCCGAGGGTAAGCGTGTCTGGCTTGATGAACTTCAGGCATTGATGCCGTTGGGAGACAAGCCGTTAACTGACGCGGTTCTCAAACCGTGGCAGCAACACGAAGCCAATCCGCCCATTGCCATCCGATTTAAGCTGGAAAAACCAGCCAATGTCACGTTGGTGATCAATGATGCCAATGGCAAGCGCATTCGCAACCTTGTCAGCCAAACCCCATTTCCCGCGGGGGATAATGTGGCATGGTGGGATGGTCTGGATGATCTGGGACGTGACACCGATGCAGCAGGACATGGGTTGTATCACGTCCCCGGTGATCTGGTTAAGGAAGGTCAATACACCGTTGAAGGCTTTGCTGCTCCACCCATTGAGATGACCTATGAAGTCTCCGTGGAGCATGCCGGCTCACCACCTTGGCCCACACGTGATCACAAAGGCGGCTGGGGGACCAACCACACACCGCCAAGCTGTATCACCGTCGTTCCCGCGGATCGCAGTGAACTGGATAAGGAACTCATCTTCGTCGGAAGCTATATCGCCGAAGGCGGACACGGCATTTTCTGGCTGGATATGGATGGCAACAAGCAGGGCGGTAAACACTGGCTCGGTGGACACTGGACCGGTGCCCAAACGCTCGGTACGGATGTCGGCCCCAAAGCCGATCTCAACACCTGCGTCTACGTCGTCTCAGGCTTCAGCGGTGAAGTGCGATTCGTATCACTGGATCGACAATTCAACGAAGTCATCCTGGGGAAATACCAATTGGTCAAGCCCAAGAAGGGCATGAAAAATGATCCGTCCAAAGTCGGTGATATCGCGGTGTATAACAACCTTGTGGTCGCATCCCTGCCACGCATCAATCAGCTTTGGGTCTTCGACGCATCTCGTAAAGCCCTGCTTGGCAAGATCGATCTGGAGCAACCCGGCGCGTTGGGATTTACAAAAGGTGGATCACTGCTTGCTGGTACAGGTAATAAAATTGTCAAGATCGGTTTCAATACCGATATGTTTGCAAAGTTACAACCAGCAACTGATCCCCTGAATTTGCCATCGGTTTCGACATGTATCACTGTCCCGTCAACTTTGCCAATGACATTGGATACGCCTCGTGATATTTCAGTTTTGAATAATGGTGATTTGGCTGTCACGGAGCAGGGGCAGAAAAATCAAGTCTGCATTTACTCACTCAGCGGTAAACAATCGTATGGCAAACTCGTCAAATCCATCGGCAATCCCGGCGTCCCGACCATTGGCGAGTATGACCCCAATCACATGAATCATCCCAAAGGCTTTGGCATTGACAGTCGCGGTCGCTTCTGGATTGCGGAGGATCACACCCAACCCAAACGCGTGAGTCTCTGGGATGCCAACGGCAAATTAGCTAAGGCGTGGTACGGCCCGAGTCGCTACGGCGGCGGTGGTGCGCTCGATCCCTATGACAAGAATCTGTTCTACAACGCAGGCATGCAATTCCGAATTGACTGGGAAAAAGGCATTGCTGATGTCGAACGGATTCTCCTGCTGCGTCATGACAATCATGGTGAAGCATCCGAAGCTGACCGCCCGCAATTTCCCTCCAATCAACATCATGCAAATGGTTTGCCCGAGCAGGCCTATCGTGTCAACGGACGCAAGTTCTTCTCCAACTGGAACAATGGCTCACCCACCAACGGCACATCGACTGTCACCGTCTGGGAAGACAACGGCAAAGAACTCAAACCCATCGCTGCCATGGGCTCAGCCTACGGCTATTGGGTCACTGAGTCCGAACCCTTCAAACATCTCTGGCCTCAAGGAACACCACATAAAAATAAACACCAGCATCCCGTCTACTTCATGTGGCAGGACAGCAACGGCAACGGCATCTGTGAACCGGCAGAAACAGCGCTAAAACGCGGGAAAACCTATGGCATTACCGTTCAGCCGGACCTCTCGTTTGTCACTGCCATCGATGAAAATATCGTCCAGTTCAAAGTCGATGTGAACTCAAGCAATGTGCGTTACGACTTTGACAATCCAACGATTCTCATGACCGGCGCACAGCGAACCGTCTCCAGTGGTGGGGGGACTTACATGCTCATGCCTGACAACCGCGTCATCGCCTACCCACCACCCAAGCCTTACAGCAACTACTCCGTTGGTGGTGGTATCGCAGGGCAGCAGCCCGATTGGTCGTACCCCAACATGTGGCCTGGACTGCATCCTTCACATCGTTCCGCAACGCCGCAATTCCCCGGTATGGTCATCGGCCCTACACGCTTGATCGGTCTTCCCGTTACACCGAAGAACTCGGATATGGGGCCGCTGTGGTTTCTCAATGCCAACATGGGCAACATCTACGTCTTTACTTCCGACGGTTTGTTTGTCACCGAACTCTTTCACGATTCACGCACTGCAACGCATTGGCGGATGCCAATCGCAACACGGGGCATGCGCGTGGATCATCTGACACTTGGTGATGAAACTTTCTGGCCAACCGTCACGCAGGTCAAAGACTCCGGGGAAGTCTATGTCTGCACCGGGCCTGGCTCGGCTTCGACATTGGTGCAGGTGCATGGTCTTGATCAGGCAAAGCGTTTACCCAAACAGACGATCACCATTGACAAGGATGTGTTACGCGAATGTCTGGCGTGGCAGATCAAAAGTGAAGAAAAACGTCTTGCCAACAAGGTACCCAATCGCTTGACCGTGCCGATCGCCACCAAGCCAATCAAACTTGATGGCAAGCTTGATGAGTGGTCCGCCAATCAATGGGCGACGATTGATCAGCGGGGCAACAAGGCCTACTTCAACGCCAACTCCAAACCCTATGATGTCAGCGCTGCCATGCAGGTTGTCGGTGACACGCTGTATGTGGCATGGAAGACCACGGAGAAGAATCTGCTGCAAAACTCAGGCGATATTGATATCGCACCGTTTAAGACCGGCGGCGCATTGGACCTGATGATTGCTTCGGACCCCAACGCCAAACCGGAACGCAACCAGGCTGTTGCTGGTGATCAGCGACTGGTCATCACGCGCGTAAAAGAAGACCGAAAGCAACGTGATTGGGCGGTGTTTTACAAGGCTGTGGTCCCCGGCACGTCCGAGTCGGACAAGGTGCCCTTCACTTCACCGGTGCGCAGCATCAGCTTTGATCAGGTCACCGATGTGACATCCCACATCAAACTTGCCAGTGATGGTGGAAATTTTGAAGCAGCCATCCCGCTTGGTTTGTTGGGACTGACACCCAAAGCAGGTATGCAGGTCAAGGGCGATGTCGGTGTCTTGCGTGGCACACCGGGTAAAACCTCCCAACGCGTCTACTGGTCCAACAAGGCTACCGCCATCACCGCAGACGTCCCCTCCGAAGCCGAGTTGCTGCCAAAGCTGTGGGGGACGTTGGTGTTCGAGTGAGTAGGGGTGATTGTGTGTGACGATCATGACGTGCCGTCACTCCCACGCTGGCGGGAGTCCAGTGAGATTTGCAAGCGTCAACGCAATGCCACTGGATTCCCGCCTGCGCGGGAATGACGATGCGTAAATTGACTTGAGGCAATACTTATATGAACTAAGCTAGTGGTCTGTCATTTTCAAAATGTGGGATAGATGTTTGTCTCGAGCCGATATGACTTCTGTGCATTAAGACAAGGA
>PAIY01000026.1 GCA_002704825.1 Phycisphaeraceae bacterium
AACAAATCAGACAATACGTCGATGCCATCCAAAGGCTCGGACTCAATCTTGGCGAATAGTTGTGTATAAGGGAAAGGTGACACACCGCGGCTCGCCTGAAATGGCAGTGTTAAATGCTCTCTTAACTCTGCGTCCTCTGTGTACCGGGTGCTCTACGGTGAAAAAATGCATTGAAATACAGGCCGAAAACCCAAAGCATTACCGCGTCGCGTTGTTCAGGACGATCAGGCAGTACGCTGTGACGAGGTTGGGATCGCCTTCCATCCAGCGGTCAGCTTCGTTGGTCCAGCTGCCATCTTCTCTTTGCAGGGAGGCGATTTTGTCGATGAGTTCGTTGGCCCAATCGCGGGACTTGCCATCACTGGTGACGATGGTGCTTGACCCCCATGCGTTCAGTGCGCGGGCCATGGTCATGTAGTAGTAGTAAAGTCC
This sequence comes from Phycisphaeraceae bacterium, assembly GCA_002704825.1. Classification (GTDB taxonomy): domain Bacteria; phylum Planctomycetota; class Phycisphaerae; order Phycisphaerales; family Phycisphaeraceae; genus UBA7800. The sequence continues at coordinate 433 of PAIY01000026.1, forward strand.
CTGGCGTTCACGTTCCTTGGGCAGGCCGGGGTTGACTTCGAGTGTCCAGTTTTCACGGATCCAGTTGTATGCTCCAACTACGCGCGGGTCATCGCGTTTGAGATTCGCATAGAGATAGCTTTTGAAACCGGCATAGGTGATCGAGCCATAGGTGCGGAGAAGACTCACGGGCTTGCCGGTGTCTTTGTCATCGACGGTGATGCTGTCGGACTTGGTGGAGGGTTCGAGGTTGTCCTTGTCGGTGGTCGTTGCATAGATGAATCCGCCGTCGGGGACGATCACATCGCCGAGTAGATCGTTTTGTGCAACACCCTGACAACGTGTGATGAATACCATCGCACGTTGGAAAGCTGGATCATTACAGTTGAGTCCTGAATCGTGGAGCGCCTGGATCATGAACTGCGTGTTGGACATGTCGGGGCGACCATGCTTGCCATAACCTGAGCCACCATAAAAGGGGTGTTTCTGGGTGATGGGCTTGCCATCGGGACCGGGTTGGTCTTGCCATTGCATGCGTTTGAGATAGGCCTGCGCCTTGGCGATGGCATCTGCAGCTTCGGGCATGTTGTTGACACGAGAAAGGGCGGAGACGCAGATGGACGTGTTGTAGTTCTGGAGAATCCCTGCGTGAATCGAGCCGTCTTCCTGGCGGTTGGCAAGGATGTATTTCAAGGCGCGGGCAACGTACGGATCGTTGGCATCAATCTCGGGTTGATCGAGCATGCCCGAGACTACCAACGCGGTGATGGCAGGGCCGGGTTGATTGGTCCAGCTGCCGTCTTTGGCTTGGGTGGTTTGCAGGTAGGTGATGGCTTTGGCGATGCATTGCTGAGCCTTGTGCCAGTGTTCATCATCCAGGGCTTGCGTCGGGGCAGTGATGACGGTGATGAGCATCACGGTACAAATCAGAATGCGTTGACAGTCAAAAAAGCGCATGGCATCTCTCCTGCGGATGGATGATGAATTTTACTTTGGAGGGGTTATTCCCACGGTTCGCGTGCGTTCCAGTCGTGGCTTGTTGATGTGTTGCCACCGGCTTTGAACTGGTATAGATGATACAGCACCATGGCCTGCAAACCAACGGGAATCCCGAAGATGATAAGCCCCATGAGTAAAGCAAGTACATTTCCCTGTGCCAGACTTTGTAGCAGTGAACTGGCGAGCATCAGCCCCATGACAGAAGTTTGAATCGCCAGCAGGACGGCGGTGATGAGCATGCAGGTTTTGTTTTGCTGACGAATGAAATACGCCATGATCGCATAGATCACCGCTGGCACACAGGTGATGAGCAGGAGCATGATCGCCAGGGTGCCCGCCATTTCGTGCACCTGCTTGAACATCGCCATGTCGACCTGTTGGCCCTGGTTCTGCATCTGCCCTGCCAGTTCATCAAACGGCATCACGGACATGAAACCCAGGCCCAGGCTCGTACACCCGAAAAACATCAGTTGAATCGCAGCAAGAATCCACAGCAAAGTCGATGCGGTGGTGGCAGGGCTTTTTTCCGGGACACTGATTTGCCAGGGTTCGGGGGCAGGATGATTGGGATATTGCGTCATATGCGTTTATCATTCCAATGAGTTAAGGCCGTAACATGCGTGTCGTCATGCCAGTTTACAGTCTTGGCGGATGTTTTGTGAATGTGACAGCAACGCTTTGGCCGATAACAGTTTCAACGATGAAGAAAATTCTGCTTCTGACATTACGAATCGTCGTGGCACTGCTCGGTATCGGGTACATCATTTATGCCATGAATTGGCAGGATACGGTCGACAGCGAAGGTGTCGTGCATCCGGGTGTGATTAGTACTATCAAGACGGCGGATGCGAAATTATTGCTGCTGGCGTTTCTGATGGTCGGCTTGATCTATCCGATTTTCTGCACACGCTGGTGGATGCTAATGCGAGTCCGCGGGATGCATTGCACGTGGGGCAAAGCCTTTCGATTGGCGATGGTCGGATGCTTTTTCAATTACTGCATGCCCGGGTCCACCGGCGGTGATGTCGTCAAAGCCTACTACGCAGCCAAGGGGTCGGATCGCAAGACCGATGCGGTGATCAGCGTGGTCGTCGACCGTATCATGGGCTTGCTTGGCCTGTTCATTGTGGCAGGTGTCACTGGTCTGACATTACTGGACGAACCGCGCGTTCGCTACATCACCGGCATGATCTGGCTGTTTGGTGTCTGTGGCGTGATCGGTGCATCGATTTACTTCTCCGGCAGACTTCGCAAAAAACTTCATCTTGATGCCTTGATCGCCAAGCTTCCCGGTGGTCGTATCCTGGCGCAGATTGACCAGGCAGCCGTGGCGTATCGCGGCCATGTCGGGGCGCTCTTTGGTGGTTTGGCGATGTCGACGTTATTGCATTTGATCCTGACCACGGCCACGGTGATTTCAGGCGTTGCGTTGGGCATCACCCAGCCCCTGCGCATGATGTTTACCGTCATCCCCATCCTGTTTCTGGGCATGGCAGTACCCATCACCCCACAGGGCATCGGTGTTGTCGAAGCCATCGGCGGGCAACTGCTCGTTGAACCGACACTCTGCAGCTTCAACCAACTCGTGGGCATGCTCATGCTCGCACGTGTCTTTCAACTGGCTTACTCCCTGATGGGCGCCTTGTTCCTGCTCAAAGGTGATATCCATATTCACCAGGCAGCCGAGTCAGTTGAAAAAATGGAACAGGAAATCGGGCAGCCAGCTGATACGCAGTAACGCGCCATGTCTGTGACAGATCACGCCATACCCAATCTCCAATGACCATTCAGATTTTCTCGTGCTGATGTTTGAGTTGCTCACGCTGAACCCACGCGGTGTATTTGACGAGTTTATCCACCACTTCGCGTTGCTTGACGGGGTCATCAATTTTAAATTTCAGTCCGACATAGACATCGCCTTTGCGTCCTGATGTCGTGTGCATCGATTGGCATTGCAGGGTGAACTTGATGTGTTCCTTATCCATCGGCAACACGAGGTCACAGTCAAAAAACTTGCAGTCACGCAGGGTCGGAACATCGTCTTTCTGAACGATCACACCCATCCCGCCACCGCTGATATTCACCAGCTTGCCTTTGAAGGCCAACTCATGCATCGGATGCTTGAGCACCGGATCCAGTGGCAGAAACTTGATCGGGTCAATCGGCATGGCGGTGACATGTGCCCGGTAATAAGCCCGTCTCTGTGCGGAACCAATCTTTTTCGGATGGCTGATCTGATAGCCAATCGTCTGGAATTTGGCGTTGATCGAAAACTTGATCCGATCCTCAATTTTGCAGGCTAACTCCAATCGCATGGATCGATGGACAAGCACCACGAAAATCGGGCTGTCGGTTTTAAAGGCCTGCTTGGCCGCAGCGGCGGTGGGGACTTCCACCACCATGTGTCGATCGTTCATGTCCAACAGCCGCGAACCATAAGCTGACTCTTCGCTGTAATCTTCGTCTTCCATGCTCAATGGGCTGATGGTCACCGCTCCATTGCGTTGGAGGATGTGCTGGGCGATTTCAATCCATTGGGTTTGAAGTGGATCAGACACGGCAGGCTCAATTTCAATCTCAAGACGGTGGACGCCAATGAATACTCTAACGCTCATTGCCCTCTATCACCAGTAGGAATTTGGCCCATTGGCAACGTCCCTGTCACATGGATTATCATGTTGCACATGTCCATCATTACACCCGGTTCCGATTTGACGCTTGCTCCGACCATCCGCCCATGGGTGACACAGGGGCGGTTGTCCATTAAACAGTCGTTGACCCAACTGGCGAAGTTCAAATTTCATGCCGTACAGCTTGATGCAACCTTGTCCGGTATCCGCCCGCGTGATCTGGATCAACGCAGTCGCAAGGATTTGCTCGCTGTTCTCACGCGTTCGAGTATGCGCTTGGCAGGGCTGGATTGTTTTATCCCACGCAAGGATTTTATCTCCACGGAGAATGTGGATCGCGCGATGACTGCTGCGTTAGCCACCATCGAGTTGGCAGCAGACCTCGGACGCGTGTCGGTGAGTCTGGCTTTACCGGTCCGTGATCTGGATAACGACGTGAAGGCTGCGTTACTCACTGCTGCCGATTCTCAGGGCGTGCGTCTTGCTGTGCATGCAGAGGATCAAATGGATGCTCAGCTTGCATGGATCGACGAAGTGAGTCAACCGATCCTGGGCATGAGTATGGACCCCGCAAGCTTGATTGCTTCGGATGATGACCCGGTGACGTTGACACAGAAGCATGGTGATCATCTGACGGTGGGGCGTCTGAGTGATTACCGCAAGGATGCCAACGTGCGCTGCGCGGTGGGTGAAGGTTCACTGGACGTGATGAGTTACCGACTCATGCTCGACATGGCCAAAGGCCGACGCGGTCCGGTGGTGCTGGACCTGCGTAGTCTGGAGTACCCACAACAGGCCGCAGTCGATGGTGCGAAGGCATGGGACGATGCGCTGGCGTTGTGAAAAAATGAAAAGCTCAACCGCTTGCGGCTTAGCGCTCTTTCCCCAATGTGATCAGTATGGAATTGTTGACGACGCGTATCGCTAAACCGCAAGTGGTTGAGCTGGTGTCACACGTTCACCCCGTGATGAACTGATACAGCAGACCGTCCTGCATACCCGGGATCAACAGAGCTTTGGAGTCCTGTTTGAGAATCGCACCCGCTGCCTTGTAGCCACTGCGGACGGCACCTTCCATCGTTGCTGGCCAACCTGAGTCGGTCCAGTCGCCTGCAAGAATCAGGTTTTTAATTGCACCGGTTGCTGCGGGACGGATGTCGTCAATGCCCGGCGAGAGTCGGAACGTTGCACGTTTTTCCTTGACCACGCGACGATGCACCGGTTCGAGTGATCCCACACGTGGCAAGACACGTCGCATCTCCTGGACAACCATGTTCGTGATCTCATCGGCACTCATCGGCATCAGGTCATCGGCCGCACTGATCACCCCATGCAGATGTTGCCAACCGGCGCCGTCGGTCCCCTTGTTGAAAATCCAGTGCAGCGGACTTTCGGTTAATGCCATGTGGGGCAGGTCCATGATTTCGTGGCTGAACCAGATGTGAATGCCAACGATCGGACTGACACCAAATTGCCCAAGGTGTTGCAGACGCGTGTCCGCTTTGATGGCTTGTTCATCACAGAGTTTGAGTAATCGGTCATAGGGCACCGTACTGAGATATTGGTCCGCGGTGAGAACATCGCCTTCACCAATTTTCAGTCCCGTGATTTTCTTGTCTTCAAAGAGCAGACTCTGAGCACTGGTACGCAGTAACACCTGGCCGCCGGCTTTCTCGATGGCATCCTGTGCGGCATCATAAAGTCGAACCAACGGTACCTTGGGTAAGCCCATGTGATACGCCTGGGCGTTGGCACAGAAGGCTTCCTGGAAGACCTGCAATGCATAGTCGGCTGCCATGTTCTGGGGCTGTTCGTTCAGGGCACTGATGGTGACACAGGCCCAGAATTTCTGGATCGCGCCCGCAGGTTGTTTGTGCTGCTTCAGCCAATCCGCAAAGCTTCGGTGATGCCATTTTTTGCGGCCTTCCACACCGAGTTTCATCACGGCAAGCATGCCCTTGGAGATTGCGATTTTTTCCGCCCAGGTCGTGCCTTTGAACCCGAGCATGCTGGTGGTCAGATGCGTCGGGGCAGGTAAGTCATCACCTTCCATCTCATCAATGAGACCTTGGCCATTGCAGAAATAAAACCGCTTATGCCAATCGATCTGATCCGCCATCCCTAGGCGTTCGTAGAGATCCATGAGATTGGTGCAACAGCGAAGCAGCACATGCTGACAGTTATCCAACAGGTCGTCGGTTGCAGGATCGTCAAAACTTGTAGCCCGACCCCCAAGCCGGATACGCGTTTCAATGAGCGTGACCTTTTGACCCGCGTCAGCAAGTTGAAGTGCTGCTGCAATTCCCGCAAGCCCGCCGCCGATGATCAGTGTGTCGCAATGGGTGTTTGTTTGGTGCAATTGGTAGTACTCTTTTTTTATTTACCGCAGAGGCGCAGAGGACGCAGAGATAAGACTGGGAAGAAATTTTTTATTTAAGTTCAAGTCTGAGTAAACCGAAGAGTGGCATATCTACTGCATCCATGCATGTCTTACGTATCCTATGCTTCGCTTTGCTCAGCATCGGGCTTGCGTAATTTTACAATCAAAAATCATATTCGGTCCTGTCTTATCTCTGCGTCCTCTGCGCCTCTGCGGTTAAATTCTGTTTACTTGGCTTTCCGGAACTTGGCGCGCATGGCGATGGTGGTTTTCTGGAACTTGGTCAGACGCACACGCTCTGTCAATACACGCCGGGGGTTGGCAGCGATTTTTTCCAGAATGCCGCGATAGATTCGCATCATTGCCCAACTGGTTGATTGACAATCAGCAGACAGGTAGGACTCCAGGGACTCGGAGTCTTCGTAGTAGCTGAAGGCTCGCTCAATCTGGAACTTCATGAAGCGATCGAAATGCGCATCTGGCTCGCCGTTGGCAAAGACCTTGGGATCGACCTTGAACTGGGCGAGTTCCTCTGCAGGCAGGTACACGCGATCACGCTGTGAGTCTTCATGGACATCGCGGAGAATGTTGGTCAGTTGGAAGGCAATGCCACGCTTTTCGGCCAGCAGTTGCGTGTCCTTGCCACCGGTGTAACCCCAGACGCTGATGCAGGTGAGTCCGACGACGGAGGCAACTTTGTAACAGTAGTCGTAAAGCTGCTCAAAGGTGTTGAAGGTCTCGGTGCCCAGGTCGCGGTGTTGCCCATCGAGCATGTCATGCAGGTACTGCGGTGCGATGTGGTAGTGTTGCATCACGTAATTGAATGCCGGCCAGATCGAGTCGGGCTTGTTGTCCGCTTCGTCAATGCAAGCGGTGTCGATGACCTGCTGCATTTTGCTGCGGAATTTGGCAATGCGTTGGCCAAGTTCACGGGGCGTCCCCATATCCACGGTGAGTTGGGCGGGGTCCTGATCGACGAGATCGTCACAGGCACGCATAAAGGCGTAGATCGCGTAAAGCGCATCCCGCTTGAGGCCGGGCGTGAGTTTAAGCCCATAGTAAAAATTCCGCGCATGTGTCTTGGTGACATCACGACAATAGGTCATGGAGGCAGCGGTGATCGCGTCCATGGAGGAAGCCGCATTGGATGGACTGAGGCTCGAAGCCTGCAGGTTTGTCATATTGATTCCCACACATCTAGCCCATGATCGGCGAGAACACTCGAGCCAACACCGCTCGCATCATCAAACCGACCTTGGTGACTTTGGTTAACCTGGGGCGCGATTGGAGCGTATCAAATCCCTGGGATTCAATCCGTTTGAGAATCGCTTCGCCGCCCAGTGTAAAGAGCTTGATATCAATCCGCACATCACGATTGACCGTCGGGAGCAGTTTCCTGCCTTCTGTGAACAAGGGCCAGGTCCGTTGACACAATTCGGCGACCGTCTTGCGGTAGGGGGGCAGGACCGCATTGACGCCGATGGTGGGCACACATGCCGTCGTCGAGCAGCAGTCGCCTTGATCGCGCCGCTTGCCGTCCGCCTTGATGATGTCCACCATGTCATTGACTGACAGGCCGTGCTTGCGAGCAACATCACGGGGGATGTACACGCGGTCACGCTCGATGACATCACGACGGACATCCTGCCAGAAGTTGGTCAGTTGCAGCGCGGTACAGGTCTTGTCGGACAGTTGCTGACGTTCGTCATCGCGATAGCCACACATGTACAACACCAAGCGCCCGACGGGGTCGGCACTGCGCGTGCAATAGTCGAGGACCTGGTCCCACGTGTCATAGCGATTGACCGTCTGATCCTGCACAAAGGCATCGATCAAATCCTCAAATGGTTTGCGTGGGATTTCGTGCTTGTCGATGACGGGTTTAAGCGCGATGTACACCGGGTGCTTCGGATTGCCCGCATAACAGGCATCGAGTTCCGACTTCCACCAGTCCAAAAGCTTGATGGACTTTTGTGGATCGCCCACTTCGTCCCCCAGATCATCGGCCCAGCGACAGAAGCTGTAGACGGCATGGAAATCCTGCTTCATCGGCTTGGGCAGAAACCAACTGACGACGGTGAAATTTTCGTACTGGGTCTCGGTGAGTTTTTTCGTGTAACTGACCGCCTGGTCATAGGAAACCGACTGACAATGGTCAGGGCCGAAGGTCTTTAAATCTTGCAAAACCAGTGAGGTCATGGGGCGGTTGTTCCACGTGCCTGGGACAAAAGTTACAGAATCCGATTATACGTCAGGAATCAGTGTGAGGGAATTTGAGCCTAACCGCTTACTTCCGGGGTGCGGTTTAGCGATCCCTCTGAAATGACGAGATGAATGATCTTCTCGAGCGTTGTCGCGCTAAACCGCAAGTGGTTTAAGATTCAGGCAAAATCCGAAATTTCTCCCCGGTCCCTATCTTTGCTATCATGTATTATTCCCTACCGCAGTCGACATTTTGGAGATTCGCCGTGAGTGATTACAAGCGCATCGGACATCTCAAGGACTATGCCAGCTTCACTGAGTATCTGAAGCAGCTTGGGCTTGAGTTGCCGGTTGATGAAAAGATTTTGTCGGAGGCTGCCGGTAGCCCGATGGCTCAGACCATGCAGGTTGGCGATTTTACCGTCGGTAACCGCTGGTGCATTCACCCCATGGAAGGTTGGGACGCCAACGCCGATGGCACGCCTTCCCATTACACGACCCAGCGTTGGAACAAGTTTGCCATCAGCGGCGCCAAGCTGCTCTGGGGTGGTGAAGCCTTTGCCGTCCAGCCCGATGGTCGCGCCAACCCCAGCCAACTTTACTATCGTCCTGAAAACCTTGATGCCATGCGCGAGCTTTATGACGTGACCATCAAGGCACATGCTGACCGCTTTGGCACTGCAGACGACATGTTGCTCGGTTTGCAGTTGACGCACTCCGGCCGCTTCTCGCGTCCCAATGACAAAACCAAGCTCGAATCCAAGTGTGCGTATCACCACCCGACACTTGATGCCCGTTGTGGTGTCGACCCCAACTCTGATGAGCAGATCATCACCGATGACTACCTCAAGCGACTGATCGACAACTACATCATCTCCGCCAAGTTTGCCCAGGAAGCCGGCTACAAGTTCGTCGATGTGAAGCACTGTCACGGTTACCTCGGTCACGAAATTCTCTCCGGCTATGATCGCCCCGGTAAATACGGCGGTGATCTCAAAGGCCGTACCCAATTCATGCGTGAGATCATCCAAGGCATCAAGGCTGAATGCCCGGGCATGATCATCGGCGTGCGTATCAGCATCTTCGACCAGGCTTCGCATAAGCCCGACCCGACCAAGGGTAAAGGTGCCAAACTCGGCCCCGGTATCCCGGACGATTACTCGGAAGGTGTTGCGTATCCCGGTTTTGGTTGCAGCCGTGAAAACCCGCAGGAAATGGACCTGACCGAACCCATCGAAGTGCTCAAGATGATGCGCGACGAAATGGGTGTGGACATGGTCAACATCTCCGCCGGTTCACCGTATTACAATCCGCATATTCAGCGTCCAGCATTCTTCCCGCCATCCGATGGCTATCAACCGCCGGAAGATCCGCTGGTGGGTGTGGTGCGACAGATTCAAGTTGTGGGGGAAATCAAGAAAGCCGTCACCGACCTGCCGATGGTGGGGTCGGCGTACAGCTATCTCCAGGAGTGGCTGCCAAACGTTGCCCAGGCCGTTGTACGCGAAGGTTGGGTCGACAGTGTCGGTATCGGTCGCCTGGTGCTCAGCTATCCTGACTTGCTTGCTGACACATTGGAAACCGGTGAGATCAAGCAACCCAAACTCATCTGCCGCACATTCAGTGATTGCACCACCGCACCACGCAACGGCATTATCTCCGGCTGTTATCCCTTGGACGACCTGTACAAGAACATCCCTGAAAATGAGCAGCTCAAGGATGCCAAGAAAGCACTCCGCGAGAAACTCAAGGTGATCAATCAAGGCGAATAATTTTGCCGCATCACCAGTGATGTGCTCTAAAAACACATGCAAGATTCCAAACCGTGCTGACTCCCAAAGGCAGCGCGGTTTTTTCTTTGGCTTACGTGAGAACCTTCTCAGAACTGTTTCAACCCGATTCTTATCGGCGGATGCCAGTTTTCGCAGGATAATTGAAAATTTTACTTCTCTCCCAGCTTACGCAAATCCTATAATCAGTAGCGATGGGAGAACACTATCATATCCACTGCGAGATTTGTGACACCAAATTGCGCGTGACAGAAGAGTCGCGCGGGCTTGCTGTCCGTTGCCCACATTGTGAACATGTTCAGCATGTGCCCACGCTCAATGAAGAGTCCATGGCAGATACGGCAGTGGAAAATCCCACCTCCTCGGACTTTGCTGAAAATCTCTCGGAACTCTCGGATGAAGAGGATACTTTCTGCCCTGAATGTGAGGCCGTCATCCCCGCAGGCCAGACGGTTTGCAACAACTGTGGCTTTAACACCGAGACCGGCATGACCTTCACCCGTGGTGCCGCCGCCTTCAAAGCACCACGTCGACGCCTGCCGATGCCTGCCTTTATGTCTGTCATCCTTGGTGCCATGGCCGATGTCGTGCGCATGATCTCACCGCGTGGTGTCCATCCCACCGTCACCGGCACGGGTATGTTTGCCATCATGCTCATCCTTATCGGTGGGGGGGGCTTCTGGCTGTCCAACTCCATCGAAGGCAAAGCCAAGCATCTGCGCGTTCGCATCGTCCAGGAACTCGAAACCTATCTCAACAAGGAATATCCCGGCCAGGTCAAATCCGATTACATCCGTGTCGTCGACCCCGTCAACATCAATCTCGCACGGACCACCGGCATTCAGGACCGCGTCCGCTACACCGCTCAGCTCTCCGTGGTCACCAATGGCCAACGTCGTATCATCGGCACCGTCGAAGGCACCTACGACTCGGGCCTGCTGTTCTACGGCCTGGAACTCACCCACACCGTCCTCTCCACCGATTTCGATCTCTACCCCGATTTTGTCGACACCCTCACACGAATCCAACCGATTACGCGCTGATTGGATCAGGACTGTCTTGAAAAAACACGCATTGTTTGCTTGAAACTTTTTGCTTTAAGTCGATTAAATATAGCAGCATAAAATGAGTTCCGGCGTCTGGCTATTACATTGATTGACGCTTTTTCTTGACTTAATCGCCAGGTCTGGTACCATAGTTACATGAGCATTGAAGTTTCTGACAACACATTGAATCTCGCGGATGAGCGTCCGCTCTACAAACAGATCGAGGATCGCCTTGAAACCTACATCCGTCACAATGATTTGGATGAAGGCAGCATGATTCCAAGCTTGCGGCTTCTTGCGGATCAGTTTTCGACCAACGAATTGACTGTCCGGCGGGCGATTCGCGGTTTGGTTGACCGGGAGATTCTGGTGACACGTCAGGGGCGGGGCACATTTGTCAATTACGCAGCCACGCGGCGCAAGATTCTTTGGGTTTGTGGTGTTGGCGTGGAAGATGGTGAAGTCAGCCCGTTTTACCAGCTTGTATTACGACGTTGTACGGGGTTTTGTGCTGAAAACGGCTATACCCTCCAGCCGGTCTGGGCGGGGAGTCATGACAAGATTTCCGCGCGTAGATACTGCAATCGCAAGAAGATTGATGAGTATGCCGGATATGTTTTTATTGGTTGTCGAAATGAGCATTCGATCCTTCAGTTTGCCCGTGAAAATAATCTCAAGCATGTGGTCTTTTCTCACGATATGCAGCACGTGCGTCGCGGTGTGGTAACCAGCGATTATGCCGGCGCGGTGAGATTGGGATTGGATCATCTTCAGCAAAAGGGAATCGACAACATCACCATTGTCGAATTGCAGGATTCGGATAGTCTTTCGCGAAAAGTCGCTCAGGCCTATTCGTTGAGCATTGACTTGGTTGGCTTGCCACATCAATCGCGCTTATTGGAATTTGAGCAAATCGGCTATCTCCTGGCCAAGCAGTTGATCGAAGAAAACCGACTTGGTCGGGGTGTTTTCATATTGGATGATATTGTTGCAAAAGGCATGACACGTGCCATGCTTCAAATCCCTCAGTCGTCTGAATGTCAGCGTGAAATCGTTATTCTATCTGCCTTGCAGGCCATTGCACCCACTGGCTTGCCTGTGACCCATATCGTCAACGACGTGAGTGAAATGGCAACCCAGGCCATGGACATTCTCGTTGACGAGATTGAAGGGCGGCATCGTCACGTCGGCCACTTTGTCAGTCCCTATGTGATCCATCATCAGGATCATGATACGTGTGGTATTCAGTTAAAGTTTAGTTTTGAAAAACTAACCAGTTCGTAAGAAAGCTATACAAATGAATAACAGAAAACAATTGGCCCCATGTGCCGTAAACAGGCACATGTCGTTGTCTGATGCCACAAAACAAAAGGCGTTTACGCTGATTGAATTACTGGTGGTGATTTCAATTATTTCACTGCTGATTTCGATTCTGCTCCCCGCATTGCAGAACGCCCGTAAAGCAGCACGTGCGGTCACCTGCCTGACCCAGCTGAAAAACCAGGGTGTGATTTTCAGACAATATACCGCAGACAATCGCCAAAGCTATATGCCCGCCAATACGGCTGCGGATGGCCCGTGGACACAGATGCTGGTGAAGAAAGATTATCTTGGCAGCTATCAATTTTACAACTGTCCCTCCTTTACCGATGCCACTGTTTGTGATTCGTCCAATCAATACTTGTCGCATTATGCCATTAACTTGTACGGGATCACCACAAGATACTTAACTTCTGGATCAGCTCCCGCAAGGCAGGATGATATTCTCAATCCAACCCAGACGGTTCTGCTGCTGGATGTTCGTCGGCCACGTACTGACTATGTCTGGGGTAGTTATGTCACCAATGCTGCCGAGTCTTTTGGTAATTCCTCCAACGGCAATCCTGACTCCCGACATCTTGGTACGTTTAACGTCCTTTGGATCGACGGGCATGCCTCCAGAGTCAAGGCAGATCATCCAGCTGAAGCCTATTCGGCTGATGTGTTGGGGACATATCTTTACAGCTATTCCAAGTGGGATCGCAAGTAAATACCATTTAGTTTTCCGAATCATTCATATTTAATTAATCGAGAGTTTGATTATGTTGCATCGATCATGCGTCATACGCCTGTTGTTCGTCCTGATGGCTTGGGTTTCAACCACACAAGCCTCAGAACTCAAGTCGGAAATAGATTTGCACGTCGGCAAGGATGTGGTCCTGCCAATCAGTGATGCCCTCTATCACAGTGATCAAGTATACCTCAAGTTTTCCGCACGCGTCGATTCACAAGGTCGATATGCATCGGGCTCCACACAGGGATTACTTGTCTATGTCAACAATGTGCCCGTGGATATACACAAGCTGGTGAATAAACGTCACTTTTATATCTTCAACAAAGTCAACAAGGTTAACTGGTATTGGGGAAGTAACGGCTGGTCGGTAACATATTACCCATGGGGCAAAGCAAATGATGTGCCTGGTGGTCAAGTTCATGATTATGTCTTTGATATCAAATCACTCCTCAAAGAGTCGGGAAACCAGCTGCGTTTTTCCAGCGTGTTTAATTCTGTTAAAGATGCGTACTTTCAAATCAAGCATGTTCAGGTGCTCGAAAACGAAACGTTTGAGAAAAGTCCTTTGCTCAATGACACGGTTGTCTCTGAAAGCCATGGCTTGTACCGCTATCGCGAGTTGGCAACGGGGTATCATGAAGGTGTCAATCGTAAGCTTGATACTGTGATTGACTATCAATCTACTACTGAAATCAAAGTCTCTCCCACACAAAGCTATGTACAGCAATTTGACTATGTGTTAAACGATGATGGTATGTTGGCCGTTACAGTCAATGGTGAAACATATGAATTTACTTCGAGTTTTCGCGTGCCCAATTCGGACTGGTCGGACATTGAATTGAAGTCAGTAAGCAGCAGTTGGGAGTTGACGAAAGGTGGGACGAATCGACTCACTTATCAGCATGAGAAATTGAAGGTCGTCCGCACAATCCAAAACAAAGGCTCGCATCTGCTGGTCTCTGATGCCTTAACCAATCAGACACTGCATGATCTGCCTGTGGTCTTGATGAACATGATGGACTTCAAGAAGCTTGATGAACTCCAGGAATTTCGTATTGCTGGTAACAAGCAATCCATGTTCTATGCGGACACCTCCACGATGGAGTCACGCGAATTTGGTGCCACCCCCGTTGTCTATGTCGAACGAAAAAACAGCGGCATGGGCGTGGTCATTGAAGATGATGTTTACCGCAATCACGCCAGCTATCTGGCATGGGGTGACTGTCTGGGCATCGGCGATGATCTGCTGTATCTCAAACCCAAACGCAGTTATACGGTTCAGTGGAAAATCTATCCCGTTGCTCAGAAAGATTATTATCAACTGGTTAACAGTATCCGTCGTGACTGGGGCTTTAATCGACAGATCCCCGGACTCTTTGGCTTTGTACATCCTTCCTCGGACAAGCCCTATATGTACAAGGATCTGCTCTATAAAACACCCAAAGAAATTGCAGGTTTCATTGAGTCCACAGGTATGAATGTGCCAAGCACTCTGGCGATGTTGCCTAAGAACGGCAAGCCATTCGGGATGACCGGCAACGAAAGCATCGAGCAACTCCGCGAAGGTATCCAGGACTTTATCGATTGGCGTGATAAGGCCCGTAAAGGCGGAGCAAAGATTCATGCCTTACCTTATCTGGATGTCCATCTCGTCAAACCATATTTTGATGGCAGCTTGGATAACGTTGCAAAACGTCTGCCCGGTTCGCTGATCAAAAATGCCTACGATGAGTATGTTCCCTACAACACCGGCGAGCAGTACCTGGTGTTGCCCGCACTAAACAATGCCTGTGGCCAACACCTGCTGCGCGTATTGAAACTCTGGCTCGACGAGCAGGATTTTGACGGTTTGTATCTGGATGAATGGGATCACTCCCGCGCTCGTGTTTCGTTTAATCATCACGATGGCTATTCAGCATTGCTTGACCGGGATGGCAAGTTGGTTCGGAAGGTCGGCTTTGTGCCATTGCTTACGCGGGACTTTCAGAAGAGGTATGTTGATGAAGTGACCCAGCGGGGGAAGATGGTTTTTGCCAACCAGTTTGATCACACGCGTGTTGCTGCCGAATTGCCCGTGATCCATTTTGCCGAACCGTTGGGGTCGTATGATTACAAACTTTTTGCCGCCCAACTCACCGCCACACCGCTATCTTTGCATGTGGCACGTTCACGATCCATCTGGACTGACGTCAAGGAGTTTCTCAAGCGGGGCGTGTTGATGTGCTACTACTTCAAATATTTTGAAGGCGATCACATCCTCAAGAAAATCTATCCCATCACCGTCGACGAAGTCTGGCCCGGTTACGTTGTCGGTCAGCACAAGATGGTGACCCTGCACTCAGGCAGCTACACCTTCAATCGCTCCACACCACTGGTCGGATACGTCTACGCTGGTCCCAAGGCTCAATGTGTCCGAACCGTCCAGTCCCAATCTCAGGCAGATGGCATCAGCCAGGTCACTTTGACCCTGACCGAGGACGAAGTGGCCGTCATCGTCGAAGCCAAGTGACCTAAATCAAACACCATGGTATTACAAAATGATATCCAAGGCCGGCACGTGAATCGTGTCGGCCTTTTTTATCTTAAGTCAATGAATAACTGGATAATAGAAAATCAACCGACGTCTGTTCCCGGGGTTGAAAATTTTGTTCGTGTTCAGTTACCCAAACAAATTCCAAAAAAAATTCAGCATTTCTTCAAGTTAGACCTTGACAGATACCGAACATGTCAATACCTTTCAAATACCGAACAACAACTAGAAGGTTAATTGACGAGATTAAGGAGCAGCGGTATGGTGACGAGCATCGAATCAAAGACAACGAGCAACGCCAAGTCTGCCCGCAACGGCAAATCCAAAGGAATCACAATGGCCAAGTCCTCCAAGACGTCCAAACTCGCCCCCAATCCCGCTTCCGGCCGCGAAGAAGCCTTGGATCGAGCGCTTTCACAAATTGAACGGGCCTACGGCAAGGGCTCGATCATGAAGCTCAACGATGATCTGACCAATGTCCGCGAAGGCATCTCCACCGGTTCAATCAGCCTTGATCTGGCCCTCGGCGGCAAAGGGATCCCCACCGGACGCGTTATCGAAGTCTTCGGCCCCGAATCCTCCGGTAAAACCACTCTCGCCCTGCATACCATTGCCTCGGCTCAGAAAAAGGGCGGTGTCGCTGCCTTTATCGATGCCGAACACGCACTTGATCCCTCCTGGTCACGCAAGCTCGGTGTCAATGTTGATGACCTGCTTGTCAGTCAGCCCGATACCGGTGAGCAAGCTTTGGAAATCTGCGAAATGCTCGTCCGCTCCAATGCCGTGGACATCATCGTCGTCGACTCCGTAGCAGCCCTGATCCCGCGTGCCGAAATCGAAGGCGAAATGGGTGACTCTCACGTCGGACTCCAGGCCCGTTTGATGAGTCAGGCCCTGCGTAAACTCACCGGTGCCATCAACCGCTCCAAGTGTACCGTGGTCTTCATCAACCAGATCCGCGAAAAGATTGGCGTGATGTTCGGCAATCCCGAAACCACCCCCGGCGGCCGTGCACTGAAGTTCTACTCTTCCGTCCGCCTGGACATCCGTCGCACCAGCACCATCAAAGAAGGCGATAGTGCCGTGGGCAACCGTGTTCGCGCTCGCGTCGTCAAAAACAAGGTGGCACCGCCGTTCCGCCAGGCCGAGTTTGACATCATGTTCAACGAAGGTATCTCTGCCACCGGTGATCTGCTGGATTTGGCCGTCGAATGTGATGTCGTCAACAAGTCCGGCGCCTGGTTTAACTACGGCGATGTCCGTCTGGGCCAAGGCCGTGAAAACGTCAAGACCTTCCTCAAGGAAAACGAAGAACTCTTCGAGGAAATCAAAGCCAAGGTGCTGGAAGTCAAAGGTGTGACACCGGCTGCAGAAGAAGCCTACGACGAAGATTCCGCAGAGTCCGAAGAAGAAAGCTAATTTCAGCCGGCTGGCTTTATCACGCCAGGATTGCAAGCATCAAATTGTGCAGATGATTCCAGGATCGATTTGACATGAGATTGAAGATAGCTTCAAGCTGAATTCTTGATCAGGGGGCAAGACGTCATGAAATACACCGAATTTCGTGATGCAATCAAAGACGCGTTAAAACGCGCAAAGTCTGGCATGGCCTGGGCAGAGTTACGAGATCAATTAGACTTGCCTTATGACCGACCCTGCCCGGAGTGGATCAAGCGTCTGGAACAGGAAATTGGTCTCTCTCGCGAAAAGGAAGTCGGTAAAGGGCGTGCACACATCTGGAGATTATCTACGGGGTCGTACTCAAATCGAGATTGATTTTTGATTTTCTTATCAGCAATTTCACTAACTTCATTTTCAGAATCGGGGTGACAGGTGTCGTTGAATAACATTAAGCAATTGTTTGGTGACTTGATCGATTGGGCCAAAAGTCAGGAAGTCGGGCAGGCATATGAGGCATCACTATTGCCTCCAGCAACTGATGAGCAGATTCAGGAATACGAGCAACAATCCGGAATGACCTTACCTGAGCCACTTAAGGTCATCTATCGAATCTGTAATGGCCAGACAGAAGATTTGACATTTGAATCGAATCCAGAATTAGAAGGTGTTGAGATTGGTTTATTCCCCAGCAGTGAAGAATTCGAATTGGCCTACATGCTGGTTCCACTATCGCAGTTGGTCTCCAATACGCCGATGACAGAACCGGAAGATGAAGATGATTGCAATCGCATGCCCGGCTATGAATTGGGGTGGATCGGGTTTGGTGACAATTACGGTGGGGACAATATCGTTTTGGACATGTCTCCCAAGACACCGGAATCTCAGCGGGGACGCATTCTTCTTTTTAATCATGAGTATGCCCAAGCAACTGAATTGGCCCCCAGTCTTGAACAGTACCTTCAAGATATCATGGATCAAATTAAGTGTGGCAAGATTGCATATGACGAAGATTTGGGGATCGCATACACTCAGGAAGACGAGTAAATTCCAACTTCCCAATGAGCGTGTTCTACCTCGATTCGGCTTGTGATTAACGGCAGATTGAAAGTACATGGCGGCCACTTGGCAGGAACGCCATCAAATTACATGATCAGCTTTGCATTGATACTTGTTGGACGCCGGTATGACGCATGGTCATCCTGCTCGATTGTAAGATTTTGCAAATTTGTCAGGCCAAGATGGGCTTGAGTTTTTGCTGTCGATTAGCCGATAATGCATTTTGTATGTCACGCGACAAGGACTACATCCTGGATATCAGTTCCAATCCCCGTATTGCTCAGCAGTCCGGCGGAGAGGGTGCAGCTGGCCCAAACGGTGCTGAGAATCGTTCACTCAAGGGACGACCTTGGATATCAGTTCGTTGGAAATGCTGCCAAGTCTACAGCCGCATTTACCGTACCCCTGATGGCAAGTTCTACAAGGGCACCTGCCCCAAGTGCGGTAGCGCCGTACAGGCCCGAGTCGGCGAAGGCGGCACCAACTCCCGATTCTTCGAAGCTGGGTAAATCGGAGCATCCTACGCCTGACAATGTGATTATTTCCGGGGGTTAATCATGCGGGAAGCCAATTGCCCTTTCTGCCACAATCCCACAAACCCAGCCAACATGCGAGTTCTGTACGGGACCAATGTGTGTCGGTTGTGTCGCAACGGCTTGATGATTCGTCGAGCGTGCGCATTCTTGATTGATTTTGTTAGTCCTCTGGTAATTGCGCAAGGGAGATAGACTCGGAGACCATGCATCAAGAACACGTGTCATTGATGTTCGTCGTCCCGGTCATTGCGGCTATGAAGATTCGTTGCGATGTCAGGCATGCCACTACAATCTCACTGGTAACACCACCGGTCAGTGTCCGGAGTATGGTTGTTTGATACCTCAAGAAGGGTGAGGTCAGAAAGATCATGGCATACTTATCAGCGAGTCAAAATGCAACAACTACCAGTGATTGATAGATGTCCAATTTGCAGCCGAAAACCACGAGAAGTCAAGGTGGGTGTGCTATATGGCAGACCTGTCTGCAAAGATTGTCAAGCAGACTTTCATATGCGGCGTGTGGCTGCATATTTAGTAGATTTCTTGGTTGCTTGTTTGCTGGTTGGTTTTGTGACTTCCTGTTATGAACTCTATCTGATATCAACAATGCAACAGCTTTCATTTCAAGCTGTCTTGTACAACGTTGTTGTGATGCCAGTTATGCAAGCCATCTTTATGTCAGTTGCAAACGTCTGTTTTGTTGTTTACTGGTTGGATCCCTATATCGTATTTTTTTCAGATGAGTTTCTGACCGGGCTGTTGGTGTTCAGGTATCTACTGCTGCCATTACTCATGACAGTTCGTGATATGCACAGAGGGATGTTTCTGGGGAAGTATTTGCTGGGACTTGAGGTGATCGATAATTCCACTTGCAAACCCATCAATATAGTGCAATCTTTCAAACGAAACTTGTGGATGTTCGTTCCATGTTTTTCGTTCGTTTTGTTTTGGAAAATCCGATCGGGATACCGATTGGGGGATCGTTGGGCCAATACCAAGGTGGTATTTCGAAGAAGTCAATTCAAGCAGTTCTTTCTCCATGATCAATTTTGTACAGCATGTCGTTACGATCTCACCGGCAACACCACTGGGCAATGCCCGGAGTGCGGGGCGGTTGTGCCTTCTCATGGGCAAGTGAATGCCCTGAGCAGAGGTTGACTGGTTGTGTTGTCTGCCAAGCCCAACGAAGTCAAGATGACTCAGCTATGGGCTGCGTATTTTCGTGTCTTGACGGGTGCTTGTTTGGTGTTGTCTTGATTCAACACCTCTCCCAATCGTTACAAAACGCAAAGCTGTCACAAACGACTTCGATCTTTAAATCCCTGCAACAATTTTCTCACATCATTTGATTTCGGTGTTACTGTTCCCAGAGCCGTGGGGTAGGACCATCCGTTACAGGCGGGTTCTGCGCGGTTGTGTCCATGTGGTGGACCAGCCGAATTGGAGAGAAAGAGTTTTCATACCAGGAGAGGTAGGAAAGTCATGGCCAATATGACTGTCCAGGTTTGGGACGCAACCGGTAACAAACGCCAGGATGTGGAGATCCCAGCGGATGCCCCGATCAATCGCGTGGTGGCTGTGCTGCTGGATCGCATGAAGATGCCGCAGTTCGCGCCTGATGGTCAACCGCTCAGTTACAAGTTCCATCACAAAGCATCCGGCCGCCAACTCATCGACTCGCAGACGCTGATTCAGTCTGGCGTGCATGACGGTGACGTGCTGAGATTGCAGCCGGAGATTACAGCCGGGTGAGATGGTGTTGCGTACGCGTCATCTGAATGATGACAAAGCTTTGCTTTGATCGGATCGACACGATCCGGCTCGCAAAGACAAGCAACACATCCAAGTGAATCAATTGACGGAAAAGAAATAGAGAGATGACCCAGACGCCTGAAAAAATGAATCTGTCTGACGAACTGAATAAGACCGGCGATCGCTTTGATCGGTTCCGTTTGATCAGTTGGTGGGATCAGAATCGCTTAGCCGCTGCCAAGGTGTTGGTGGTCGGTGCAGGTGCATTGGGCAATGAACTGGTCAAGAATCTCGCGTTGCTGGGTGTCGGTCACGTCTTGATTGCGGACATGGATGCGATTGAAAATTCCAACCTCTCACGGTCCGTCCTTTACCGCGAAAAAGACAACGGCACGCAGAAGTCCATCGCCGCTGCCAAAGCTGCCAAAGACATTTATCCTGATATGAAAGTCCATCACTTCGATGGCAATATTGTTCACGATCTTGGTCTCGGGGCTTACCGCTGGGCCGACGTGATTCTCGGCGGACTTGATAATCGTGAAGCGCGTCTGTCGATCAACCGTAATAGTTACAAAGTCAACAAGCCATGGATCGACGGTGCCATCGAACAGATTCAAGGCATTGTCCGTGTGTTCTCGCCTCCCGGACCTTGCTACGAATGCACCATGAGTGAGATGGATTGGAAACTGCTGCAGATGCGGCGTTCATGCAACCTGCTCTCACGTGAGCAGATGATGACCGGCCACACCCCAACGACGCCCACCATCAGCAGCATCATCGCAGGCGTTCAGGCCCAGGAAGCCGTTAAGCTTTTGCACGGTATGGAAACCATCTCCGGCAAGGGGTGGGTTTTCAACGGCTTGATGACCGACGCGTACACCATCGACTATCCCCGCAAAGATGAGTGTTATTCACATGACACCATCACGCAGTTCATCTCATTGGACGCTGGCGTTGAAGACATCACAGTCGTTGATCTGCTTAACCGCGCGATCAAGTTGCTTGGCCCCGATGTCCAATTGGAGCTACCCCGCGAAGTGCTTTCGTCATTGATGTGCCCCAAGTGCGGTGACGAAGAAGAACTCTTTGCGTCATTGGGTAAAGTCCCGACGAGTAAAGCAGCGTGTCCCAAGTGCCAGCATGAACTGCGGGATATTCAGACGTTTTACAAGATCAAAGGTGATGAACCATTCATTGGTCGGACGCTTGCTCAGATTGGTGTCCCGCCGTTTGACATCATCATTGCCCGAGCCGGTAGCCACGCGGTGGGTTTTGAACTCACCGGAGATGCAAGCAAGGTTTTAGGTCCGTTACAGGAGACTGAGGAGGCGATTGAATGGTCGTGATCTGTCAGTCTGTTCTCGATGCGATCAAGGCGCATGGCAAGGCCCACAAAACCGTGGAAGTCTGTGGCGTGTTTGTCGGTGAAGTGCGCGAGATGGACGGGCATCAGGTGACCTTTGCGACCCACATCATCATTGGTGAAGGCGCAACGCACCAGGCAGGGGCGGTGACGTTTACCGCGGACACCTGGACACACATTCAGCAGACGATGGATGAACAGTTTGCTGAAAAACGCATTGTCGGTTGGTACCACACGCATCCGGACTTCGGGATATTTCTCTCGGAAATGGACCTGTTCATCCACGAACAATTTTTCAATCTCGATTGGCAGATCGCCTACGTGTACGACCCGATTCGAGATGAAGACGGTTTATTCACCTGGCAGGACGGCAAGACATTACCGGGTGAGTTTGAGATTGATGACGATACGGCAGAGGCACGGATGCAGGAGAAGCTCGCAACGATTGAGCATCTGCAGAAGTGGAACAAGCGGATGAAATTGACGCTGGCCGTGATGATCGTGTTTTTTTTTGCGGCATTCGGCTGGTGGGTCGTCTTGCCGCTGGTGATACATCATTGATTTGGATGATTTAGGGAAATGGAGCCGACGCATGGCTGTCGAAAAAATCACCATTACTGTGGATGACCTCCACTCGGAACAGGTTGAGCAGAAGCTCGAACGTGCCGAGGCATTGGAGAAAGCGCATCAACATTACCTTGACCAGCAGGCTGCCGCACCGCGCGCTGTCGCCGCTGGTAAGTCCAGGTTCTGGTACAACGCTGTTGTCTACATGGCATTGTTCGGGATTCTCGGTGGTCTACTTGCATGGGGGCTCAGCGAAGGGTTCACCAAGTTCGTCCCAAACCGATATATGCAGATGCAGGAGATGGACAATCGTCGCATGGACGTCATCACGCGTCTGAACAACGGCTTGATCATGGAGATGGAAGCCGAAACGCAGCTTCAGCAAATCTATGCGGACTATCCCAACAGTCCCTATGCCAAGATTCTCAGCGATCTTTCCATGACACCCGATCAGCAGATGCAGGCGATTAGTGATCGCTTACAGGTCGACATGCTCCCCAACTTCGTGCACCGGTTTGTCTGGTATGCCGTGGTAGGTGTGATGTTCGGCTTCCTGTTATCCATCGCTGAACCGATGATCTCTCGCAATCGTCGTGGCGTGGTGCTTAACGGTGCTGTCGGTATCGGCCTGTCACTGGTTGGTGCAGCACTCGTCGGACTCTTTATCAACAAGGTGTATCACCTGCTTGGTGGTGGCACACTTGAAGCGTCCTTTATCCGACAGATGATTGCTCGTGCGGTGGTCTGGTCGGTCTTTGGTGTCTTCCTGACGATCGCCCCAGCCGTGGTCATGAAGTCTTCCAAGAAGCTGGTCATCGCCATCATCGGCGGTGCTTTGGGCGGTTTCCTCGGTGGTCTACTCTTTGACCCGATTGACCTGCTACTTAACTCTGCTGCACTGAGTCGCCTCATTGCCTTTGTCGCGATTGGTTGTCTGGCAGGGATGTCCACCGGTTTGATCGAGTCGGCGGTGAAGACCGGTTGGCTGAAGGTCACCGGCGGGGGCATCACCGGCAAGCAGTTCATCATCTATCGCAATCCCACATTCCTGGGCTCATCCCCGGCTTGTGAAATTTACCTGTTCAAGGATCCGCAGGTTTCCGATCACCATGCTGCCATTCATCAGACGCGTGATGGCTATGAGATTGAAGACCTTAACGAGGAATCGAGCACATTTGTCAACGGTGATCCCATCGAACGCATCAAGCTTCGTGCCGGCGACGAAATTCAGATTGGCTCGTCCACGTTCTGCTTCCAGGAACGCAAACAGTCGGTGGTCATGAAATAACTTGAGGGAAAGAGGAAGAATCATGCCAGTATTGGTAATCGAAAAAGGAAAAGAAAGTTCGGGCCTGGTGCTCAAAGACACCGCGGTCATCGGCCGTGTGACCGGGCTGGACATCATCCTCAAGGAAGCCGGCGTCTCGCGTATCCACGCTTTGGTCGGACTCAACGAGGACGATGGCACGTGGTTCGTCGAGGACATGGGCTCGCGCAACGGCACCTTCGTCAATCATGACAAGGTGGTCGGACGCCAGGAACTCTTACCCGGTGATCTGATTCACATTGGTAAAGCAACCTTGAGCTTCCGTCTGATCGACGAATTACCTCAAGGCATCGATCGCATCCCACCGCGTGATCCGGCGCAGCGAGACATCGTATTCCGTTGCCCTGAGTGTCACGCGGTGTTGCGAGCCAAGCCGCTTCGCATTGGTGCTGCCGGTCGTTGTTTGAGTTGTGAAACCAAGGTGATTATTCCCGCCAGGAGCGCGACCATCGCCCGCGCCGTAAAGCAACGCCCAGCCGACAATCGTCCTGCTGAACCGTCGCTGCATATGGATAATCCCGCACCGTCACAATCCAGTGGTGATACCTCCATCGTCGATTCGCCCAAAGACGATTCGATGGCCTTCAACGAATTGGCTTCGGATATCGATTCAAGCAATCAGACCGCCTTCGGTCACGAAACCGACGCCCACGCCATGCCGATCTCCGAGGAGATTGATCAGGTAACCAAGCAGGACGCAATCCCGGAACCTGCTGTTGAAACGCAGATGGAAGAAGAGCCGCAAACGGCGACGGCAACCGTCGACGAAGAACAGACGGAAAACGTCGAACTCATTGAATGGCTCGACGATGATGCCGAAGTGATTGATACCCTATTGCCTACCAGCAAGGGTGTCTGTAGCGTGTGTCAGACGCAGGTTCTCTCGACGATGAAGAGCAAGGAATGCAAGGCCTGTAACCAGATTTATCACGAAGAATGCTGGTATGCGATGGAAGGCTGTTCGACCTATGGCTGTAGTGCTGTCGGACTTCTCAAGGAGAAGAAGCAAGCACTCAAGCCAAGTTCATCCGGTCGCCGTCCTGCGAATCTGCGTCGTCGCAAGACGCATGTGAAACGTCGTGATGATGCGGTTCCGTGGGACTGGATGTTCGCTGCTGCTGCCGGTTTTGGCTTGTTTGCAGGACCTTTCACCGCAGGCATACCCAACGCTGCGCTGTTGGTGGTGATGCTGCTTTACCTGGTGTTCCACCGCAAGCGTCGTGTGTCGAAGGTGGCAGTCGCCCTGAGTCTGGTGCTCTGCATCGGTGGGGCGGTCGGAGGCTACTTCGGCTTCCAATACCTCGTGGACCTGGGCTGGATCAGCATTGAGGGGGTGACAGGATGATTCAGTTCGAGTGTCAACATTGTCATACCTCCTTTACCGTCCCCGATGAATTCGCTGGGCGTAAAGGTAAATGCAAAGCCTGTGGTGAGAAGTTGGCGGTGCCGATTCCCGATCAGATTGTGGTTCCCATGCCTGCTGATGATTCGGATGAACTGATGAACTTGCCGATGCGGACGCGACGTTTGATCGCAGACCAGAAGTCCGTGGAGCGTGCGTTTGTCAATACGCCGTTGATCCGCGTGGTGAGCATGTTGGGTGAGCCTGCTGAGCTTTACCGTATTCAGTACCAGGTGCGTGGTCTTCGTTTGAATAACAGGAACGAACCGGTGCCTTGCTCGCTGCATGAAGTGGAGATCAAGCTCGGTGCAGACTACCCACGTATGGCACCGCAGTGTCGCATGCTCACACCGGTGTTCCATCCCAATATCATCAGTGAGTCAACCATTTGTATCGGTGATCACTGGGTGGCTGGCGAAGACCTGTCACTGTTGATCACACGCATTGCTGAGATCATTGGTTACCAGGCCTACAACATCAAGTCGCCCCTGAATGCCGAGGCTGCCATGTGGGCGGATCTGAATATGCAGAAGCTGCCGATTGACAGCCGCGATGTCGCTGCGGTGGGGGCGTTGGTCTGAGTATTGCTAGCTGATCTTGACCGGGATGTGACGGGGCTTTATTGTGAAGTTACAGGAGTTCTCGCATGCCCCGCACCAAGGCCTTTGATGTCACCGACGCATTGGATAAAGCCAAGGATTATTTCTGGGCTCATGGCTATGAGTCCACCTCGATGGATGACCTGCTCAAAGCCATGGGGATTAATCGGGGCAGTTTCTACGACACTTACGAAAACAAGCACAAACTCCTGCTCGATGCTTTGGATCATTACATCGAAAACGACATCGCTCCCTCGTTAGCCAAAGCCACCGAGGGACTTGAGCCGCGTGAAGCGATTGTTGCCATCTTTAAACGCAAACTCAAACGCATGAATGATCCGCAGGGACGGTTTGGTTGTCTGTTGATCAATACGGCCCTGGAGTTGGCACCGCATGATGAAGCGGTCGCCAAGGTGGTGCACCGTCGCTATGACGAGTTGGCCAAGCGCTTCATTCGACTCGTCAAACAAGGCCAGGCGGATGGCACGATCAGTAAGCGTTGCAAGCCAACACAACTGGGGCGCCTGCTGCTTAACCATCTGCTCGGGGTATTGGTCTTGCTGCGTTCGCGCGTGTCTGAAACCATGCTCAAATCGGTGATCAATCAGGTTGATCTGCTTTTGGATTGATCTTCTTCCTCTTTGTTTTGAAATGCTCAAAAACCCGGCCATGATGACCGGGCTATGTGTCTATAGCCGAGTCATTCTGGCTGGGTGTCTGTATGCTCATTGAGAAGCTCGAAATTCAGAAATAAATTTTTTGATTATTTTGGAACAATCATTCCAAATAGCGTGTTGTTATGGCAACGGTTTAACAAACAACAAATCACAACACACTTTTGAAAAGGAACATCTCATGAATCTCAAACCCCTCGACGAGAACAATGCATCGGAACGTGCTGCTGCAACCCTGGCTGCTGTGCGTAAGCAAATGGGCTTTATCCCCAACCTGCTGGGGCTGATGGCACACGCTCCGGCATCACTGGAAAGTTACCTGGCTTTGGCGGGTCAGTTCGACTCCACCTCATTGGACAAGACCGAAAGACAGGTCGTCGTCATGGCCGTGAGTCAAACCAATCACTGTGATTACTGTGCTGCTGCACACACCACCATGGCCAAGCAGCAGCGAATCGATCCGGACATCGTCACTGCACTCTACGAAAACAAGCCCATTGCCGATGCCAGGCTTCAAGCACTCCGCGAGTTTGCTCAGCAGGTTGCCCAGTCGCAAGGCCGTCCGACTGCACAGCAGATTCAAGCTTTCCTGGATGCTGGCTACGACGAATCGCAGATTCTGGAAGTGGTGTTGGGGGTCGCGTTCAAGACACTGTCCAACTACACCAGCCATGTGACGGATGTCGTGATTGATCCGGCATTCAAGTCCGCTTTGCAGCCTGCTTGATCAACTCACTGGATAACCAAATTATTCCCCTGACGTAAAACCCCTTTGGGATGGCTGGTGTGAGCGACCTTGATTCCCCGCCCCCCGTGCCCCGGCAACATCAGCCATCCCTTTTTTTCAACTCACTGTTTTAGGAACATCAAACCTCTATCCCAAAAGGAGCCTCGAAATGAATTCTCGCAAACGTACACTCGCAACCACTGTCTTTGCTGCTGCCTTGTCCCTGCTGACCTTTGCCAACTTCGGCCATGCACAATCCATGGACTCGAAAACATGCGACTGTCATAAGCAAACTGACACCATGAGCAATCAACCCAGCCGTGCGTATATCAATGCCTACAATGTCCCCTCCACGGGGATCGCGTTGGAAGGTTACAGCCCCGTGTCCTACTTCACCGAAGGCAAGGCTCAGAAGGGCAGCCCCAAGTTCACCGCGGACTACAACGGCGTGACCTACCACTTCACTTCAGCCAAGCAGGTTGCTCAGTTCAAAGCCAATCCTGCCAAGTATGAACCGGCATATGGTGGTTGGTGTGCCCTGGGGATGGCCATTGAAGACAAGCTGCCGGTGGACCCGACACTGTACAAGATCGTCGATGGCAAGAACTACCTGTTCCTCAAGAACGCCAAGATTGACGCTCTGAAAATCTGGAACGATAAGAACGAATCACAGCTGATCAAAAAGGCTGACGCCTACTGGGCCAAGGTCTCCGGCTGATCGTTCTTGACAACAAAATGGACCCCTTGGCGGCGTTGCTCATCCCCATGGCAGCGTCGCCTTTTTGCCGTTATCGTGGTGATTGAAGATGCACTTGAATCAACTACTCAAACAAGTCCGTGCCTGCGAACTTTGCAAAGACCATTTGCCCTGTGAGCCACGTCCATTGCTTCAGGCATCATCATACAGTCGGATACTGATCATTGGGCAGGCACCGGGTAAGATCACGCATGACAGCGGTAAACCGTGGGATGACCGCAGTGGCGAACGCCTTCGTCAATGGTTGTCGGTCACCCCGGAGCAGTTCTATGATCCGACATTGATCGCACAGATGCCTATGGGGTTTTGCTATCCGGGCAAAGGCAAGTCAGGGGACAATCCGCCAAGGCCCGAGTGTGCACCGCAGTGGCATGAGTCATTGCTCGAATTGATGAAGTCGATTTCTTTGACGATTTTCATTGGCCGCTATGCGTTGGACTATTACATGCCCGGGCGCTATCCGACGATTACCGATGCCGTGGCCGATGCGTTGAATCTTTTACCCAAGACCATTGTCCTGCCACACCCTTCACCGCGCAATAACATCTGGCTCAAAAAACATGATTGGTTTGAACGAGATGTGTTACCGCAACTTAAACATCGGGTTCAAACATTGATCAAGTAGACAAGACACAAAAAAACGCAGCGCCGTGATGACGCTGCGTTTTTTTGTTTTCGTTGTGATGACTGGATTACAGCCCCAGCACATCCGCCATGCCGTAGCGACCGGGTTCTTTGCCGTCGAGCCACTTGGCAGCTTTGAGCGCACCATGGACAAACACGTCACGACTGAATGCCTTGTGGGTCAGTTCGAGTTCTTCACCGAGGTTGGCAAAGAAGGCGGAGTGACGACCGACTTCCGAACCCACACGCAGGGCATGCATGCCGATCTCACCACGCTTACGCTGGACATCATCGCCGTGACGACCGTGGACAACATCCTTGACGATGTCCTTGCCGGTGGCTTTGCAGATGGATTCGGCAATACCCATGGCAGTGCCTGATGGCGCGTCGCGCTTAAAGCGGTGATGCGCTTCGGTGATTTCAATGTCGTAATCATCACCCAGTTGCTTGGCGACCTGTGCAGCCAAAGCAAAGAGCAGGTTCACACCCAGGCTCATGTTCGGTGCCTGGAGGACGGGGATGGACTTGCCTGCTTCGTCAATCCTGGCGTGGATCTCCGGCGTGAGGCCGGTCGTGCCGATGACCAGGGCAGTCTTGGCAGCAACACATTTGTCGATGATGCCGGGGGTGGCGATCGGCAGGGCGAAGTCGATGACCACGTCCACATCCGAAGGCAGGTCGGTGCCGACTGTGATCCCGGTTTCACCGACAGCTGCGAGAATCCCCGCGTCAGTTCCCAGGTCTGAGAACTTGTCGTGCTCAATCGCGCCTGCGAGGGTAAGGGCCTGGTCTTCGTGCGTCAGGGCAACAAGGCGGCGACCCATGCGGCCACCGGCGCCGTGAATGGCAATGCGTGTCATTTGGATGACTCTTTCTTTTTTAAAGGGTGATCAAGGAATATTCAGTCACTGGCCTAACATCCAACCTGCTCAGTTGATTCCAACCTTCGCAACACGGGCGTCAAACATCGACCCAAGCATGGTTATGCTCAAGGATCGGAGACACGATTTTATACGATGTCCCCAGCGACCTGGTTAACAGACTTAGTGTTCAAAATAATTGTGACTGGGGCGGCCGGCAAGAATCTGTTCCTTGCCCCAGTTGGTGACATTTTTGAATTGCTCCGAAGCAATGAAAGTGTCGAAAGCTGCCTTGTCAGACCAGTCGGACATGATCAGATAGCTCTGCGGATCGTTCACGTCCTTGTACAGGAAGGACTTGGTGTGACCTTCCATATCGGCCATGGCTTCAATGACGGCCTGGCAGACGCGTTCGAACTCGGCATTCTTGCCGGGTAAAATTTGATAGTTCATTCCAATAGTGATCATTTTTGTGTTTCCTAGTCGTAGTATCCCTAGACGATAAAGCCATTGCGACCGGAGATCAAATAGCCAATCTTGTCGACAATTCGGTGTAACTGCTGGTTTGACAGTTGACAAGAAGGTCTGTTGAGATAGATTAACAGGTCTGGGACACCTTTGGGAGAGGGACTGTCCTGCACGTTTGGCAGCAATTCAAAATTTTCTTCTTGGCAATAGAGGTGTGTGCTTTGATATTTGGCCGTAAGAAATCTGCGAAACCCACGGACGATCCCAAGTCGGACGATCAACAAACGCCCGAAAAGGATGAACAGGCAGCAGAGACCGGGGAAGATACGGCTGCTTCGTCTGAAGACAAGAAAAAAGGCAAGCTCGGTCGCAAAGCCGGCTCCAAGGCGGACAAGTCTGACAAGAAGGATTCGATCAAACGTGATCAGACCAAGGCCATGACGTTTTTCCGTCATGCCTCCACCGTTGCCGAAGCACGCAACTATGACTACTCCATCCAGCTTTACCTTGACGGTCTGAGTCATGACCCCGACAACATGAATAAGCACGAGGCGCTCCGTGAAGTGGCGCTGCGTCGCAAAGTTGCTGGTGGTAAACCGGCCAAGATGTTTGACCGCTGGAAAGGGCGCGGCAAGGACAAGGTTGAAAAAGCGCTCCAATCCGAATATCTCTGGTCCAAGAATCCGTTGAACTTCAATGCAGCCGTCACCGTCATGGAACGCTGCGTCGAAGCCTTTGAAGATCAGGATGAATACAACATGGGCGAAGTTGCCTATTGGATTGGTATTCTCCTGCTCGAAAAAAGTGAGATGGATAAGCAGCTCAACAAGCAGGACCTGCTCAAACTCACCGATCTTTTTGAACGCATCGATGCTTACCACCAGGCTGTCAACGCCTGTCGCTGGGCATTGGAACTTGATCGTGATGACTATGACCTGGAAAGTCGCCTCAAGGATCTGCAGGCTGAAGAGACCATGATCGACTCGGGTTACGGTGCGCAGATCGAATCCGCGGAAGTCGACTTCAAGAAGACCGTCCGCGATATGTCCAAGCAGCAGGAACTGGATCAGGAAAACCAACTGGGTAAAACCGAGCAGGCCATCGAAGACATCATCAATCGCAGTCGTCAAGCCTTTGAAGCCAATCCCGACGATATAGTCCTGCGCGAAAAACTCGTCAAGGCATTGCTCGATAAACGCGAAGACTCTGCTGAGAACGAAGCGATCAAACTCCTGGAAGAAGCTTACGCCAATTCGCAGGACTTCAAGTATAAACGCCAGGTCGTCGAGATCCAGCTACGCAAGATTGATCGCATCATCAAGAAACTCAAAGCTGCGGTCCTCAAGGACAACAAGAACGAAGAGTTGGTCCAGAAGTACAAGCTTGCCATCCGACAGAAGGTGAAGATGGAGATCAACCTCTACACCGAATGCACCAAGCAGTATCCGACGGACCGCAAATGGAAGTACGATCTGGGACGTGTGCTTTTCTCCGTCAAGCAGTATGACAAAGCTGTTGAACAACTCCAGCAGGCTGTCTCCGATGCCAAGTATCGCGTGCAGTCACTGCTGTTGCTGGGCCAGTGTTATCTGGCGCAGGATTGGTTTGACGAAGCCATTGACACCCTTGAAAAAGCCGTCGAAGCACACAAGTCTACCAATGACAAGATCGCTTTGGAGATTCGTTATCACTGGATGATCGCGCTGGAAAAATCCGCTGTCGACGCCAAGGATGCCGAACGTGCCAAGGAAGCACAGAAAATCGCTTCCGAAATTCTCCAGACCGACATCAACTTCAAGGACATCCGTCAGCACATGGAACGCATCCGTGGCCTGGTCAAGGAACTGGCAGCGTCATGACACATTTCGAAATTCGAAATTCGACATTCGAAATCTGAAATTAAAAAGGTTTATTCATGCCCACGGTCGCCGTCATTCCTGCCCGTTATCAGTCATCACGTTTCCCCGGTAAACCCTTGGCTGACGAAACCGGCAAACCGCTGATTCAGCACGTCGTTGAACAGGTCCGCAAAGCCCGACTCATTGATCAGATCATTGTCGCCACCGATGATCAGCGGATATTCGATGCCGTGGCCGCATTCGGTGGTGAAGTCATGATGACCAGCACGGATCACCCCAACGGCACGTCGCGCATCGCCGAAGTCGCAGCCAACCTGCCTGCCGATGTCGATCTGATTGTCAACGTGCAGGGCGATGAGCCGGACATCGAGCCGGAAGTGATCGACCAACTCGTTGCCGGACTCCGTGCCGATACCGAAGCGCCGATGGCAACCCTGGCATCACCCTTTGCTGATGACGAAGATCCGGCCAATCCCAATATCGTCAAACTCGTCGTCAGTCAGACCAACCGCGCACTGTACTTCTCCCGATCACTGATCCCATATGATCGAGATGACAAGGGCTTTACACCCCTGAAGCATCCTGGGCTTTATGCTTTCCGACGTGCGTTTTTGCTCAAGTACCCCAAGCTTACTGCCACGCCGTTGGAGCAATTGGAGAAGCTCGAACAGCTTCGAGTTCTGGAGCATGGCTATCCCATCGCCATCGTCAAGACCGTCTGTCATCATCACGGGATCGACACCCCCGAGCAGTACGCCGAGTTTGTCGCACGCCACAAGCAGGACTGATCTGCCCACCATATCTCGTTTGGAACAAAAGACGGCCTGATTTAAGTCGGTTTAATCTTTTTGCTTGTTCGATGGAACATTGACGAAACCACTGCGTCTATTGATACTGGTAGTATCAGTTTGGCAAAAACCTCGCCAATAAAACTGGTGTTGAGAAAGCGTCCAGCAAGTTTTTCCTCATGTTGTTGGATGATGAGTCTGGCATTGACTCTGACCCGCATGTTCCCTTGTGTGATGCCCTGTGTAATGCAGTCATGGGACGTAAAATTGAGATTGGATTCATGTTCGAATACCACACCGGAACCCGCCGTTCTTTGTTTGGTTTGCGACTACTGTTTTGTCTTCTGGTTGCCTTGGCGATTTGGCCAACATCGGTTGCATTTGCCGATGAGACCGACGACCTGATCTTGAAGCAGATGTCTGCATTTGATGAGAAAGTCATGGATGGTAATCCGCAAGCCGCCATGGCCATCTTCCAGAAGGTGCAGTCCAAGTACCGTAACCATCCAACGCTGCTTGCATGGCAGGGGCGTGTCGCCTTGATGCAGCGTAATGGTCCCGCTGCCATGGAGGCGCTGAATCGTGCGCTGCAGCTTAAACCGGATCATCCCGTGGCCAACGCCGTGATGGCATCGCTTGAATTTCAAACCGGTAAACAACAGCAGGCCATCCAACGCATCGAAAAGGCGTTGGCAAAAAATCCTGATTCACCAGACCTGTTGCAACTCTCCGCCGAACTGAAAATGCAACAGATGCAAAGTCCCGAGGCGTTGAAAATCTGGCAGAAGATTGCCGACAACAAAGACAACACCGACATGCAGCGCGCCAATGCTTACTCAAAGGTCGGTGAGTTGCAGATGCAGGCAGGCAAACATGTCGAATCGGCTAAGGCGCTGGGGCAAGCTTTGAAGTATCGTTGGCACCCCAACGTCGCTATGGCACATATCCAGATGCTCCACAAGTCCGGCGCGGGGCAAGAGGCCGTCAAAGCCATTGATGAATTCAAAAAGAAACTCAACGATGATCCGCGATTGGCCCAAGTTAAAGCACAGGCACTGAAACAACTCAGTCCCATCGAAAGCGACCTGGTTTTTTACACCTTGGAAGCCGATCTCAAAGCGGACAAGTTCAATGCCTATCTTTTCGACTCCAAAGCCAGACGTATCCGTAAGTCGCTGGAAGGTAAAACGGATGAGGCCAGCAAAGAAAAGTTAACCAAAGTTGATGCGCTGATTCTTGATGGCATGATGCGCGATCTCAAAGAAATACTTGGCAGAAAGAGTGTCAGCAGTTCGTGGATCAAAAAGAAAGCCGGACAAGTCAAGGAACAGGCTGCCCAGGTCTCTGGCGAAAAAGCGGCGAATGCCATCGACTTTGCCAATCAAGCCATTGCGGATGTCGAAAGTAAAGACAACGCGCAAATCGAAAGTGCGTTGGCGTTGGCTAAATCCGGTTGGTCACTTCAGGATTTTGCATACCCCGATGATGATCAGAAGAAAATCCTTGAAGACAAGGGTTTGCCGATCCTCAAAGGTTCCTATGGCCCACTCGGGGAAGCCTTGGAACAGTACTACACTGCCAACCAATCTCAACGACAGGCCCCGGTATACGAAGCATTGGCGAAGCAGTTTATTGACAATCCGACGAACGCAGCGATTCAAACCCGGTTGGCCAATGCGTTTTATGAGCATGCCCACAAGATCAACGCGACCGGTGATGACGGGTATGACAAGGTTTTGCCGCCACTGGTCTGGGCCAAGATACCGGGAAAGACCACGTCACCCAACTGGGATCAAGCCATCCAGGAACGCTATGACAATGCCTACACGCTCTGGAACAACTACAAGGTCGCCGATCGCCTTGAAGCCAAACGATGGGATGATTTGATTGCCGGCTTTGATCGGATTATTGAAGTTTATCCTCTGCATGGCGCGTTGATCGGTCGAGCCAAAGTGCATTATTACGCTGGCAATGACAAGCAGGCCTTCGAGGATATGGCTGCCTCCGTTGCGGTCAAAGCCTGGGAATTTCGACATACGTTTTACCGAACGACTTACCGCAACGCCTGGGTTGTCAATGGTGTGCAATCTGTTCTGGAACTTCATGATGTGTTGGCAGGTACAGGCTCTTCCGCCCAGCCGTACCCGACCTTACCCACCGTTGAAATGACAAAGCTCATTCGCGAGAAAAAGTGGGGTGACATCGGTCCATACCTGGTCATGGAACACAACAAGGATGCCTTTGCAAAGCGTATCGTCGATGACATGAAGTTTGGCCCTGAGCTTTACCGCGTTGAGATTCTCAATGCCTTGGCTCAAGAATGGAACGATGCTTCCAAGGATCAAACCAAACGTGATCGGATTGTCGAACAGGCCAAGGTGCTTAATTCCTCTGGCCATCCGAGCTTTGGCATTCTTCAAATCAAGAAGGAAATGTCAGATGAAGAGAAAGTCAAAATCCTTGAAGGAATCGCTCGCAATACTGAACTGGGCGGTGCCTATGAACCATTGATTCATTATCTGCTGGCATCGATCTACGAAAAGCAGGGCGACACCGAAAAAGCGAAGTTGCAATACAACGCCGGAGCAGCGGGATGGAACGTCGATCAAATCAAAAGCAAGTTCCAACTCGCCTGTGCCAAGAAGCGTGATCAACTTGAAGGTGAAGTCGAGAGCAAAGAACTCTTTGACCGTTATGTCGCCTATCAGGAAGACTTCAAGAAACGATCAACAGAATTCAAGAACGATACGCTGGAATTGTACCGCTGGGAATGTGTACTCAACCGACTGCTTGCGTTGAATGCCAATACCAACTGGACATTACACAAGCGGCATAACATCCGTACCAAACTTAAATTCTACAAGGGGGCGATTGCTGATCTGAAGTATGTCCAGGAAAAAGATGACTCCGCCAAGAAGGATGTCATCGCTGCCTTACTCGGTTTTAATTACATGAAAATGGGTGATTATGAAAACGCCATCGCCGAGTACTCCAAGGCTATCGGCTTGGGCTACAGCAAGACATGGGCTTTGATCGACCGTGGTGAACTCTACCGTTCTGCAGGTAAAGCTAAAGAAGCAGTTGAAGACTTTACCAAGGTTTTGGAGATTGATCCGGATAATGACAAAGCACTTGAGGAACGTGCAGACTTGTATGAATGGTATCTCAAGGATAACAAGGCAGCTTTGGCTGATCTGGAGAAACAACGCAGTGTCCGTATCAGCAAACGAGCCAAACTCAAATCCAAGGATCCGTTGGCAGAGTACATGCTTGATACCAATGTTATCGATTTTCGAATCGCCAATTTGAAAGCGAAAATTGCCAGAGGAAATCTGGACAAGATGTTCGGCAACTAAGTGACCTCTATGTTTTTTTTGAAAGTATTTTATGGCAAACGTGACAATTTGTTTTCGTGACATCGTCAAGTTAAACCGGTCTTTCTTGGCTGTGTTGACGATTGGTTTTTTACTCGGTGTCGCGGGGGAGACGGTCAATGCTTCGGAGGATGCGCGAAGAAGCCTGATCATCGAAAAGATCGATGCCATGGCCAAGGTACTCAAACCAGATCCGGTCAAAGGTGCATACGAGAAGGAGTTTGCTGAGCTTGATGATATGCTCGCTTCAAAACGTTTGAATTACACGCAAATCCAAGGCAAGATTTCTGAGATCAATCAATTCATCGATAAGTCCGCAGGCTACAAAGACGAGCCCATGCATGCACTGGATCTCCGACGGATGCTGCTTGAAATTGGGCTGGTCAAGCAGGGACGCGAAAAAGGCGAAACCACACTCTCCTGGCAAAAGTCCCGCATTACATTCACCGCCAAACAATTACTCAAGAAACAACCTGAGAAATGGCCCGCTGAATTCAGCAGGCAGATTGATGCATATGAAGCCATGTTTGATACGTTTGCCAGGCAGGATGTTCAAGTCGCTTTGGACATGGCCAAGTCCGGCTGGACACTGGCTCAATTTGAGTTTCCCGATCATCTTGAACGTGAGAAGCTAAAGGCAAAAGGCCTCTATCCCGTCAGTGAAAATCGTGATATCAAAAATGCTTTGAAAACGTATTACCAATCGATCCGACATGCGCGCAAAGCACCTGCATTTGAAAAAGACTTGATAGCACTCATTGATGATCCTGATAACAAAGCGCTATACAGCAAGATTGCACTTGGGCTACAGAAGCATCTCAAAACCCTTGATCTCTCGGACATGAGCAAAATCACGCCGGAGATGATCATCCCGGATTTGATATGGACCCAAGCGCCCAAGCAAGGCAACATGGAAGCATTGACCGAGGATCAATCCAACCGGATGGAGTTGGCTTCCTATCTCTTTTCGACGGGTAGTGCAATTGAAGCTCGTGCAGCCATGCGTTGGAATGATGCGTTACAACGGCTGGATTTGTCGATTCAACAGTATCCCTATCAGGCTGCACTTGTACATCGGGCCTATATTCATTTATTCAACGGCGACCAGAAGAAAGCCTTCCAGGACATGGCGGTGAGTGTGGCGATGTCTGCTTACGCGCATTCGCGGTCATTCAATAAACGGATGGCAACACGCAATGATTGGTATGTCAACGGTCTACCGTTGGTGTTGGTGCTCGCTGATGTGGCATACGATTATTACCATGAGGATGGACCATTCCCATCTGCGCCGATGATTGATGCGCTGGAACATTTTCGCGGCAAACGTTGGCTCAATGTCGCAGAGTACGTGGGGACACATCTGAAAGGTCACAACGCCGGTTGGTCACCTGATGGGCATCTTGCCAACCAGTTGCGGTATAACGAAACCATCAAAGGCAAGATGCTCGATGCATTGGCTGATGCGATGAATGCCCCACAGCACAAGATGCACAAAGAAACGTTTCTCAAGTGGGCGACGGATATGTATCCTGCCAATCATCCCGCATTTGAGTTAATCAAGATTCGTGCTGAAGGCGGGGAGCAGTTTGAAAGCCGACTTCAACGCATGCTGAATTGGGTTGCTTTTGATGCCATGTACCATCCTGAGGCCAATGTCGAATATGCGAAAATGCTGGAAAAGCAGGGCAAGATTGATGATGCCTTACTGCATTACAACGTCGCCAGTCACGCCAAGCCCTTGTCTGAATTAAAGGGGATTCAGCGAGAAGCTGCTGAAAATCGAAATCGCCTTGAAGGTTCATCGGATAAAAAAGCGATTGCGGATCGGTATCTCAAGCTGGTTGGCTATGTTCAGAATAAAGCCAAGGATCATCAAACGAAATACATCGGTAATGCCCAGTTGGTCATGATGATCAATCGTCTGGAGAAACAGATTGTCCTCAACGAGACAGCCTATGCACTGCGCTCTGATGCATATCGTACCTTGAGGCAATATCAGTTGGCTGCTGATGATCTTGAACGTGTTCTGAAGTCCGGCAAAAACCCTGCGCCGGGTAAACTCCGCGGGCTGATGGGCGTTTGTTACTACGAGATGGGGCTGTGGACTGAGGCGATCTCCGTTCTGACAGATGCCATTGGAAACGAAGGGCAGCCCGATTGGATTTACTATTACCTGGCAGATTCGCATCGTCAGCAGGGGAACATGCAGGAAGCTGTCAAATACTACACCAAGATGCTTGAACTCAAGCCTGAAGACTTGGGTTCATTGAATCAGCGTTCGAAAATCTATCAGTTCGTGATGTGTGATACGGAAAAGGCGTTGGCTGATCTCGAAAAATTCAAGGCTATCCAGCTTAAAAAGAATCCCAAGTACAAGAGTACGACAATCGATATGCGACTTTACGTTCTCAAACGTGACCGTGTATTCAAGAATTAATTGCCAAGACAATCAACCCAAATAAAAACGGCAAGCCGTTAAAGCTTGCCGTTTTTATTTGGATGGTTTTTTACCTGCTGGTTTACTTGGGGCTATCGGCCCGCAAGTCCAGGTAGGCCAATTCCTGCCTGGTCAATTCAATGTCCAAGCCGGGCATGGTGGTGTAGGTTTCGTAAAGCGTTCGCGGGCCGACCAACGCAAAGGACGGGAAGGGTTGGCAGAGCACATACGCTGCTGCGATGTTGATCGGCAGGCAACCTTTCTCCTTGGCCAGTTCCGTTGCCCGGTCTTTGCGTTTGAAGTTGTCTTCGCTGTACCACGGTTTTTCCAGGTGTGGATCAATGCCGACCTTGTCACGACCACTGCGGTCGGTGAAGAAGCCGCGTGCTTGAGAAGACCATGCCATGTGCGCGGTTTGTGTATCTTCGAGATACTCAAGGTATTCCGGTTCGCTTGCAGCGATGCAGCCGCCCCAGACGGGGTTGACCATGCGCGCCAGTGACAGGTTATTGTTCATGATGGTCATCGGCTGCTTGCCGTTGGCCTTGGCATATTCGTTGGCTGCCTTGAAGCGTTCAAGCGACCAATTCGAACCACCAAAGACGCCGATGTAGCCTTCGTCCTTGAGTTCGTTGAGCACGTCGACGAGTTCGTCGACGGGGATATCCAGATTGTCGCGATGCAGGATGTGCATTTCAGCAAAGTCGATTTGCATGCGTTCCAGTGATTCAATGCATTGCTTACGAATGTCAGTTGGATTGCACCAAGGGGTATGGGCACTCTTGGAGAGAATGTTAATCTGATCGCGGATGCCGCGTTGGGTCAACCATTGTCCTATGAGTTTTTCAGGCACGCCCCCGCCATAGACCCATGCGGTATCAAAGGTGTTGCCTCCGCGGTTGATGAAGTCGTCCCAGACAGCAGCGCCGTGAGCGAAGGTGTGCTGGTTATCACAGCCGAAGATCAACTTGGAGACCGGTTTTTCAATACCTGGCACGGTTGCGTACTTCATGTTGTGATCTTCACGGGGGGGCAGGGGGGGGACACCTGAGATCGGAGCGCAGCCTTCGGGAGTTTCAGCCGGATAGACCAGGCCGATCTGGCTTCGCCATTCGTCGAGGACGGCGAAGGTACCCAGTGAATCGTCCCAGCTCATGGCCGGTGCGTCGGCTTGCTGCTTGCCTGCTGCGATGGCTTTGGCGCATGTGTCGGCTTCCATGCCATAAAGGTATTCGTCGGTGGTGACTTCGATGATCTGTTCGCCATCGGCATTGTTGAGGGTCAACTTGACGGTACCGCCTTCGCGTGCGGGAACCCAGGGAGTTTCGACGGTGATCGAGCCATTGGTGCCGAAGATGCGAGCCTTGTTGTCCATGCCGACACAGACACCGGTGGCGACCTGGGCAAGAATGTTACCTGGGAACTCCAGGCTGGCAGCAGCATAGTCATCGACTTTGGTTTCACCGATGACGCCGACGGCTTTGACCTTGGTGGGATTGATGGATTGCGTGGTCTTGGTCGAACCTGCGATGAGTTTGACGAAAGTGACGGCATAGCCACCGACGTCGAGGATACCGCCGCCGCCGAGGTTGGGATCTTTGAGACGACTGGTTGCCGGGGCGCCGGAGGCGTTGAACGCAAACTTGGCGTCGATGAAACGAACATCACCAATCGCGCCGCCTTGAATCAGTTCCAGCACCTTGGCAATCTGCGGGTGCGTGCGGTACATGTAGGCTTCCATGAAGAAGGTGCCAGCTTCACGGGCAGCCTGGATCATGGCTTCGGTTTGATAGCGGTTCAGACCTGCGGGTTTTTCGCTGAGTACATGCTTGCCAGCTTTGGAACACTTGATCGACCACTCGGGATGCTGGGTGTGCGGGGTGGCGATGTAGATGGCATCGACGTTTTCATCAGCGATAAGTTCTTCATAGCTGGTATAACGCGTGGGGATGTTGTACTCATCAGCAAAGGTGTCCGCCTTGCCGGGCGTCCGACTGGCGACGGCAACGAGCTTGCAGTGTTTGCTGTGATTCACGCCGTTGGCGAACTGTTTTGCAATATTGCCCGGGCCGATGATGCCCCAGCGTAGTTTGTCTGACATGTTTGAATACTCCGTGTGGTTGGACAAATTGGTATGTCACGATTGGCTATAGATTAGACGAGTTATTTCTACTGTCCATTACCCATCTGGTCAAATGTATGTCATAATTGGTCATGAGGTTCAAATCGTCATGAGCAAGAAATCACAATCCACCCTCCAGCAGGTTGTCGAACGTGCCTGTCGCAGTGAAGTGATCCACCGACAGTTTCATTTTAAACTAGGCGGTAGCGGTTGGGGGTTTATGACCAAGTCCGAAAGCGGACATGACTACGTCCGGCGTGTCAACTACGAGTATATCGGCATCTATGTCCTGCGCGGGCACGGCCGTTATGTGGATCACATAGGCAATGAACACCAGGTCGGACCCGGTGATCTGATGCACCTGCCACCGGGTAAAGAGCACTCGGTGTACCACCTCCCGGATGGGCAATGGGCGGAGTATTATTTCCCGATGCCCCGTGAGATGTATGACACGCTTTGCTATCTGCAGGTCCTCAAATCCGACCAGACGCTTTGGCATGTGGGACTGCATGTCTCGATGATCGAGCAATGCGAGAATCAGTTGGCCATGTTGCGACTGCAGGAAAATGAAGCGTGGCTGTTTGCACAGGTCACCCTCAGTTCAGCCAACCTGATCATGGCAGCAAGACAACTCATGCTCCAGCAAGCCTCGCCCACCCAGCAGCAGGTCGGCATCATGCAGGCCAGGCAACAACTCGAAGAAGACTGGGAAGCGCAACTGTCCTTACAGTCACTGGCCAAGAATCTGAACATGAGTTACGAGCGATTCCGCAAACTCTTTAAACAGTTCGTCGGACATTCACCCGGTGAGTTTCGAATCCTTCGACGCATCGACCGGGCCAAGACACTGCTGCTCAAACAATACACCGTGGCGGAGACGGCAGGGCAGTTGGGCTATCCCGATGCATTCAGTTTCTCCAAACAATTCAAACGCTACACCGGCATGAGTCCGACGCAGTTCAAACGGACGATCTGATACGTTGCATTGGGAATCACGTGTAAAAAATAACAGGTATCGCACATCAGCGCGATACCTGTTTCATGTTGGTTGTGATCGGATGCTTTACATCTTGAACTGATTGATCAGATCACGCAGGTTGCATGAGAGTTGACTCAGCGAGCCGGCCGCTTCGGCAGTGTATTCACTGGATGCCTGGGATTGCTGAGCGCCGTGACTGATGTTTTCGACATTCTGTGCAATTTGTTTGGTTGCCTGCGATTGCTGTTCGGCGGCAGAGGCGATGGCGGTGACCATTTGGGCAACCTGCTGCGAACCGCTGAGAATGTCCTGCAGTGATTGGCCGGCATTGCTTGCCAGTTCCACACCGGTGCTGACCACCTTGGTGCCTTCCTGCATTTGGGTGACGGTGTTGCCGGTTTCCTGCTGGATCGCCGTGATTGAGTCGGCGACTTCCTTGGTGGCTTTGGTAGTGCGTTCAGCCAGTTTGCGGACTTCATCTGCGACGACGGCAAACCCACGCCCGGCATCACCGGCGCGAGCGGCTTCAATCGCTGCATTTAATGCCAAAAGGTTGGTCTGGTCGGCAATGTCGTTGATGACTTCGATGATCTGGCCGATCGATTCGCTGCGTTTACTCAGTTGCTGCAAGTCCGCTGCCGTTTTGTTAACCGCATCCGCAATGGTCTGCATGGCATTGACGGTCTGGTTGACAACTTCGCCACCTTCACGTGCCGATTTGCCAGCATTTTCGGCGGTGTTTGCTGCGTTGGAGCATTGCTGGGCGACTTCATTGATGGTGGCTGAGAGTTCCTCGACGGCGGCAGCAACACTGTTGGTGTTGTTGGCCTGTGAGTTGGCATTTTCGGACATCGAATCGGCGGTCGAGTTCATTTCGTTGGAGGCCTCGGTGACTTTACCAACGGTGTTCTGAATTTCGTTGAGAACCTGCTTAAGGTCTTCTTCCATCTTGTTGATGGCAATGGTCATGTCGCCCAGTTCATCTTT
Organism: Phycisphaeraceae bacterium; assembly: GCA_002704825.1. Taxonomy (GTDB): domain Bacteria; phylum Planctomycetota; class Phycisphaerae; order Phycisphaerales; family Phycisphaeraceae; genus UBA7800. The sequence continues at coordinate 42,701 of PAIY01000026.1, forward strand.
GCTTCTGATCGCAAGCGACTCGCCACGCAGATCACCTGCAGCAATGTCACGAGCACGTTTGACGATCGGAGCGATCGGGCGGGTGATCATGCGTGTCATGACAAAGGAAGCAATCAACGCAACGGTGATGCCTACTGCGATACAGGTGATGAGAATCTGCAGGGTGCTTTTGATTTTAGCCAGCATGGTTTGTCGAATCACGGGAACTTCTTCGTGTGACGCTTCTGCAAGCTTTTCCACGAGTTGCTCTACTTTATGTGTCGCTTTGCGGAAGACGGCTGAAGTTTCTGCAATTTGATGATCCAATGCCACCAGTTCGTTAAACGACTTTAAGTATAAATCCAGATCCTGGTCCATGGCTTTGATGTCGGTTTCGGGGAGTTTCAGATCGCGAGCCGTCTGCCGACACTTTTCGACCTGCGTGGCAAGTTTGTCTACGTACTTATCCTGGCCACGCAGCAGGTAGTCTTTTTCGTGACGACGGCACATCAGCATGTCCACGAGTAATTGAGGTTGATCAAGTTGCTTGATGCGTTCTTCCATCTTGTGGATTGCTTTGCGCATCTGCCCACGTAATCCCTGCTCCTGCGTCAGGCCACGTTGGATGACCATGTCTGCGACTTGCTTGAAGTTGTCATGGTAGGTTTGGACAAGCAGGGCAGCCGTTTGCAACTCGGTTTGACGCGTCCCTTTTTCTTTGGGTTGCGCCAGGTTCAAATGTTCGATGGCGCTTGTTGCTGCCTGTTGGACTTTGCCAACGTATTTTTCATCCAGTCGCATCAGGAAATCTTTTTCCGACCGACGTGCCTGGAGCATCATCTGTGATGCTTCCTGCATGTTTGATAGTTGAGGGATTTTTTCGTCCACCAATTCGGTGATGTGCGATCCGAGATTTGTCATGAACAAAATGGTTAGCCCGCACACGGTGGTGAAAACGGCAACGAGGCCAAGAACCGTGAAGTATATTTTCTTGCCAATTGTGATCCGCATCTTCAAAACTCCAATTCAATAAACATGGACAAGTACGACTTTTTGGATGTGGACCCAAGCTAAGTGTCGGGGGTATACCCTGTTGACTTAATAGTGAGACATAACTTTTAAATAAGACTTGTTACGCGTTTTATGCCGTGTTTTTGCGTGATTGAGTCAAGAACGTCAGTAAACCATTAAATAATGAAAGCATATATCCAGCTACATTTATGTATGTGTTGTGTTAAGCAGTGTCGTCACGAGATTTATTTTCTGATATAATGTTGTCATCGAATCAAGGAGGATTCAGATGACAGCAGCATAT
>PAIY01000027.1 GCA_002704825.1 Phycisphaeraceae bacterium
ATCCTGCTCCTCGTGGCAGCAGGTATGGTCGGCATGGCGTTTTTGTGGATCCGCAAGATCATGGCGGTGGATATTTAGTCAGGCGAGCCGCGTTGTGTCAACGCGGATTGAGCGAAGCTCAAAACGAAACTTGCCTGTATGGATGAAAAGGGAATGGGATTGTTGGACGAATCGGATCAGTAGACAAACATGCATGAACTTTTGATCCAACTTGGTGTGACCGGCTATCTGGGGTTGAGCATCTTCCTGCTGGTGTTTTCAGCGTTTCGCTATCGCCAGAATGATGTCGTGCCGATCCATCGCCAGTTCACGCGTGCCATGGGCGCCAACACCCCCAAGACGCTTTTTGATCAGCCAGTTTTAAAACCATTTCTCGGTGCAGCGATCATCTGGGCGCAGCGTTTTCAGGTGTTATCCCTGCGTGATTACATCCGCCAGCATCTTGATGCATCGGGCAACCCGAACAACTACTCCGTGCAGGAATACATTGCGATCTGTCTGCTTTGCAGCTTGTTTTCAGGTATCAGTGCGATTGTGCTCAGCTTCCTGGTGTTGATGAGTTTAAATCCGATTATCCTGGCTTTGCTGACCGTTCTTGGTTTTTTCGGGCCATTGTTTGCCCTTAAATCCGCATCCGATGCGCGGGTTCGTCGGATCAGTAAACAACTGCCTTACACGTTGGATCTCATCGGTTTGATGATGGGATCGGGGTCGACGTTCAACGAAGCGGTGACCACGATTATCCGCGATCAACCCGATGACGACTTTAACCAGGAGTTGGCCCTGGTGCTTGCAGAAGTGGACCTGGGGTCCAGTCGCGGGACCGCCCTGCGAAACATGGCGATTCGCATCCCACTGGAGTCATTACGATCAATTATCGGCGCGATCAATCAGGCCGAGTCATTGGGGACGCCACTGTCAACGATCCTGCGAAACCAGGCGGACATGATGCGCATGCATCGCAGCGTTCGCGCTGAAAAACTCAGCGCCTCTGCCAGTCTCCGCCTGATGCTGCCCAACGTGTTGATTCTCGTTGCAGTGGTGATCTTCCTGTTTGGACCGATGATCATCAAGTGGCAACGCGGGGAGTTGTTTTAGGACAGGGAGTAAGGAGTCGTTGAAAAACAGCTTCATCTGAACTGAAATTTTAACACCCTATTCCCTAATCACTAATCACTATTCCCTTTTTAATGTATCATTGCATCCATCTCACACGATTGACCAAGGGAAGGGAATTGTGGCTTCACTTCAGATTTTACTGCTCTCTGGCCCCCGACAAGGCCAACGTCTGGAACTGACCGGCGAGGAGTTTCTCTTCGGACGTCAGCCTGATTGTGATATCCCCATCAGCGGTGATTTTGTCTCACGCGAACATGGGATGATCGCGCTGGTCAATGACCAATGGGTGCTGCAGAACGCTTCTGCCAACGGTACGCAGGTCAACCGCAAGAAAGTCGGCCGCAAGGGATTCAAACTGCTGACGCAGGACATTGTCCAGGTCGGCGGTGAGGATGTCTTTCAGGTCATTGTCCCTGAAGCCCCGACAGCTGCAGCGGCTGCCATGGAGGAAGACGCCCCCGAGGACTCCGCCAAACACGCGGCCTCCAAGCGCAGCAAAATCTGGATTGGTATCGGCGGCTACCTGGTCATCATGATGTTCCTGTTCATCTACCTGGGGACACTGAGTAAAAGCGAAGATCAGGTCATCGAAAAACCAACCGAACTCACACGTTCAACCATCGAAGCCATCATTCGTAAACCCGCGGAAGTCTCCGCACCCGATCCGTTAGCTGCTGCCGAGTTCCTCAGTCAGGCCGACGAACTCTACAACCGTCAGGACGCGGCCTACTCCGGTACTTACCGTGTCTACCATGCTTACAAAATGGCCTTGGCACACAGTCGCAAAAATTACTTTGACGACAAACATCAACTGCGATTTGAACAGGTGCAAAACCAACTCATCGAGGAAGTCTCCCACCGATACAACGAAGCCTTCGAGCGACTCCGCAGCCGAGAGTACAAAGCAGCTGAGCAGCGTTTCCGACGACTCAACGATTACTATCCGGACACCACCACCGAACTCTTCAAAAACTGCGAAAAGCAGCGACGGTATATCCTGCTGATGATCAAGAAGTACAAGCGGTAAAACACCAATTCGTAATCCCTGCTCCGGTATCGTAAAATGTCGGGGCTATGACACAGACCACCCAGAATCCGATGAGCCAGGCGCCTGACCTGCGAGGTTACTACGGTGACTTCGGCGGGGTTTTCATTCCCGAGACCCTCCAGCAGGCCGTCGCTCAACTTGATGACGCATACAAGACCGCCAAGGCCGACCCCAATTTTCAAAAGCAGCTTGATGATCTGCTTCAGAACTATGTCGGCCGTCAAACCCCGCTGTACTTCGCTTCACGACTCACCGAAGCTGCAGGCGGCGCGAAAATCTATCTCAAACGTGAAGACCTTTCGCACACCGGTGCCCACAAGATCAATAACGCCCTGGGACAGGCGCTGCTGACTTTGCGGATGGGTAAGAAGCGCGTCATCGCCGAGACTGGCGCCGGTCAGCATGGTGTTGCCACCGCGACCGCCGCTGCTGTGTTCGGGCTCGAATGCGATGTGTTTATGGGCTCAGAAGACATCCGTCGTCAGCAGCCCAACGTCAAGCGCATGGAGCTATTGGGCACCCGCGTGGTCAGCGTTGAGTCAGGTTCCAAGACGCTTAAGGATGCGACCAATGCTGCCATGCGAGAATGGATGCAATGCAGTGAAGACACGCACTACATCATCGGCTCGGTCGTCGGACCACACCCCTTCCCGATGATCGTCCGCGACTTCCAATCCGTCATCGGTAAGGAATGTCGCGCTCAATGCCTCGACCAACTCGGGAAACTCCCCGACCATGTCATTGCCTGCGTCGGCGGGGGTTCCAATGCAGCAGGCATGTTCCACCCCTTCGTCGATGACACCGATGTGAAACTCACCGGTGTTGAAGCCGGTGGACGCGGTCCAACACTCGGTGACCATGCCTCCTCAATCACCTTCGGCAAGCCCGGTGTCCTGCATGGTTCACGCAGTCTCGTACTCCAGGATGACGACGGCCAAACCGCCATCGTCCACAGCATCTCCGCTGGGCTGGATTACCCCGGCGTCGGCCCGGAACATGCTTTCTGGTTTGCCTCGCATCGTGCCAAGTACGTTGCAGTGACAGACAATGAAGCGCTCGAAGCATTTCAGAAGGTCACCAAGCTCGAAGGCATTATCCCCGCGTTGGAATCCAGCCATGCGGTGGCCTATGGTTTGAAACTCGCTGCACAAATGAAGCCGGAAGAAAATCTGGTGATCAATCTCTCAGGGCGTGGTGATAAAGACCTTGACGAAGTGCTGCGACTGCTCAAAGAAAAATAATTTCAAAAACCAGCGTCATCACAGCCAAAACCTGTAACTGTTTAACACTGTGCTCTCTAAAATTCAGTGATGCGATCCATGGTGATCCTGCGTCCACTGTCTTATTCCAAAGGGAGTCTGCCGTTGCGTTGGTTACGTGCTACATCTGTCGTTTTCTGTTCACTGGTCGGATTGAGTCTGTTACTTTCCAGCCCGGTCTTGGCTGAGAATCTGGTCAAAGGCGGTGATCTTGCAAGTGATCAGGATTTCCCCAGCGGCTGGACGGTTCCCGGTTATGCCCAGGCTCAGTTGATCCCGATCACCGATAGCAAAGACATCACCCACGCGCTGCGCGTGAACACCGGCAGCGAAGTGATGCGACACTTCGGCTACATCAGTCAGAAAATCAACGTCAAACCTGACACGATGTATAAGGTCTCAGTCACCCTCCGCAGCCAAACCAGAGACGTCGGCTTTGTGCAGATCAAGCGATACAAAAACCGCAAAGAGACCGAGCGTTTCAACCTCGGCCCAAGTGATGGTCCCCAATGGGAAACACTCACCGACACCATCAACAGCGGTGACAGTGAGCAACTGGAAATTCTGCTGCGTTGGAATGCAAGACAGTCCTACCTCAACCAGACCGTGGACTTTGCCAACGTGAGCATGGTCGAAATCGGCCCGGCCCCCAAACCGATTCTGCATCACGAGCCTATCGCCATCCCCACGTTTCACAGCGTCGGACTTTACTGGAAACCTGCAGAAGCAGCAGCGAGCAATCCATGCACCGTCGCCTATCGCAAACAAGGTGACGGTGACTGGAAACAGGCGATGAATCTCTGGCTTGATCCCAACGATCACGCCTCCCCTGCCAACATTCACAACGGGCAATACCGTGGCAGTATCGTCTATCTCCAACCTGCAACGACCTACGAAATCAAACTCACCCTCACCCAAACCAACACTACGCAAACCTTCACCACCACCACATGGGACGAAAACTTCAAGATCGCCAAACGCATCACCATCCCCGATGGCAATGATGCAATGCAAATCACCGAAGGCGGTGACGAAAAGTCCGGCTATGTTCTCTACGAACCGGCCTCCGGCGCAAGTGGTGTCCGTGATGCAGCCAACCAATATCCCGTCAACATCACCGTTAAGGCATCCTACGTCATTCTCAAAGGTTTCACACTCAAAAATGCAGGACAACACGGTATTGAACTGCGTGATGTTCAGAACATTGTCATCGACAACTGCGATATCTCCGGCTGGGGACGCGTCCGTGATGTGGATAGCTTTGGTGAAAACCTCAACTCCGCCATCTATTCCCGCTCGGGTAAACTCGAATCCATCGTCATCCAAAACTGCAACCTCCATCACCCCCGCAGCGACTCCAACAGTTGGAACGAGAAACGTGTCAACGGCAGTAAACATCCCGAAGGCCCTCAAGGTATCAGCTTCGTCCATGGCAAGGGTCGCTACGTCATCCGATACAACAAAATCCATTCGGACATCGATCACATGTACAACGACGGCATGGGTGAACTGCACAACATGAGCTTCGGCGGTTTCCCAAATCGTGACAGCGACATCTATGGCAACTACGTCTCGCACTGCTGGGACGACGGCCTTGAAGTCGAAGGCGCAAACATGAACGTCCGCGTCTGGGATAATTACATCGACATGACCTACGGCGCCATCGGTGCTGCCTGCCCGTCACTGGGGCCAGTCTACTATTTCCGCAACGTCTATGGCGTTTCCCGGAAACATGAAGGCAACACACAAAACGATCTCCGCGGACATTACCTGGTGAAACTCGGCAACGAAAACCCGCAATGGACTGCAGGCAAGATGTATATTTTCCATAACACTGCGTTGCAAACGCCGCCCTTTGACGGTGACACCAACTATGCTTCAAGTGGCGCACAGTCCGGCATTGTGTTTACTTCCAACAAAAAGACTGCCTTTAACATCACTTCCCGAAACAACATGATCCATACCCGTCACGACCGGGACTGGGCGGTCCGCGATACGCAACTCACTCCCAGCAACGACTATGACTACGACATGTATCCGGGCAAGATCAAGGCGCGGGAAGGTTCACAAACACACGGCATTCGTGCACGTCCGACATACGAGCGTGCCCCCGACGGACGTCTGTGGCTCAAGCCGGGAACAGCAGGTTTTGATGCTGGCGTTCGCATCCCCAATTTCAACGACGATTACCAGGGCAAAGCGCCGGACATCGGCGCAGTGGAAACCAACTGCATCACGCCCAAGCCCAAACTCTGGCCAAGTTTCCCCGATGAACCCAAGCTGCCTGAACCGGGGCCGTTGGAAGAGAAATGAATCATGTTGGATCAGCATCACGCATTGATGCAGCATTCTGAGGAACTTATTAGATTTACCGTGTCACCAGGTCACTCGCGGAGAGATGGTGGTTGATCACCGCTGGGCCACTGGTCTCACGTAAACCGGTTCGGACGCTCTGGGTTTTGAGACGTTGTGCGCCATCGAGGAACCGGAAGTTACGGATGATGGATTCACCGGGATGAAGTTGTGAGATCAGGCGTTCCTGGCGTGAGTAACCGGTCATGTTGGCAAAGGAATACAGCGAGATCACTTCATCGCCACGGTTGGCAATGCGTTGGGTGACAAGTGCATCAATCGTGCCTGTCTTGGGATTGCGTTCGATGGTCAAATGCGAATAAAAGTCGATGTCCTTCAAACCAACTTCCAGAGGTGTGGTGAAGTTCACGTCATAGCGTTTTTGTGAAACGAATTCGACCCGCGCGACCAACTCCTTATGCCCCGCCGTTTCGGAGATGGGGAAGGAGAGCTGGATGGGAATTTCGTAGTCGGCATTGGCGGCCATGGAAAAGAACATGCGTTTGGGACTGATGCGCCACTTCTGAGGTTCGAGGAATGTGATGTGCCCTGAGATCGTGTGGTTCCACGGATTGTGCAGCTTGACGATACGGTTGTGCGGGATCTGGCGTGACTCGATAAATGGTCGGTCCACCACGAATGAAGCGCGGAACAAGGCCAACTCCGTATCGATGTCCTCCATGAACATCGGCTCGCGACTGACCTTGAAATTCTGTTTCCCATCTTCGACGGTCATTGGCAAATGATTGCCCCACAGGTCATGCCACTTGGGATCGACACCAAGGTGCATGGTCATGTCCGTGTCACGATCCGGTGCCGACTCATTCCAAAATGCGAGCATGCCTCCTGCAATACCATCGAGAATCAAGCACTGGATACCACGGCCCATGTTCAGATGTTTCACCACGCGTCGACCGCACAGTCGATTGGACATGGAAGCAAACACGCCCAACGTCGGGTCGGGCATCAGCACCACATCGCGTCGATCCGAAACCGTCCAGGGCTTGTTGATCATCATGCCCGATTGGGTAATCTCCCAACCCCGGAGCATGCGCAGTGACAGGTCGGTCACGCGATCTTGCTGTGAGATTTCATCAGCAGGCGGCACCTGGAACATCAAGGTCCGTGGAACATCGCTTTGCTTGGCCCAATCTTCCCAGAACGCATTGAGATTTTCCGAATGCACACCCACCGGTACCTTCAACACATAGCCCACATCTTTGCCAAGATACGCATGCGGCGGTTCAAGAATACTCCAGGGCAGGATCAAACGCGGATTGGGGGCCAACGTCTGAAATTGATAACGTACCCGACCGATGAGCCCCGGCAGATCCTTGTGAAACATGGCTGTCGGATTGAGCACCGACCCCAATTCCCATTGACGCACACGTTGGCTATGACGCAGAATCACAGGCTTGAAGTAGGCGGACCAGATGTTGACATCCTGATCAAAAAGCATGTGCGCCTGGAGACTGGATTGCTGTAATTCACTTTTAAGAAGATCAGGAATCGGATGCAGACTGAAAATCACATCACGGTTTTCAGCAATCAATGGATGCAGTAGATCATCAAGCTGGTTCTGTTGGAACTCGATATTTTTTGTCGATGTGTCCCGACGCCAGGGACTGATGGTCACCCCGTAAATCCCGGCCTTCTGCACCAGGTCAGGTACCATCGGCAACTCAATATCAGGCACATCCACCGCCCGCAGCGCAAAGCGCCTTGCATCGCCCAGGTGTGCTGGCTTATCCGAGGGAAGCCAGAGAAAACCGCACAGCGTCCGGGCGACCGGCTGTTGGATATCCGAACCATCAATGTCCTTGGTCTCAGAAACAATCAGGTCCGCCAGATACCAGCCAAACCCCGGGAGAGGTGGTTCGTGTGTCCAGGCATTGGGTGAACCGGCACCGACTTCCTGGCTGCGTGTATCCAAAAGGTTCCGGCGATAGTCATACACCGACAGCGTCGAGACAAGACGGCGGCCACTCAGATCACGCACTTTCACCGTTAAATTCGGCTTCTCGGGATCGCGCAGTATGTTGACAATACTCTGTGTCGAAAGACTGATATTGGGTAACTGCCAGATGGCAATGTCATCGATCCAGACACCGCCATCGACTTCGTTGAAAATCACCTGCTTGTCACCGAGCAGTGAGTTTTTGTCACGTCGTTCCTGAAGCAGTTCCACCTGCATGCCGATCCATGCTGCTGGCGAAAAGTCACCATTGAGCTTCATACTCAAGTCCATCCATTTGTCGTTGGACTTGAACAAGCCGGTCGTCACCACGCTGTCTTCAACGATGCGACCTTTGCCATCGATAAAATAAACAGTGAACTTGGCGGAGGCATGCTCCAATCGGGCGGTCTTAACCCGGGCGGTGATGCGGTAGTCACTGTTGGGCACCGCAGGAATTGCACCGACTTCCAGATACGCTCCGGCATTGCCACCGTTGAGTCCCAGGTAAAGGTTGTGATCGCCTTTGTCATTCTGAGGCATGTTGAATCGGACCTGCGTGTAGGTCGGATACCCTTTGAGCATGGTCATCTGTTGATGCAAAGGTTGCTGATCAAAGTGCGGCATGCCGAGATTGGAAGGCGCACCAATGCGATGCCAATAACCGGGCATGTCTTCGAAGTTGCCAAAACGTGCTTCTTCAAAATCGAATTTGTGAATCAGACGTTGATGGGCATACTGGCGTTCATCCTTGTAAAACGTCGCAGGCTGAGCCTTGAGATGAGCGCAGGATAAAAGCAGGCTCCATGCAAGGCATAAACCCATCACCAGGCGCAACCACAGCCCTGACAGTTGAACAGTCATACCTCTAGTTATCGGATATTCGCGGGGATTTGCTGTAAAGTGAACCGTGTTTTATCCGCAAAAATCACAGGGCAGCCAAACGCTGAGCCTTGTCATAGCTGATCAGGACGTCGATCATCTCTTCCATCTGACCTGCAAGCAGCGTCTGGAGGGAAAATGACGTGTTGATACGGTGATCCACGGCGATATTTTCCTTATAACGATACGTCCGAATCCGCTCGGATCGCCCGCCTGAGCCGATCATGCTCGAACGCTGCTGGGCACGCTCTGCGTCTTTTTCCCGCTGATAAATGTCGTAAACCCGAGCCCGCAGCAGCATCCATGCTTTTTGTCGATTCTGAGTCTGACTTTTGGACTCCTGCATGCGGACTTCCACGCCGGTGGGCTTGTGGATCATGTGTACCGCGGTGGCCACCTTATTGACGTTCTGACCGCCGGGACCTTGTGCCGTGGTGACATGGATTTCCACCTCGGATTCGGGGATGTCGATATCCACCTGCTCCGGCTCGGGGAGGACCGCAACGGTCGCCGTCGAAGTATGCACGCGACCCTGGGTTTCCGTAGCTGGGACACGCTTGACGCAATGCACACCACCTTCGTAACCAAAGCCTTGCCAGACCCCTTCACCGCGGACGTTAAAGACGGCATGACGTACACCACCGACTTCACCTTCCGCGATATCCAGCAGTTCAATTTTCCAATGACTGCGAGCGACATAGCGTTGATACATCTCGAAAATGTCCCCCGCCCAGAGTGCAGCTTCATCACCACCGGATGCTGAGCGGATTTCCACGATGACCGAACCAATCGCCCGGTCGTCCGCAGTGACCAGTTCGCCGGTGACTTTTTCAAGTAAGTCGCTGGCCTGCTGCTGCAAGTCGGGCAACTCCTCTTTGGCCATCTCGACAAACTCCGGCTCGTCATTGGCAGCAATCACCTGTTCGTACTCTGCAATCTGCTGAGCAATGGATTGGAACGCTTGATACTGTGTGACAATAGGTGCCAACGCCGCCCGCTTGACACTTAATTCGCGGAGTTTTTCGTGGTCCTGCATCACCTGGGGCGACTGCAACTGCATTTCCAGATCACTGAACTGCTCAGCAATCTGGTCAAGCTTTTCAAGAAGTCGGGTTTGCAGGTCGGACATGAGAATCAGGCTTAAATGGCTTTACCACAGAGGCACAGAGGCATAGAGTTCAAGACAGAGTTTATTCTAAAATTTTCTCTGTGCCTCTGTGACTCTGTTGTTCAACGTTGGGTTCACTGTTAAACAGTGATAACTTCCGGGGGCGCACGAAAAACCGCAGCGCGAACATTACGCTGCGGTTTGGATTGGTTTGGTTGAGCTTACTTCTTGCCGAAGTAGTTGCCAGCAAACTTGCGTTGGAACTTTTCAACGCGGCCGGCGGTGTCGACGAACTTCTGCTTACCGGTGAAGAACGGGTGACACTCGTTGCAGATATCGACGTGGATGCTCTTTGCTGTGCTCTGGGTGGTGAACTTGTTACCACAAGCGCAGGACACTTCGCAGTCAATGTAGTCAGGATGGATGCCAGTTTTCATGATTTACCTCACTGTGGGCAAACGATTCGTGCTAATGTTATTACCGATCTCGCGGTCACAACTGAGCATTAAACTGCCCGACGTTGCGATATTGCAGAGAATCGGACATGATACATCATTATTCCAAATTTTCAACTCCCCGGAGCAGTAAAAAAGTATGGATGTCTTTCTCAACGGCAAAATGATACCACAGGACCAGGCGACCGTCTCGATTCACGATGCGGGTTTTCAACACGCTGTCGGACTTTTCGAAACCATGTCAGCAACCAACGGCAAGGTTTTCCGATTACAGCAACACCTTGAAAGATTAAAAGTTAGCGCCGAATCACTGGGACTCACCCCCCAACTCGACACCGCCTCATTGGCTGATGCCGTCAACACCACATTGACCCATAATGAGTTGACCGAAGCGCGGATTCGCCTGACCTTGACAGCAGGCAGCGTCAGCATGCTCAAGGGCGATCAACCCGCCCCACCGGTGCCAACACTGCTGATTGTCCCCAGCCCACCGACCACCTATGACCCGGCCTATTTTGAGACTGGGATTACCGTGCTCATCGCCCCGGCGGGCAGCAACCCGTTTGATCCGATGGCAGGTCACAAGACGCTCAACTACTGGCCACGTCTACGGACGCTGCGCCAGGCTGCCAGTGTCGGGGCTGGTGAAGCGATCTGGCTTAACGTCTCCAACCACCTTGCTTCCGGCGCGATCTCCAACCTGTTCCTGGTCAAGGACGGGAGTTTGTTCACGCCTTACGCCCGTGGTGAAGAAGTCGAACAGGCCCTGCCTGCGCCGGTGTTGCCGGGCGTGACCCGTGCAGCCGTGATTGAATTGGCGGAGAAACTGGAACTGCGTGTGGTCAAACGCATGCTCACTGTCGAAGACATGATTGATGCAGACGAAGTTTTTCTCACCAACTCCAGTTGGCATATCCTGCCGGTCACCAGTGTGGAGAAACATACCATCGGTGATGGGAATGCTGGCCCAATCACCAAACAATTGCGTCAGGCATTGCTGGAGTTGATCGCTGAAGAAACCACTGCGTAAATATCTTTTAATAAACCACAGAGACACAGAGTCACAGAGCCTCAAACAAGGCAAGAGAATACCTCATCTTGTTTTAATCTCTGAGCCTCTGTGACTCTGTGGTTCAAGCCAAGTATCAAGCTATTCTCAGGGATCATTCAAAAAACACACGGTCGCGGTCTTCTTCCTTGTAGTGTCCCTGCTTGTAATACTCAAAGTAGTGTTCACGGTGCGAGAAGTAATGCTCGCCATCCGCTGAGTCGTTGTACGTCAGGAACATCTGGCGGCGGACATGATCCGTGGTGTTAGGGCCAGCCTCATGGGGCGTGAAGCAATGGAACAGCAAAACATCGCCGGGCTTGGCAATGTTCTTCACCGCAGCATCCGGATCGACACTGTCTGCGATCTTGTGTTCAAACGTGCCCAACTCACCAATGTAGCCTTCACGCGGATCACGGGGATAGACCACGGTGCAACCATTTTCTTCCGTTGCAGGGTCAATGGAGACTGCAACGGAGATCAGGCTCGTGCAGTAGCCCTGCCACCAGTTGTAGTCCTGATGCAGACCATTGCCATGCGTGTGTGGCGGCTTGTAAATGAGCTTGTCTTTGAACAGGCGGGGCTCGCGACCGTCATAGATACTTGCCAACGCATCGAGAATACGACGATCAAATACCGCACGACGAAATGACGGATCAAGATCATGAAATGGGTCGATCTTCCAAAGGATGTTTTCGTCGGTCGCGTTGCCATCTGCATCTTTGATCTCAGCAAAGTCATAACGGACATTCATGGGGTCCACGAGTTTATCGCGATAGATTCGGTCGGAGGCCTCCTGCCATGCCATCGCTTCATCATGGGTAAAAAGTCCGGGCAGTGAGACGTAGCCGTTGGCCCAGAAAAAGTCGAGTTGCTCATGTGTCAGTGCATGTTGCAATTCACGCGGACGTGGCCGGGAGAATGCGACGCCTTCGAGTTGCTCAGGTGTCGGGTTAATGGGCGTAAACGACGGGCGCGACAGTGTCGCGGCAGTGGCTTGGGCGGACATGAGGTGTTCCTTATCCAGATCAAAATGGGTCATGAGGTCGGATTCAACTTTGAATCACAAACACATATTAGTGATCTAAATTGTCATATTCATGGTATATTGAGACCAGTTTATGACTGATTTTGATCTCAAACCAGAACACAGCCGATTCCTGTCTGAAGCGATTTTCGGTGGTCCAAAGCCCACACCGGCGCAAGTTCGCAAGTGGGTTGGTCGGGCGCAACTGACCTGGCCGCATGCTGTGATCACCGTGAGACTGCCTGAAGATGTACTCTCAGCACGCAAGCTATCACGCCTGAAAAAACATGAAGTCAAACTGCTGAATCTGCATGCGGGGTTGCTGTATCTGTTCAGTGATCAGCCGGACAACGTGGCGATGGAAGAAGCGATTGCTAATCTGTTTAAACTCAGTGGCAAGTTTTATCCTTGCGAGCATCCCGCGTCATGGGTCAACGCGCCATTGCTACATGACTCAAGCCCTGCTCGAATTCGATTGGCAGGATTTGGGCTTTCGCCAAAATGGCCACGAATACAACGACGGTAACTAAGGGAACAGGAGCCACATCCGGATTATTGCGTGACTCGTATCACACACAGACTC
>PAIY01000028.1 GCA_002704825.1 Phycisphaeraceae bacterium
CGTTGATGGCCTTGGTCATGGTGGTTGGATCGTTGAACGTTGACGCGATGTCAGCGAGCAATTCCAACTGGGTCTGATCTGCCTTGTCGGGCGTGAGGACCATGATGGCCAGCTTGGTCGATCGGCCATCGGGTGAGTCCCAGTCGACACCAGTGGGGATGATGCCCACGCTGATCACCGGCTGTTTGAGTCCGGGGATACGGGCATGGGGGATCGCCAGTCCGCCGGGGAGTCCGGTACTCATGACGGCTTCACGTGTCAGCACGGCGTCGGCAATTTTCCTGCCATGCATGTCCGCATTGGTCTGCGCTGCGTTGGCCAGCTTTTCGATGACATCATGACGCGAGGTCAATGCCAACTCGGGGACAAACGTATTGGCGGTGAGATACTTGCGGAACTTGGCCGGCTGCTTGGTCTTCAGGGCGATCTGCATCATCGGGCCAGCCATCAAAGCCGTACCCAAGGCCACGACCACCAATGCCACGAACAGGTCCTGTCCGATCACACCGTACTGCAACGCCAGCAACGCCAGCACGATTTCCATCGCACCGCGGGCATTGAGTGCAAAGCCCATCGCCCAGGTTTGACGCGTTGGGAAGCCTGCCCAACGGGCACCGAGTACTCCGCCGAGCACCTTGCCGAAACAGGCAAGGACGAAGACGATGGCAACGAGACTCAGGTCAAAGTGCGACACGAAGTCGACCTGCAGACCGATGGAGGCAAAGAACAGGGGTGCGAAGATGAACGAGATGAACTGTTCGATCGTCGTGCGGGTCTGCTGACGCAAATGTGGTGAGTCGCCGAGCATCACGCCGACGATGAAGGCGCCGAAGATCGCATGAATGCCGATGAACTCGGTGAAGGCTGCGCCCAACATACCCAGCGCCAGGGCAAAGCCGAGGACACCGCCGGGCCAGCTGGTGTGAGCCTGCAACCACGGGAGAATGCGATGGATGACACTGCGGCCGACGGTGAGCATGAAGCCTGCAAAGCCAAGTGTCAGGGCAATGGTCATGCCGATGCCCATGCCTTCGCCTTCACCGGCATGTGAAGCCTGCATCATCCCCAGCACGATGGCGAAGATGATCCAGCCAACCAGGTCCTGGAAGATGGCAACCGCGATCACCGTCATCCCCACGTCTGAACGGAAAAGGTTCATGTCCATGAGAATCTTGGCGATCACCGGTAACGCGCAGATCGACAAGGCGATCCCCAGGAACATGGAGAAAATCAGTGGGTCAGCGCCAGCTTCCATCCCCAACACCTGTGGCACGGACAAGCCTGCGCCCATACCGATACCAAAGGGAATGATGATGCTGGTTAAACCAATGATCAAGGCCACGCGCTTAAGGCGGAACATGGTGGATAAGTCCACCTCCATCCCTGCAACAAGCAGGAACAGTGACACCGCCAGTGTGGCAAGACCACTGAGCATCAGCGCGTTGGGACCTTCCAACGGGAATAGCATGGCATTGGCGTCGGGCCAGACCTGACCGAGGATGGTCGGGCCAAGCACAATGCCTGCAAGGATCTCACCAAGCACAGCCGGCTGATGCAGACGCTTGGCAATTTCGCCGAAGAGTCGGGCGGTCGCCAGCAGGATGCCCAGTGAGAGAAACATGATGGTCAATTGCGAATGATCTAATGATTCCATACGGATTTCCTTGGTGGCAAGTAACACTTTGCCGTGCGGTTGGGTTGTGTCTCACGATTGACGTTGGCCGTTTCGTGAGGGGGTGGTGAAACATGAAACTCAAACTGAAAAGCGCAGTTTGCGTCCCGGTGGATCACCACGTTGAGCCAGGCAGTTTCGACAGCACCGTCGTTGCGGCTTGGCCCAGAGTTCCAGCAGGGGGATGGGGCAATCGCATTCTTCGCAATAGCCGTAGCATCCCTCTTCGTAACGTTTAAGGGCAGCCAGCAGTTCGTCACCATCGCTTAAGGCCAGCGAAGCGTGATCGCTCGGTAAACCGTCGGGATAAGCACGTTTGAGTTTAAGACGCATGCAGCTGGCGATTTGCTTCAGGTGCATCTGGCGTTGACGAAGCCGACGTGGAAGGGCAGCGCCTTTGATCCGCTTACCCAGTGATCGCATGTTGATTCGTTGGCGGGTCATGACCAAGTCTCCTGGCAAACTCAGCGGTTGTTGATCACACCAGCCAACACTTGGCCGGTTGTCAGTGAGTTCAATGCAAAGCAGGTGCCAATGAGATATTGGTGGTGATAAATTTTATATATATCTAATTTTAAGGGAGATATATTTTAATAAGATAAAAAGTAGTCGTAAATCCCCAGACGGGAAAAATTTGATCAGGCGATCAGAAAATGATCAGCATGGCAAAATGTGTTCGTTTGGCGTGGTAGGACAGTCGATTCAAAGGCTATCTTTTCCGACTGGATCGCTTGAAGTACATCGCCATCAGGATCATCCACGTCCCCGCGAATGCAGCAACGAATAACAGGATCGACAGCAGCGGCACACCAAAAATTCTCGGGCCGGCATGCTCCACATTCAATGTCATCGCGGCGGAGAGATACAACGCAGCAACAATCAAGCCCAACGTGATCCGGTTGGCAATTTTCTCAAAGCCCTGGATCAACTGCTCTTCGTCAATGGCATCAATCTTCAAACCGCGATCCTGCCGAACAATCGTGTCCAACAGCTTGTTCATCCGACGCGGTGCTTCTTCAAACAGACGTGAGATTTCAATCGCAGCATCGTACATCCGCATCCGACTGAATGATCGGCGGAAGTGTTTAGTGAGAATTTTACTTGCATACTTGCGAACCGAATCACTGGGATTGAATGTCGGGGCGAGCGTACTCACCAGTTCGTCGAGGTTCAGCAGTGTCTTGCCAATCGTTGAGAAGATCGGCGGGATGCGCACGCGATCCTGGGCACAGATGTTGGCAATGTCCAGAAGCACACGCCCAAGGTCAATGCCATCGACCGCGTTTTGCTGACATTGCATCACCAGGCTGTTGATCCGCTGCGTAAAGTGCATGTGATCATACGTGCGGTCCGCTTCGCCAATCCGAATCACAATGTCGGCAGCCTGATCACCACGACCATCGGCAATGGCAAGGACCAACTGCGTGAGCATCTCGCGCAGGTTCGATGACAAATGGCCCACCATCCCAAGATCAAGCAGCACGATCCGCCCCTGGTCATCAAGCAACACATTGCCCGGATGCGGGTCAGCGTGAAACGTACCTTTAACCAGAATCTGATGCAGATAAGCACGGAACAAACTTGAGGACAGCGCAGCGCCGTCCAGCTCTTCAATCCTGCGCGGTGTCAGGTCGGTGACTTTTTCGCCATCATGATATGTCATCACCAACACCCGCCGTTGACTCATGCCTGCGATGGGAGAGGGGACAACGATGCGAGGCTCTTTCTGCAGGGATCGACCAATCGTGTTGAGGTTGGCAGCTTCATGTCGAAAGTCCAACTCCTCAAGCAACGTCTGTCGGGAGTGATCCAACACGTCCACAAAGCCATAGCGATGGTCGGTGAGATTATCCAAGGTGGCTGCGACATGTTCCAAGGCTCGGAAGTTGTCGTTGACATTCTCCCGCGCACCGGGACGCTGCACTTTCACCGCGACTTTGCGACCGTCTTTGAGCGTTGCCGTATGCACCTGCCCAAGTGAACCGGCACCGATCGGTAACGTGTCAATCTGCTCAAACAAACTCATCACCGGCGAACCCAACTCGCTTTCAATCACCGGCACAATCTCGGTGTTGAAATCCAACGGCTCGACATCATCCTGCAATCGCTCCATCGCCTGCTTGTACTCAGCAGGAAGGATCGGCAACTGTGTTGCGAGAATCTGGCCGATCTTGATATAGGTCGGCCCAAGTTTCTCCAGGTCCGCTGCAAAGTCCTCAGCCGTATGATCCTGCACATCGCCCGTGTCTTGATCGTCTTTATCAAGGTGCTTCTCAAACCCCATGGACTTGAGCAACTCACGATTGCCGTACTTCCACACGAGCTTGAGAATGTTGTGATACACCAGTAAATCTTTTGGATGCATGGTCTTCATGGGTTTGAGTATAAAGCAGTTCGAAGAATTAATCTTCACTTTTCGTCACTCCCGCGCAGGCGGTTTATGCACGTCATTATCAAAGTTGAGCACCGGGTGTAAACCCGGTGCCCGTTGTGCATACGTATATCCAAGGGGCACCGGGTTGACACCCGGTGCTCAATTACCTCAGAAAACAACGTGGATCATGTCCGCAGGCGGGAATGACGAAATCAGAGATTCAATGGAGAATCATTATTTGTACTGCTCTAAACGCAGAGCCATTGACTTGCGCAACAGGCGCAACAAAAAACCACGTCCGTTGCCAGACGTGGTTTTTGAATTTCGATAGCCAGTTGCTGGATTTTACTCAGCGTCTTTGGCGGCCATTTCGGCTTCTTCTTCAGCCTTTTCAGCAGCCAGTTCGGCCTTGAGGCGAGCGGCTTCTTCCTTGGCTTCAGCTTCGAGCTCTTCCTTGGACTTGTCGGAGACAACCCAGAGCTTGATGTGGGTCTTGAGGTCTTTGTTGATGACGACGGGGATTTCGTAGCTGTCCAGACGCTTGATCTGTTCGCCGATACGAACGTAGCGGTCATCGATTTCAAAGCCTGCATTGCGGAGTTCTTCAGCGATTTCATGCTGCGAGACGCCGCCGAAGAGAATGCCTTGTTCGTTGGCCGAGCGCTGGAGGGTCAATTCGTAATCCTCAAGCTTCTCGATCATGGCAGCCTGCTTGGCGTGGACTTCCTTGAGTTCGGCTTCGACGCGTGCACGTTCTTCGGCCAAACGAGCGATGGCACCTTCGGACGGCGCGGTGGCCATGCCGTGGGGCAGGAGATAGTTACGGGCGTAGCCGGCTTTGACCTTGACGACATCGCCGACGATGCCGAGGTTATCAACGTTTTGAGTCAGTAGAAGTTGGACTTGTTTCATGTTGTCCTTGCCTTTCTTGTTGGCAAATCAGTTAGGCGTCGGCCCGCATTCAACATTGAGATGCGGCGCTACACCAGCATGTAAGTTAATTTGTTCAACCCATTGCTCAGAATGGGATGTCATCTTCGTCCACGGGTTGGTGGGGGTCTTGTTGGGGAGCGTTATTGCCACCACCTTGATTACCGCCACCATAGCCACCGCCGCGATTCCCACCGCCACCGTAGCCACCCTGGTTACCGCCACCGGAACCTCCGGAGTAACCTCCGCCACCACCACCGCCGCCTTCACCACGGGAGTCGATGAACTGGAAGCTCTCGACGATCACCTTGAGTTTGGAGCGGTTGTTGCCGTCACGATCCTGCCACTGGTCGAGTTTGAGACGACCTTCCAGGTAGACGGGGCGACCTTTTTTGAGGTACTGGTTGATCACTTCCGCCTGTTTTCCAAAAGCTTCGCAGTCGATGAAGGTGGTTTCCTCCTGCTGCTCACCTTGTTGATTCCGCCAGCGACGATTCACTGCCAAACCTAATCCGACGACAGCCATATTGCTAGGTAAATAGCGAAGCTCGGGGTCGCGGGTGAGGTTTCCCATCAACATGACTTTGTTGAGATTGGGCATCGGGCAAATCCTTGTCTTGGCGTTATGAGTTGAAAATCAGGCTTTATGTGTGGCGGATTTTATTTACTTGTCGTCGTCGTCACCATCTTCGTCATCGGCATCGACATCGGTATCGACGTCGTCATTGGTATCTTCGACAACTTCTTCGTTCTTCTCGTCATCGTCGTCGCTTGAACGCAGACCGGTTTCCTGTTCAGCGGGGGTGAGCTTCTTGAGTTCTTCGAGTTCGACGTCACCGATGTGATCGCCACGAAGAATCAGGGCACGAACGATGGTTTCCGAAAGGTTGCAGTCACGTTCGATGTTGGCGACCTGGGTCGAACGGGCATCGAAGACAGCCAGGAAATACGTGCCACGCTTGGCGGTCTTGATATCGTAAGCCAGGCGACGTTCGTCCCACTTGGTCAGGACGTGAACGGTGGCTTCAGCGCGGGCGAGGACTTCCTTGATGTGGGCGACGACGCCAGCGAAATCGCTGCCAGCGGCGGCCTGGCTGACCATGAACAGACCTTCATAAAGTCGGGTGGGGCTATCGGACATTTGTTGTTTCTCCAGTCTTACTCGGTGGTGTCGACCACGCGCCGACACGCCGGACCGGCAGATGCAAAACGCATCCCTGGCCGAGTAAATTCAGTGAATCGGGGATTGTAACGAAATTCAGGCCCCTTGGCAACGGGAAGGCGGCGAGATTTCGGATTTCGGATTGTTTCAAACCGCTTGCGGTTTAGCGCGAGAAGCGCGTTTCGAATATCCTCGAAGGTTGTAACGCAAAGTAACAAATGCTAAACCGCAAGCGGCTTACATTTCCATCTCCGAAATCCATTATGATACCCACGCAACGCAGCCCCGGAGACTTCATGAGCGATACGTCCGATAAGCTATACGAGAACCTGACCAAACCGCATACGATGGTGTTGTTTGTGCTGTTGATGCTTGGTTTGTATTGGTTTACGATTTTCCAGTCTTCGCTTTTTGATCGGGATGAAACACGCTTCTCCTCAGCTACGTTGGAGATGCTTGCCAGCGGGGATTACATTGTCCCGACTTTCAACGGTGACCTGCGACCTGACAAACCGATCCTCATTTACTGGTTGATGTCCATCGGCGTGACGCTGCTGGGGCCCTGCGAAGCTGGCGTGCGCTTTTTTGCACCCGTCGGCATGGCGGTCTCCAGTCTGCTCACCGGCTGGCTAGGTAGACGCCTTTTTGACCCGCTAACCGGATTCTGGTCGGCAGCGATACTCTGCACGTCGGGCCTGATGCTCATCGTCGGGGGGGCGGCAACGACAGATAGTGTGTTACTGGCTTTCATCATGACAGCGATCACGCCTGCGATCTTCATGCTCCAATCGGGCAAGACTCACGTTGGGTATCTGGCTGCGATGCTATTGGGTCTCACCGGCGCGATGCTCACCAAGGGACCGGTGGGGTTGGCGGTCCCCGTGTTGTCGATGGTCGGCATGCTCTGGTTTGGTAACAGTGCGTTTCGCAAGGCGGGCAAAAAGTCGCTGATTTGGCTCATCGTTTTGTCACTCGTTGCCACTGGCGTGTTTCTGCTTTGGGCGATTCCTGCCAACCGGGCGACCGGCGGCGAGTTTGCCAAGATCGGGATCGGGCGACACATCATTAACCGCATCCTCGAACCGCAGGAAAGTCATGGCGGGAATTTCTTCCTGTCTCTGCCGTTCTACATCCCTGTGATCATTGGCCTGTTCATGCCCTGGACGTTATTGCTTTATGGCAGTGTCCGTGCGCTGTATGGTCGGACACTGGGCAATGAACAATCTCGGGCAGTGTTACTTGGTTGGTTCTGGCCAACATTTATTTTGATGTCGGTGGTGGCGACGAAACTGCCGCACTACATCCTGCCGGTGTTCCCGGCGCTGGCGATTGTCACCGCTGCTGCAATCAGTGAACTGACCCGCAACCCCAACGGCTTATCCGAGAAGGATCGCTTCTGGATGGAGAAGGGCGGCACGTGTTACTTCCCGCTGATGTGGTTCTCCACTCTTGCCTTGATTGGCGGTCCGATTCTTTTCCGTGTACTCAATTTTGAGAAGACAAATCTTGACCTGGAAGACCTCATCGTCTCCGGCACGGTGGCGGGCATCTTCCAGTTCGCAGTCTCCATCTATGTCCTCAAAGCGCACAAGGCTCAGAAGTATGCACGCTGCGCCAAGTTGATGCTCGGTTCGACGGTCGCCTTCTGGGGCATCTTTGCCTACGGCATCCTTCCTGCCTCCGAAGATATGCTCAAGATCAGTCCCGAGGTCGTCCAGATTATCAACGAGAAGGGCGATATCCACGCCCCCATCACCGTCACCGGTTACGAAGAAGCATCGCTGGTGTTCTACATCAACGGCATTCGCATGCAGGACAAAGATGCGTATCCGGGCAAACTCCCCAGGGGTATGAACGTGATCGCCAGCGGTGAAGTTGCCCAGTGGGCCAAAGTCAACGAGCCGGGTTACCTTGTGCTGCGTCAACGCGATTGGGATGAAATCACTGAAAAAGCAGGTGAATTGCCACTCACTGAAATCGGACATCGTTGGGGGATCAACGTCCCCAAGGGGCGATTGCTTAAGGTGCTGGTGATGGAACGTGGTAAGATGGCGGTGTCTGAATGATTCAATATGACGGGACAAACGCATGAGTCCGACCACGCAAAAACTGCTTTACTGGGGGAGTATCTGCACGCTGGTGTTGAACCTGATGGTCTTGGCACTCTTTGCGGTGATCGTGTTTTCACTGACCGGTCGGATTGAAAAAGAGCTCGCGGATTTGAGTGTCCCCGTGACAGCGTTTACCAGGTTCTTTCTGGCGGTTCCCAAGAGCATGTTGTTTGTCCCCAGTGTGGTGATTGCTGGCGTGGTGATGATTGCCAAGGAAAAGCTTATCAAGTCCGTACTGACGAACTTTATCCTCAATAAGGTGATTTTCATTGGCTTGATTCTGTTGCTGGTCGCCTACATCGTGGCGGTGTTGATGCCGTTGTATTCGACCGCGACGACACTGTGAGTTTTCACGTTAAGCGTGTTCATCTCAAAATAACAACGCCTTGGCCAAAGCCGTCCATCTCCTGATGGGCGGGTTGCCTTGTGTATCGCATTCCAACGAATCGAATCACGAAGCCGATGTTCATCTCGTCATTCCCGCGCAGGCGGGAATCCAGTGGCATTCTGTTGACGATTGCAGTGCTCACTGGACTCCCGCCTGCGCGGGAGTGACGGAAGGTACGCATGTATTGAGCGCATTGCCAAGTTGTATGGTTGACCGATCACCCGTGCCCCGGGAGGGACACAGCTTTCAATGAAACCATGAACGTTACGACATTACGGCGACTGTGTGCCTGTCGCGATGGGCTAATCCTGTCTGGGTAGCAGGATCGGTTTCTGTTTTCTGACATTGTCGTTGCTTTCGTCGTCAGGCATGGTTTGTCCGACGGGAAACAAGCCGATGGCAACGAAAATCAGTTGGCTGATGCAGAATCCGATGAGCCACATGAACGCGCCATCCATAAAGCCGTAGCTGTGCAGTCCGACCCCCATCATGTTCACGCCAAACCAACTGAAGGCGGTGATGCAGTTGCCCAGGATCGCCATCATCATCATCCCGCGAACCTGCACCATGCCACACCAGCGGGCGTGGAGAATCGCAGCGTTCCAGAGGACGATAAGCAAGGCACCATTTTCCTTGGGGTCCCAACCCCAGAAGCGCCCCCAGGATTGGTCTGCCCAGATACCGCCGAGCACCGTGCCGACGAAGGAAAAGAGCATCGCAAAGCAGATAATGCCATAGACCATGCGCCCCATGCGTGCGTAGCTTTGTTTGGTGAAATTTCGCAGAATCACATCACGGACGACGAAGATCAGACCCAGTGCACCCGCAACGAACATGGACGAATAGCCCAGCGTGACAATGAGTACATGGGTGGTCAGCCAGAAGTTGGAGTCCAGCACCGCACGCACCGGTTCGATGGTGTCACCACTAAGTGATAAATGATGAGCAATGATGAGCGTCGAAAAACCAATCAGACAGGCAGCGATATTGCCAAGCCCGTTTTTGTAAATCTTCTCAAGGACCATGGCCATGATCGTTGCCCCCCAGCCGATGAACACCGCCGAGCCATAGAGGTTGATCACCGGCGGGCGCCCTTCGATCCACATCCGCCAACCCAGACCAAACGTGTGTGTCGCGATGGCAGCGAGCACGATCACAGTGCCGGTGATCATCATCCAACGGGTTTTGAACATCATGGCAATGAGCGTGACCACCAACCCCAACGCATAAATCGGCATGGCGTTGACCAGCAAAGCCATGCGGTTAAACATCGCTTCACTGCGGACCTTGGATTGCTGCTGAGCAGGTGTTGCAAGATGCTCGGTGACCATCGTGTTGATCGTTTGCCAATCACCTTCACGATAGGCCTTGCGGATGGTTGCCATGCGGATCACCGAATCATCCATCGGCAGGCCCAGCAGGACTAGACGCATATGCTCGCCGATGCGACTCCATTCCAACTCGCCAATGGGGGGGACGAAATGGATGTTGCTCTTTTGAGCCAGGTTCTCGTAACCCTTCTTGAGAATGTTGATATGCGAGACCATGTCATCGGTGAGTTTGTCCGGATCTGCAATCAGGCTTTTGACCAGTGCTGCAGCGTCCTGTGCTTGTTTTGCAAAGTCCTTGCTTTGCTCTGGCGCGATGGCATTTTTCAGTCGGACATAACTGGTCACATGGTTATACAGTTCAATGATCGCACGTTGATAGCGATTGCGCTGATGCGATTGAACACTTTGCGCTTCATTGGCTTGGGCGGAGATCAGTTGCAGATGCGGGATCAACTCGGTGAAACTCCAACGCTTATCCTCTTCGCCAAGTTGTAAGAGTGCCTGGATGTCCGGATCGTGAATCAGGAACACGCGATAATTGTCCGCGACTTCAGGCTTGCACATCACCTGCATGAGCCATTCCAACGCATGCATGGACTGGCCATTGACTTTGACGGTCTGCTTGCCACAGATCATCAGCATGCTCGAACGGGCCACGGTATCCAGCGGCTTGAGTCGACCTGAATGCATCACGGCAATACTTCCCAATGCCTTCCAATCCGGCGTGGCGTTGGTTGCAGGCTGCTTGGTTTCCTGTGCGAAGATGGACGTGGACATACACAGGATGATGAGCATCGTTGACATCAAGGTTTGTTTTGAGCGGGAAATGTTCATGCCTTGACCTCCGTGTCCTGCTTGATGAACTTGTTGAAAAACTTGAGAAAGTGAGCGATGAAATGCCAACTCATGCCCAGCGTGACCAGGATGCATGCGATGTAGGGCAGCACCGCTGCGGGGTTGCGCACCACCTGGAGAATGGTGGTTTGATCGTCGTTGGCAAAGCTTGCCTGATAGAACGTCTTGCCGTCATAGCGCAGCGGCTGGTTCATGCTGATGGTCAACTCGCGGTCTTCATGTTGGATGGGATCAACCAGTCGCAATCGGCTGGAGAAGGCCATGGGGACATTGGTGCCGGTGAAACGCTCGTGCTTGAATTCCTGGAGTTTGAGTGTCATGGGCATCATGTACCGCTTGGGACGCAGATGGATTTGATAGGTCCTGGTTTTCTCGGGGTGCGCAGGATCAGGTAAATCAAATTTATCCGGCCCGACGAATGCGGTCGACAGCAGCCACGTCCCAAGAACTTTGCCGTCTGCAATCACATCGACATAGACGCAGGCAAGATTGCGCTGCTGATCCCCTTTAACCGGTGGCGCAGGTTGAATAATCACGGTTTGCCCAAAACCTCGGGTCGGGCGCGGGTTTTGACCTCTGGCAAGATGGGCATTGGGGATGAATTCCTTCACCGAAAACGACACTGGCAAGCGTGGGTCGGTGATCATGTTGCCCGTCTTTAATTTGCTTTGTGGGATGCTGTAAACCGTCTGGGTGTCTTTGTCAACATCCTCGGTCGCATCAATGATCACCAGTTCATTTTTATGAAACGACTCGGAGTAATTCTTGGCCTGCCCGTGATCCAGTGAGACATAACTTTCCACGGAGTAGAGATCGGTAAAAAGTTGGCCGATGAGCAACATGAGAATGCCCGAATGCATAATGAGGATGCCCATGCGTTTGACGGTCCATCGGAACGTGGTGAGATACGCACATAGCAGGTTGAGCACCATGATGATGCCCAGCGTGTACCCGCCGGGGAGGACGGGGATGGCGGTACCGTCCTCGAGATAGACGGGAACCACGAAGGATTGGAAGTAGATTTTCTGCGCTTCACGGATGGGCATGTGCGTCTGGGCCAGCGTGCCAGCAAAGACGAGCATCATGCCTGCGATAAGCACCACGACGGTGATGCGCAGTGAAGCGAACTTTTTGAGTATTTTTTTCATGTGCGAGCCAACTCGGATCAAACATCGTGGAATCACTCACAAAGGCGCTGATTGCTTCAGAGCATCCGTGCTCCTGGCCTTTGTGTTGAACTTGATTTGTTTATTGCCAGTTCACGGTTTTGAGGAACTGGTCAAACCTGGGCAGGGCGGTCTGGACTTGTTCCGATGTGCCGGTGAGTTTGATAAACCACGTCTTGCCATCGACCATGCCAAAGCTCACGACAAGGCGTTGGGTGTCGTTTGCGAAATCGACGCGACTGGCATCAATCGGGCCGATCTTGTCCGCTTTGAGGGCGGGCTGTAATTGGTCTGGAGACAGGGGATTTAATCCGAGTTGGCGGCGCCAGCGTGCGACATTGGCCGCAACACCACCGACATCACCGGGGAATGCTGAGACGTTCACAGCAGCACCCGATACCGTCTGATAGCTATGCAGAATCATTGAACCGGGCTGCGTTTGTTTCCAACCTTCGGGAAGCTTCACAGTGAACTTGCCCGAGACGGTTGATGCGCTGTTGTCCGTTGGGGATGCATGTGCTGCATGATCGTGATCCGCATGGTCATGGCCGGCGTGATCACCGCCGTCATTGGGATCATGCGCGGTGTTCGAAGCGATCGCCGGTTGCGGTGCTTCATAGACTTCGATTTCCTCTTCACCACATCCACCCAGAAAGCAGAGACTGCAAACCAACATAGATGATGTGAAACCAGACGTGCGACGGACAAAGCGGGGCAGGTGATTCATGAGTCTGTCTTGCGGGTGTCACGCATTGCTTTTGAGGTGTTCATCTGCTGCGCCGATCATCACCGAAGCCAGCGTGGTGTACGTCACCGTCCAGGCTTCTTTGACTTCATCGTTCCACGCGTCACCCAATCCTTGTTCCAAAGTCTTAAGCAGCGCAGCTCCAACCGTATCATACATGGGCGCTGTCACTTTGTAATCCAAGTGACGGACGCCTGAGGCTTGTACAGCAGGCACAATACTCTCAAGATTTTTAAGTCCGTTGACGGCTGTCCCGAGCATGGCCATGAGCTTTTTCTTCTGCTCGGTCATGTCATGGGGGAAGATGGGACGCAGTGATGGATCCATTTCAAAGAGGTTGCTGTAAAACAGATCCGCCGCGGTGTTGACGATGGGGACCACCTGGGCCCAGGTACTTTGAACGAGTTCGATTTGCTTGGGAGTCACTTGGCTTTCCTTGCGATTCATGAGGTGTGAATAGTTATCTGAACGGTCAAGGCGTTGACTGTGCGTTAACACAGAAAACGCTGTGTTAATAGGTTTATTCTTCTTTGGGCAGTAAACTCAAAATGTAATCCAATCCTTGTCCAACCTGTTCATCGGTCAGATCCTTGCCACGCCTGCCACCCTTGGGCATCATGTCCCCATAACCTTCAATGGCATGCTTGAGCAGTGTCTCGCGGCCGCGTTTATCCAGACGTTGGGACCACTCTCTGGGGTTGTTGATCACCGGCGCATACTCACTTTCAATATGACAGTGACTGCACACTTGGGCGAAGACGTCATATCCTGCCATCAAGCTCGGGTCGGTGGGTTTGGGGAATTCGGCATGTTCATGCGCCTCCGTTGAGGCTGACTGTGTGTTTGTTTCGCTTTGCGGTTTTTTGTCGCATGCTGCTAAAAGCACACAGCTCAACAACATCAAAGCACTTTGGCTGCATCGGAACATGGTACGAATCTCCTTGCAAGCTTTCCTTGATCTGGGACAAGGTTTGCACGTCGGATTACATCGGGATGCGAATGACAATCCCGCCCATCACGTCGTCAGGCTTGAAGTCCGTTTTGGGCGAGTCCACGTGATTGTTATGACAATCCCAACACGCCTTGGCAGTCGCGCGGTCGGGATACATGGCAACGAAAAACTTTTCACTGCCAACAGTTTCTTCACCGTAAACAGGTTTACCCGTGTCTTCCATGATCTTGATTTTCTCTTTTTCAAAATCCGTATCGGGCATGTGTTTCTTGTTGATGGCCCATGAGCTGATCAGGCCGTACTCAAAGCTCTGGTTGTTGCGATACGCTTCTTCCGAGCCATAGCGGAACTGTTGGGCAGGCAACGGCAAAGTCGCGAAGGTGGTTTCCCAGTCTTCGGAACCTTTGAATTTCTTGTGTGTCTTGCCATCCTCTTCGAGCACCTGGATGTCCTGGGTTTTGGTCAGACGGTTGACCACGTTTTTGACGTAGATTTTACGGTCCGCTGCCATGACGGCATGGAGCATGTCTGCGACTTTCTGATGTTCGACACCTGCTGGTGCCGCGGCGGAGGCTTCGGATTTACCACAGCCGGTCATGAGCAACGTGGTACCCAGACCCATGGTGCAGATCGTGAGTGTCAAAGCGATTCTGGTTTTTGTAAACAAGCGTGACATAGCGGGAATTCCTTTGTTTGTGTTTCCATATTTCCTTGGGAGTCAGATCCAATCAGCACCCCCGCACCGGAGTCGTGGTTTCATGAGGTTGGTTGCTTTTCCTTTGGCATACACATGCACGGGGAAATGCTTCTTGGCTTCCGGGGGCGGGGGGGGGGCGACGCTGGGGATCGTTCAAGGTTGGTTTTTAGTGCTTGTTTTTCTCCTTATGTTCAAGATTCATTTTCTGTTTGAGCATGTCGAAACTGCTGGGTTGGTGATGCTTGCCAGCCGGTTGATCACTGAAGTTACTGTCGATGAGTTTGCGGTCCGCCAAGGCATCAATCGCAAAGGGCAGCCCATGACACTGCATGCACACTGGACGGAGCATTTTCTCGTTGGGTCGTAAAAAATCGTTCTGGTTATGCATGACGGATGTCTGCATCTTGCCTTCGACTTTCTGCTGCACCCGTGGCAGGTGGCAGGTTGCACAGGAGACACCCGAACCTGCAGCACCGACACCTGCAATCTCATCAAGCCATGCATCATGGTGCGCGGAGTTCTTGAAGCTCAGCGTGTGTTCATCAGCATGACACTGCATGCACGCGCTCATGGCAGCGAACTGCGTATCAAAACTGTGTGCTGAGTGGCAACTGTTACAGGTCATCTGAATGTCTCTTGCAGTATCGAGCATCGGCAGTCTTGCCATCCCCGGCGTCATCGGGCTTAACCCCTGATCCAATCGCATGCCATGTCGCGAACCCAAAAAGTCGTGGACTTCATCCTTGTGACAGGTTTTGCATGTTGCGTAACCGGGGTTGTCTTTCCAGATGAGATTGCCGGTCGGTTCGTCTTTGACGTTGTGACAGTCGGTGCAGTTGACTCCGGCTGCGGCATGGGCGGTGTCCTGCCAGGCGATGAGTTGGTTCTTCTCAAGTTTCACATCGCGCGGTGCGTCTGCCGTTGCCATCGTGAGTTTGATGATCGACTTGCCCTGGTCCTTAACCCACTGCTGATGTCGCTGAGCAAAGTCGCGCTTCGGCACGCGTGCTTCGTCAGATACGACATTGGGTTTCTCATGCATGTGATCTTTGAGATGCTGCTCAAAAAGCCCTGAATTATCGTGGAAATTGTGACATCCAGCAGCAAGACACGTCGAGAATGCCAAGCCTTCATGTGTCACGCGGTTTTCCTGAATGTCCTCGTGACAGGCCTTGCAGTAGTTCTCCGGCTGAGTGAGTCCCATGCCCCCCTTGGTTGCAGCCAGTCCGTCGGAACGATGCTCCACATGACATGTGATGCAGTACCGCGATTTGACCAGCGCGGAGTTGGCACGCATGTCCATCGGCAGGAGCTTGAGCGCATCGGTCGACTTGGCGAACTTGGCGATTGGGTGTGAATCACCCACGCGCTCCAGTTCTTCGCCATGACACGAAATGCAGGCTTCCTGTTTGACCATGTCGTTTCCTTCGTCGTGACAGGCTGAGCATTGAAGCTCAATCTGGTAGTGTCCATACGTCGTCTTACCAGGCAGAAACAGTTGTTGCTGCGGACCCTTGATGGCATGAAACAGATAGCCCCCAGCCATTGCTGTCCCCAGTAACCAGAGCACCCATATCAAACCGTTTCTCACGCGATGCGAATCCTTCACTTCACTTGGTCGGTGTTCCGGGGGTAACAATCTTCACCACGTTACAGAGACACAGCGTCTGACGATGACTGACGTGTGTCCGTTCTGAGGTAACACTGTGTCTCTGTATCAGGGTGATCAGCTGTCTATGCATGCTTTGCTTTCAAACTCAAAAGTAGTAAACACTGACAATGTGAAATCCAACCAACACCGGCAGGGGCCAGAACAACAGCAGGTGCGCCCAGGTCAACACTGGACGCCACCGCCGCGCCAAGTCACCCGCGCGACCTTCCAGCCGGGACTCCATCGCTGTGGCAATGCCTGCAACGGCGCCCAGTACATTGAGTCCCAGAAAACAGAGCATCAACAGGAAGTTGAGATTCTCACCCATGCGCATGCCGGTGTGCACCACGAGCCCAGCGATGCAGAGCAGTCCCATGACGGTGTGAAACACGCGGTAGTATCCGTAATTCCCCAGCTTACTCAGCCACTTGATGCGTTTTCGCAGGGATAACACCATGCCGAGCACCGCGATGCCAAGCAGCGTAAAACCGGTCGCCTGACGGATAATGCCGATGCGCCAGATTTGGTCGATCTGGTACCAGGCAGAATCAAAATTATCCGTAAAATCCAGTGGTTTTTGCGTCATGATGCCAATGATCACGCAGGCGATGGCTGCAAGAATGCACACCACAGTGAGTGTCCGCCGACCTGCCACGGGTTGGGCGGAGGCCAGGTCCCCGGTGAGTTGGACCAGTAATGGTTGGCATGATCCGCAGACGGTTCCCGCGCCGGTGCATTGGCCCAGTTCCGCGACGGTGCAGGCACCTTGGGAGACTGCCAATGACAGAGACCCCTTGGAGACTTTCAGGCAGTTACAGACCAGACGTTCGTCGGGATAGTCATGGACGCTTTGGAGTTGTCGGCTGCCAAAGACATTGCCGGTGCGTTCGAAGCGTTTGAGTTGGCGTGTGGTCAAACGTTGCTGGGTTTCGATGGCATGTTGGACTTGTGATAGTTCATCCCAATCGCCCACGATTTTTGCAGCCACCAGTCGGTCACCCTGCATGGTGATTGCGCGGTACATGCCCTTGCCTGCCCACGTTCGGATATTGCCTTCAATGTCATCGCGGCCGAAACTCGCAACGGTATGCCCCATGAGTTTAAGGCGTGTCGAACGGTCACCTGATTCAAAAGCTGCGTCGGGCGTGGTGGTCAGATGACTGGCCAAGGTTTTAGCCATGTCGTAACCCGGGCCGACCAGGCCGTAGACAATCCCGCGATGCGAGGCACATTCGCCGATGGCAAAGACGTTCGGATCACTGACGGATTGAAGTTGATCGTTGACGATGACCCCGCCACGCGTTGCCAGTTCCAGTTGGGCGGATTCGGCCAGTTCATCACGGGGTCGTATCCCCGCAGCAATGATCACCATGTCGACCGCCAACTGTTCATCATCATTCAGTGACAGCAGGAAACTCTCATCCACGGGGAGAATCTGTTTGGTTGCGGTGTTAATGCGAACATGAAGGCCATCCGCAATGAGTTTCTCGCGCAGGACTTCACTGCTGGGACCATCCAACTGTCGGGGCATGAGCTGGGTTGCGACTTCAATGAGGTGGACCCGCAGGCCGAGTTTCATGAGTGCTGCCGCGGCTTCGATGCCAAGCAGTCCGCCGCCGATGACGGCTGCTGCGTGTTTGGTTTTGGCTTTGCTCGCGATGGTTTTCAGATCGTCAATGGTTCGGTAGACATCAACGTCTGGCTCGGTACTGCCGGGGATAGGGGGGATGAACGGCCGGGAACCGGTTGCGAGAATGAGTTTGTCATAAGCAAGTGTTTTACCGGTGTTGGTAATGACGGTTTGCTGGCTGCGGTCAATGGTGGTGACCTTGTTGCCGGTGAGCAGGGTGATGTCGCGTTGTTGGTACCAGGCGCGATCCGCAAGCAGCAGAGCGTCAGGCGATTCATCGTTGAGATAGTCCGTGAGGTGAACACGGTCGTATGCCGGATAAGGCTCTTCACCAATGACGGTGATGTCGAATTGACCGGTGTGCGCGAGCTTGGTGAGTTGGTCGCAGAAGGCATAGCTGACCATGCCGTTGCCGACGATGACCAGTCGCGTGGGTGGTTGGGTGGCTACGGCGTCCGGGCCGGACTGTGGCGCACTTTCGGCATCCATTTGCTTGACCTGGTTGTGCGTCACCGTCACGTCCATGCGCACCTATCGCTTTGCCATTTCCTGTGATTGGAATCGGCATTGAAAATCAAAAAAAAGACGTCTGCAAACACTCCGGGAGACAATCGGGGTGCATGTCAGACGTCTTTGTCCACACTCAAATTTAGATGTCGAACCCATGAGTAAAAGTCAGTCATTGACTTGTTGGGTTCGTCGCCGATCAGGTTGCAAAGTCAATGCCAGAGTGCTGGACTGGATCTAAATTTTGATGGATTGTTGCAAAATGCCTGCTTTTATGGACTTTTTCATGTGTGATTTTTTTCAAACCTGTTTTTCATCGCACGCCAGTTGCTCAGAACAGATGCACAGTCAACGGGCAGATGCTTTGTTTTTGAGCAGTGTCCGACGGGGCATTCATGTTGACGGCCGGCGACAGTCAATGATGCAGTCAATCAACAAACGTTACAGGCCGAATCCGACACCATGGTTGATTCGGGGGAAGAATCGGGTGTAATGATTGATTCGCAGGCAAAAAACGCGGAGTTTGGGGCGCGGTCTGATTTTTGGCGTTCTGGCACGCCGGTTGTAAGTGTTCTGCCAGCAGCACATGTTTTGACTGACAGGCTCGAGACGCAAGCCTGCCTGTTATGAAGGACGCTGCACGATTCGGGGGACTGCCATCGGTCATGCTGATGGTACGTGGCGAATCATCGCCCGGAGGAGAAAAAGGGAGAAGGCTTTGATGTTTCATCGCACGGTGTTCGTGCTGATCATCTCGATGTGTCTGGGTGCCATGGCAGCAGTCGTGCTGTCGGCTGATGCACTGACGTTGCGATCGTCAGAAGCATTGGATCAACCCACACCCAACCAGATGCCCAGCGCGGCACCGACTTCCCCACCTGACAACTTAACCCAGTCAACCGGTTCCAAACCGGCGTCTGTCATTGACATGCCCGTGAATCGGTTGCCCAGGACGATTTATCCAGCCCGGTGAATCTGCATGGATTCACTTGGTGAAGATCACGATCCCCTGATCGCGTGTAGCTCGGTGCTTCCCCTGCCCGGGCTGCACTTTTTTCTTGCGCGGGTCCTTGAGGTCGTGCTTGCATGCATACTTGCCATCTCAGTGTTGATGCTTGGTGTCCTGTGCTCGACGATGCCATGCATCGCCTGCGCCAGTCCACACGGCGCCTCACCACCGACATGACTGCGTCTGCATACAACCACGACCTCAAGCACCCGCGTGGGGATGATGAGTGTTTTTATCCATCTCATTTAGCCGCATCGTTTGCGATGCGTTTGGTTTTATGCGATATGACACGACAATGCGCATCGCAAGTGATGCGGCTAAATCATCACAAAAAATCTCTGCCTTGAATCTTGGCGTTCTCGGCGGTGAAAAATGCCTTGTTTTAAGCTTCATTTCTCGCTTCGCGTCGGAACCGACCGGGGGGAATGCCGTAGTTTTGTTTGAAGGCTCGGTTGAAGTGATAGGGGCTTTGCATGCCAACCTTATTGGCGATGATCTCGGTGGTCTGATCCGTGGTCAGCAGCAAATGTCGCGCTTGTTCCAACCGCTGTTGTTGAAGCAACTGTCGGAACGAATGCCCAAAGAGTTGGCGGACCAGGTGGCTGGTGCGTGACACCGAAAGATAAAGTGTCGAAGCCAGGTCTTCCAGGGACGAATCGTCACAGGCATGGTCACGCAGCCAACGAGTGATCTGACTCTTTCGGTCACTGGGCTGAGCCTGTGATTGACAGGCTGCAATCCGGGCGAGCATGCCCTGGCCCATCACCTTGAGCATGCGTCCGCAACTATCCAACCATGCCGGGTCCGCCAGTCGGAGTTTGCGGTAGGCCTGCTCCCAGCGTGGATCGATTGGTAATTGCGGATCAGGTAAACGGAACTGGCCTGCGAAAATCGTTGCCACATGTTGCTGATCAATGTGCAGTCCAATCGCCACTTCCATGACCTGTTTCCAGCAACAATGTTTGAGCGGTTCGCTACGCTTGGAGACCTGCCGATTGACGTGACCCATGCAGTGATCAATGCAGCGGTGGTCATGGACAATCTGGCAGACCGGCCTGCGATGTCGCCGACGGATGATGTTCAAAAGTGACTTGCCTTGCGAATCGACAAACGCCTGCTTCAGATCATGCACCGCGATGGACACCCCCAATAACGCCTCGGTGTCACGAAACGTCTGCTCGAGTTCCTGGGCAAGTTGGGATTGGGTCGCATGCTTGGGCATGTCCTTATTATCCCCGCTAGCTTAAAAACAGCAACTCAAAGCAAGAAACCGGCATCCCGTAGCATGGCTTTTCGACACCTCTAAGGATACAGTTTTACACCTATCCCAACCACACTGTTTTTTGTCCAACACGGAGACATACGTGATGTCCGAATCGACCTTCTCAGTCCATTTCCCAACCGAACTTCCCGTTAAACATACGGCCGATGTCATCGTCATCGGCGGCGGCCCCGGCGGTATCGGTGCAGCCGTCTCCGCAGCACGCGGTGGGGCGGATGTCCTGCTCGTGGAACACTACGGCTTCCTCGGTGGCATGGCGACCGCGGGTGAAGTCAACCCCTTCATGCCCAATCACCACGATGGCAAATCGCTGGACACCGGCATCTTCACCGAGTGGCTTGATCGCATGGGAACCTACGGCGGACGCCTGGGCGACTCCCGTGTGTTTGATCCCGGTGCGGCACGCCTGGCAGCAGAAGACCTCTGCGTCGAAGCAGGGGTCCGACTGCTTTACCATCACCGCGTTGCACATGTCGAAACCGCTGACAAAAAAATCACAGGTATTGTCCTGCATTCCAAGTCCGGCCTGACCGCCGCCAAAGCCAAGCAGTACATCGACTCCACCGGCGATGGTGACCTGGCTGCCCTGGCCGGTTGCGAATTCAAGTTCGGCTCTGAAGACACAGGTTTTGCCCAACCCATGACCATGTGCTTCAAACTCAAGCTCAGTGAGTCGGCCCGCCCCGCAGATGTGACCAACGGTGACCTCTTTCAGAACATGATGAAGGATCAATACGACCTGATTCAGGAAGTCTACAAAAAGGCGCAAGCCGATGGTCGCATTGAGTGCCCGCGTGAAAACGTGCTGATGTTCCGTGGCGTGGATCGTGATGTCGTTCACTTCAACACCACCCGTGTCATCAAGCATGATGCAACCAATGGCGATTCACTCTCCGAAGCAGAAGTCCTGGCACGCAAGCAGATCCGCCAAATCGTCAAGGTACTCAGTGAAGAAGTCCCTGCATTCAAAGGTTGTCAGCTTTACTCCATCGCCCCGCAGATCGGCATCCGTGAGTCACGACGCATCATGGGACGCGACTTTGTCACCGTGCAGGATTACATGGACGGTCGCACCTATGCTGACGGCATTGCTCGTGTGACCTATCCCATCGACATTCACAACCCCAACGGCACGGGCACCGTCCTGCTTCACTTCCCCAAGGAAGCCTGGATGGAAGTCCCGTTCGGATGCCTGCTTCCCAAGGACATTGACAACCTTGGCATTGGTGCCCGCTGCATCAGTGTCGATCATGCTGTGCACTCGGCGGTGCGCGTGATGCCCCCGGTGGTGTCACTCGGTCAAGCCATCGGCACCGCCGCCGCCATGGCCGTCAAGGCCGGCAAGGATATCTGCCAGGTTGAAGGCGCAGCCGTCAAGGAAGAACTCATCAAGCAG
>PAIY01000029.1 GCA_002704825.1 Phycisphaeraceae bacterium
TTCCGGCTCGGCCTTACCTTTACCCATACGCTGTTCCAAGGGCTTCTTGGTGATGGGTTTGTCGGGGAAGACGCGGACGAAAAGTTTGCCTTCACGGCTGACGTACTGACGAGCGGCGATACGGCCGGCTTCAATCTGACGAGCGGTAAGCAAACCATTTTCCATCGACTGCAAACCGTATTCACCGAAAGCGACATAGTTGCC
This sequence comes from Phycisphaeraceae bacterium, assembly GCA_002704825.1. Taxonomy (GTDB): domain Bacteria; phylum Planctomycetota; class Phycisphaerae; order Phycisphaerales; family Phycisphaeraceae; genus UBA7800. The sequence continues at coordinate 205 of PAIY01000029.1, forward strand.
GCGAGTGGCTACGCCCTTGTAGACGTTGCCCGATTTACGGTGCTGTTTACGATATCGAACTCGTTTTGGCATCAACGGCATCGTTGACTTCCTTTACACTTAAGTAACTATCAATCTCGTCTTAGCGACGGCCACGGGCACGCGGGCGGGCACCGGCGGCACGGGATTCGATTTCACCTTCAGCCAGTTCGGTGTACATCCCCTTGAAGACCCAAACCTTGACACCGATGATGCCATAGGTCGTGCGGCTCAGGGCCAGACCGTAATCCACATTGGCCTGGATCGTCTGAAGCGGAATCGCACCCAGACGAATGTCTTCCTTACGGCTCATTTCATGACCACCCAAGCGGCCAGAGAGCTGAATCTTGATCCCCTTGGCACCGGCGGCGATGGCGGCGTCGGCCTTCATCTTCACAACACGGCGGAAGCTTGCACGCTTGGCCAGCTGTTCGGCGATGCTTTCACCGATGAGCTGTGCATCAATGTCGGGGTTACCGATTTCGATGCAGGAGACCGAGACGTTACGACCGGTCAGGCGTTGCAGTTCCACGGTCAGGTCTTCAATGTTCTGACCCTTGGGGCCGATGACCAGACCAGGACGTGCGGTACGGATGATGACTTTAAGCTCTTCACGTGTACGCTCGATGTGAATGTCACTCACAGCTGCAAACGGAGGTTTGCGGTTGAGCTTCTTATCGATGTACTGACGGATCTTCTCGTCTTCAACGAGCAGTTCGCCGTAAAGGGCCTTGGGGGCATACCAGCGGCTGCGGTGAGCTTCGGTAATGCCAACTCGAAATCCAAATGGATGAACCTTTTGTCCCATGATTAATCTCTATGGTTGGGGTTAGCTCTCTTGCTTACTTCACATCAACCGCAATGGTGATGTGACTGGTTCGCTTCTTGATCGCGTGGGCTCGGCCACGGTCTTTGGGCTGAAAACGCTTCATGGTCGGACCTGAATCCACACGGGCGTCGGTGACGATCAGGCGACGCATCTGGTCACTTGAAAGGTCGCCGGCAGAGCGGGCGTTTTCACGGGCCGCTTCCAGGGCACGCAGAATGTAAACGGCAGCACGACGCTTGCACATCCGCAGAATCGAGTCTGCTTCGGCGATGGGCTTTGAGCGAATCAGGTCGACGACAGGACGAACCTTGGTCGGGCTGATGCGTGCTCCGCGATGAACATTGGTATAAGGCATTTGATCAACTCCAATGCGAAGTTACGTTGGTTTATGCACGACCCGTGGCACGCATGGCCTTGGAACCGGTAGTGTGCGAACGGAACAGGCGTGTCAGTGAAAATTCACCAAGCTTGTGACCAACCATGTCTTCGGTGACGAACACTTGGTTAAACACTTTGCCGTTGTGCACCAGGAACGTGTGGCCGACAAATTCGGGCACGATGGTGCAGCTACGGGCCCAGGTCTTGATCGGCTCACGCTTGTTCTGCTGGGCGAGCTTCTCCACCTTGCGGTAGAGCTTGAAATCCACAAACGGACCTTTTTTAAGTGAACGGGGCATATGCCCTCCTTCAATCTATCAATTCAGTTACAGGGTTAACTGTCCGTAACGCTTACTCACACGACGACGCAGGATGCGCTTGTTGGAAGGTTTCACCTTCTTACGCGTCTTGCCACCCTTGGCCAACACACCGGTCTTGGATGCCGGGGCACGACCACCCTTACTCTTACCATCACCACCACCCAGAGGGTGATCGCAGTGGTTCTTGGCCACACCACGGGTATGCGGACGCTTGCCTTTGTGGCGGTTGCGACCGGCTTTACCGATGCGGACATTCATGTGGTCGGTGTTACCGATCTGACCAATGGTCACGCGGCAGTTCACCGAGATCTGACGAATTTCACCGCTGGGCAGCACGATGGTTGCCCACTCACCTTCACGGTTGGTCAGGCGTGCATAGCTGCCAGCTGAGCGGCAGATCGCCCCACCCTTACCGGGGGTCAGTTCGATGTTGTGAATGCTCAGACCGGTCGGGATGTACTTGGCCAGCATGGAGTTGCCAGTCTTGGGCTCAGCACGTTCCGAAGCGTTGACAATCACATCACCGTCGGTCAGACCGATGGGAGCAACGATGTAACGCTTTTCGCCGTCTTCGAACTCAACCAATGCAATGTTGCAGGTGCGGTTGGGATCGTATTCGATGCCGATGACCTTGCCAGCCATATCGAGCTTGGTGTTGCGACGGAAGTCAACAACGCGGTAACGTTGCTTGTGACCGCCACCACGGCTTTGAACGGTGATCTTACCATGATGGTTACGACCGCCGTTTTTCTTCTTGGTCTTCAGCAGGCTTTTTTCCGGCTTGCTCTTGGTCACCTCGGAGTAAAGGTTGACCGACGAGTTGCGGCGACCTGCACTGGTTCTGTTGTATATGCGAACGGCCATGGGGCCTCTCCTTACTTACTGAGTCAGTTTTGCTCAGAACAGTTCAATCTTGTCATCCTGGTGCAATTGAACGGTGGCTTTTTTCCAGTCACGTTTTTTGGAAGCACCAAAACGCGTGCGGAAGGCTTCGCCCTTGCGGACTTGCGTCGCCACGGAGTCAACGCGGACGCCGTAAAGCTCGTTAATGGCCTTGGCGATCTGAGGCTTGGTAGCCTTCATGTCGACAATAAAGCTGTAACGGTTGCGGGATTCGGACTCCCAGGTGGACTTTTCAGTCACCAGGGGACGCTTGATCACATAAGTCGCATCCATGTTTATTCACCCTCCACGTTGGTGGTGACGGTATTGATCTTGCCTTGTGCCTTGTCGATGACAGCCTGCATGCCAGCCTTGTCGATCAACAGGAAACGGTGGTTAAGCACATCGAATGCATTAAGCTGTTCGACGTTAGCCACGGAGACGTATTCCACGTTGCGTGCTGATTTGGCTTCGTTGCTGGTGGTGCTCGGAAGAGCGACAAGACAGGTACGATTGATTTCGAGAGATTTAAGCAGTTGTGAGAACTGCTTGGTGCTGGGCTTTTCAAAGCTCAGTGAATCGACGACTTTGATTTCGCCGTCGACGGCCTTGGCGAGCAAGGCATTGCGATTGGCCAGACGACGCATTTTCTTGGGCATGTCCTGGCGGAAATCGCGGGCTGATTTGGCAAAGGTGTGACCACCGTGATACATGATGTTGGTACCGGCTGAACCGCGACGGGCAGAACCTGTGCCCTTCTGGCGGTAAAGCTTGCGGGTGGAATAGGAGGTACCGCTGCGACCGCGAGTGGCTGCGGTGCCTTGGCGGCGGTTGGCGTGAAAGCGGACGTATGCTTGCTTGAGAAGAGCATGGCGAACTTCACCGCCGAGCATGGCTTCATCAACTTGCAGCGTATCAATCTGCTTGCCTTGAATGTCGTGGACTGGAATTTCAATCATTTTATTCACCTACGGCCCCATCTTGGGGATACGTGTTTGTTCGTCGCACAATGCCGGCGGATATTTCTCTGTCGCCGACGATGACACACGACTCGGTCGTTCGCCATACTGTTGCGACCTCGTAGTTTCCATTGACACCGTTAAACCACAGTGTCGGACTTTCGAGGTTCAGTGGGCCTTACTTGGCCACCTTACGCTTGAACAAGCGAATTGCTTCCCGTACATAAACAACCCCTTGATTGGCACCGGGAACCGATCCCTTGACCAGCAAAAGGTTCTTTTCTTTATCAACTGCGATCACTTCCATACTGCGGACTGTGACCTGCTTATTACCCATCTGACCGGCCTTCTTGCCACCCTTCTTGGGCTTGCCGGTACCCAGGTTGCTGGAACGACCACCGACTGAACCGGGGGAGCGGTGCTTGCGTTCAACACCGTGCGTTGCCAACTGACCTTTGAAACCCCAACGCTTCATCGGGCCGGCCATGCCTTTACCCTTTGAGGTTGCGATCACATCAACGTAAGGAATTTCTTCAAAAACGTCGACTTTGATTTCCTGACCCAGTTCTGCTTCACCAAGCCCAGCTTCATCGACGCGAACTTCGCGGTGAATACGCTTGGGAGCAATGCCTGCCTTGCCGTCGTGGCCGATGACCTGCATGGTCGAGCTGCGACCCTTGATGTCACCAAATGCAAGCTGAAGTGCGTTGTAGCCGTCATTTTCTTCGGTTTTGATCTGACTGACAAAGCAGGGACCCACTTCAAGAACCGTCACCGGTTCGTTGACGAGCATGTTGACTTTGTCGCCAGCACCTACATGACGATCCTTCTCAGCGAAGAGACGTGTCATGCCGATCTTCTTACCAATTAATGCCTTGGGCATTTTTCAAACCTCCCAGAGCTGCCGTTTCACGGTCCGGACCACCAAGATTCACTTGGGCGGGTCACTGCTCTGTTTGAGAAAAAAGTTTTCTATCTCACACCGGAGTCTTAAAAAGTCTCCGATAAAAAATCGCGGCCAACTCGGTCGCGATCTTCATAACAATATCAGGCCTTGATTTTCACAAAGACACCAGCAGGGACGACCAGGCGGTTAAGCGCCTCAACCGTACGTGCGGTGGGATCTTTGATATCGATAATCCGTTTATGAGTACGGATTTCGAACTGTTCACGGGACTTTTTGTCCACGTGCGGGCCACGAAGCACAGTGTAGCGTTCGATGCGCGTCGGCAGCGGAACGGGGCCAGACACTCGGGCGTTGGTGCGTTTTGCGTGATCGACGATTTCTTTCGCCGATGCGTCCAAAGCCTGGTGATCATAGGCTTCCATACGAATTCTGATTCTGCCTGCGGACATTGATGCTTCCTAATTGCTCAATTCTCTGTTCATGACTACAGCAGCCCGGACCGAAATCTGGGCAGGAGGGAAATCTTAACGAATCTAAAATCCCTGTCAACCGCAAATGAGCCATTTTCACCGCGAAAGTGCCGATCTCACAAAGTTATCCCCAATTCGTGCACATCATTTAGCCCAATATCTTGAAACAACGCATGCTGCAAGGCATCTTCTAACCCCCTCCTGACTTGCTTCTGCTACTGATCCCCTGATAATCAAATCGACCTCATGACCTTATCCAGGAGCCGATATGTGGCTGCATTGTACTTGTGATCTCTCATTTCAGATTCCCGTCGACACCCCCTTTACGCTCATGCTCCGACCACGCAGCGGCCACCAGCAATGGGTTGGCAGGGAGCAATACGTCTTTAATCCCAACATCCAGGCCGTCGAATACACCGACCCGTTTGGCAATCTCTGTCAACGTCTTGTCGCACCTGCAGGGCCGTTTAGCATCAACACGTCTGTGGATGTCCAGGCTGCCGATGCAGCGGACTCAGAGCCGGGTGCACCATTTGTCGAAGTTCAACAATTACCCGATGCCACACTCCCATTCCTGCTGCCCAGTCGGTATTGTGAATCGGATCGCTTTGCCCAGATGGCACCGGAGATTACAGCAGGTTTTGCAGCCGGGTATGATCAATGTCAGGCCATCGTCCATTACATCCGTCAGAACATTCAATACGCACCGGGGACCGGCGGGGACATCATCTCAGCCAGCGAAGTCAACCAACAATCACACGCCGTCTGTCGAGATATGGCACACCTGGGGATCGCCTGCTGCCGCGCGTTGTCGATTCCTGCTCGGTTTGTAGTAGGCTATCTGGAAACACTAACACCCATGGACATGCACGCATGGTTTGAAGCCTATGTTGGTGGCCGGTGGTACACGTTCGACCCAACGCAGAACAATCTCGATGGCGGTCGTGTTGCCATTGCTTACGGCCGAGATGCAGCCGACGTTGCCATCTACACCCAGTTCGGCTCCCCCGTCACCCTTAACAACATGCAGGTCAATGTCCACCGGACCGATGCGCCGGGGTATTGAGTAATGTCAACGGCTACTCTCAATAGCTTTGCCATGTTTGTAACCCATGATTTCATTGATCTCTGCCTGAGTACCGACATTGCCGTTGACAATGAGTAACGTATCGGACTCAAGGTAAATATCAGTATTAATCTCTGCGATTTGCTGTAAATCCTCGCGCGTCAGATTTAACCCCACAGCTGAAATGTATCGCATACTTGGAATATGCGCCAACGCGATGAGGCCACTGACTGTCACAGACGTATGATCCAGTAACGCTGCACGCAACGGCTCCTGGGTCAAAAGCGCAACGTCCGAGTCAACCACATTACAGCCGATGAGTTTGATAACTTGCAGGTCAAGCGAATCAGCCATCCTGGGAAGTTGTTTTTCATGCAGGATGCAGTGCTCCAGGTATAGATGGATAACCGACGGTGTCTGGGCGATGGCATCAACCAACTCATCGGGAATGTTGAGTTGATGCAACGAAACTTCACGTGGCTTAAGTGAGTCTGCCCCCAAGACCGAGTTACCCGCAACGCAGCGATCGAGCACCTTCTCAACCACGGCCTTGGGCGGTGGGTCAGGCGAAGGGGGTGAATATTGCGATTGCTGATGTTGGATGCCAAGCACAAACATAACGCCAAAGACAAATACCAACAGGTAGGACCAAATCAACTTGCTCCATGTCATGTTTACTGATAATCCGGCCATATCAGTCCCCTTGCCAGATAACCGATCAAAGTTAGCCCTGTTGGTTATCCCCACAGAAAAAGAAAAGGAAAAAGAAAAGGGAAAAAGAAAAGGGAAAAAGAAAAGGGGACATTCTACTTTTTCATATAACCCTCCGGAATTTGTGTGCGAGGGATATGTTTTACCACGTGCATACTAACAGATTCGATTTGATGATTCCCCCCCCTTCCCACTTCTGGTTGACTTGCCTCACAACTCCAAGGACAATCTCCAGTCAACCAATCCTAACTTTTTCCATGAGATGATTGAAGAAAAACGAGGCTCCACGGTGACAGATAACGAAAAACAACCAAAGCTTTCATTAAGCAAAAAATCCGGCATTTATCCCAATGAGCAGACGCTGCATGGCGTGAATCTGGGCAACTGGCTGCTGCTTGAAAAATGGATGTCGCCTGGGCTGTATTCGTCACCGGATCAGAAGGATGAATACACGCTTTGTGAAGCGCTGGGTGACAAAGCCAAGGGGATCATGCGGGCGCATCGGGAAAGCTGGATCACCGAGGCGGACTTCAAGTGGCTTGCCAACTGGGGCATTAATGCGGTGCGTCTGCCGTTTGGGTATTGGATACTCGAAGCTGATGGCCCCTACGTCGACTCGATCGACATCATGGATCAGGCGGTGGACTGGTGTGAACAGTACGGCATGAAACTCCTGCTGGACCTGCACGGTTTGCCCGGCTGCCAAGGTCCGGAACATCACACCGGTCGCGGCGGTCATTTCCAGTGGCCCAAGGATGCCAACTGCTACGCCAGGTCACTGGACCTCATTGAACAGTTCGCCCAACGCTACAAAGATAAATCCTGCATCAATGGGTTCTCCGTGGTCAATGAGCCACATGAAACGATCGACGCGAAGGTGCTTATCAAGTTTTACGAGGCGTCCATCGAGCGTGTCCGCAAACACATGCCCGCGGAGAAGGTGGCTGCGGTGATTGCAGCGTATCCCGAGAACCTGATGTCGACCTATCACGGCTGCGTACCGCACATCGAAAACGTGATGACGGATGTGCACCTGTATCAGAGTTTCTGCGGCTGGGAGAATTGCGATCCGTTCACGTACATCTATGCAGCATCGCGTCGCGGTGAGCAACTGGGCAAGTGGGCACAGCAAGGTTCATTTGTGATTGGTGAATGGTCCCTGTCATGGCCAAAGGAATTGCATGATGTGCTCAAGACCTGGCCGACGTCGATGTATGATCAACTGATGCGCGCTTACGCCAGCACGCAGCTTGCTGCCTTCGAACAAGCCAACGGCTGGTATTTCTGGAGCTACAAAGTCATCGACCGCCCCCACTGGAGTTTCCGCGATGCGGTGGAGCGTGGCTGGTTCCCGTCGAAGATTGATGGCTAAAGCAACTCGCATAAACAATCGCCACCTTCATCATTCCCGCGCAGGGATGAGGAATCGAACTGCTGTTTGGCGATTAATGACGCGAAGTGCTCAAATTGCAATACCCCGCGTTAACATAATTTGAGTCGGCATCCGGGCCGTGGCCTAAGGTTGCCAATCGCTTACGGAACTTGATCAGATCATCTGTATACTTTGGATCATCGATGAAGTTCTGCATCTCTGACGGATCACGGGCCAGGTCGAATAGGACTTCCGGGCCGTTGTTGCCGTAGTATTGGTACTTCAAGTCATCCTGCTTGATCATCACGTTTTGATCACCGAATTGGCTGACGGTTTCATTGGACCAGTTGCTTGCATCACCGTTGATCAACGGCACAAGGCTACGACTATCCAACCCATCGGGAACTTCCAGACCTGCCAGATCGCAGAGCGTTGCAAAGAGGTCACAGAGATTGACATTCTGATCCACCACCTTGCCTGCAGTCTCAGGGCTGAATCCCTTGGGCCAACGGATGATCATGGGGACACGGGCCGAGGCTTCGAAGAATTTCTGTTTCTCCCAGATACCATGTTCGCCGAGCATTTCACCGTGATCTGAAACATAGACGATGATCCAGTCATCAAGGTCCTGCCCGACATAGCGGAGATGATCGAGGATTTGCTTGTAGTGTTCATCAATGGTTTCGATCATGCCGTAGTAGGTTGCGGTGGCACGGCGCATGTCGCGTTCATTGACATCTTCACCGACGCGGACCTGGCGTTGGGATAAAAACGGGTGATCAAAGACCTGTTGATTGAGGAAGGGTTTCACGCGGTTAAGGTAATAACCGAACTTCTCAGTGGAGGTTTGGTAGGGATAGTGCGGCTGAATCAAGCTGACTTTGAGCAGCAGCGGTTGATGCAATTGTTCTCGGTCATTCTGCGGTGAGTTGAAATATTGCTCGATAAATTGGCATGCGACTTCGGTGGCATGTTCATCCTTGATCGAACCAAAATCCTTGCCAACACCTGCGCGCAGTACTTCCTTGGCGTCGGACCATTTCACCGCAGAGAGTGGCCGTTCGTACTTGGCGAACTCGGATTCGACTTTGCCTTCGATGTGAGGGGGTGTGACCTGAATATCACCCAAGCCTGCGGGACGTTGAAGCCAGCCTTGAAGCTGGTCAGTCCCCAGGTGATGGAGCTTGCCACAGCAGACGGTTTGATAGGCATACTGGGCGAAGCGACGGGCAAAGGTCATGCTCCCGGGTTCCAGATCAATCCAACCTTCGCAGTTGCACGTCTTGGGCAGCTTGCCCGAGGCCATGCATTGACGCGCAGGAACGCAGATCGGTGAAGGTGTGTAGGCATTGTTAAACGTCACCCCTGTCTGCGACAGCCAATCCAGCGTCGGCGTGCGGACAATGGGATCGCCTGCAAAGCCAGCGATATCAGGGCGGTGTTCATCACTCATTAAAAACAGAATATTGGGGCGTTTGCTCATGCTCATCTCACTTGAATTGGATTACAACGGACTTTTGAGCATAGCCAGATCAGCAGAATTTTCGACCCCTGTTGCGTGTTCCTGGTGATTTAATTTCAGACTCATGTGTATCAACACCGATCACGCTTGCGTCATGGTGGCATGTGTCATGCAGGTCTGTTTTCGTTGTGAACACATGCATCAAACGTGATAAGAAATGTCACATTGTTTTGACATGATCTGAAACATGCGCTGCTTTAACATTGAGGATCAACTCAAAGAAACTGCCCTGCTCAGGCACACTGCTGACACGAATGTCCCCGCCCATGAAATGCGCGAGTTTTTGTGAGATTGCCAACCCCAATCCAAGACCGCCATACCGACGTGATGACGAGTTATCCGCTTGATGGAAGGGTTTGAAAATGCTTTGCATGAGTTGGGGTTGGATCCCGATACCTGTATCACGGATGACAAAATGCAGTTGCTGCTTTTCACCGGCGTGATGCCAATTGATCGACAGATCAATCTGCCCCTTGTGCGTGAACTTGATGGCATTGAGAACCAGTCGGTTGAGAATCTGTTCAACCCATTTGGCATCCAGTTCAATTTCGGTTGGCAAAACTTGACTCTGTGGATCACGCAGGTTGAATGCCAACCCCTGCTGCATGGCTTCTGGAGCATGTTTGCGATACACCTGCTGGAGCAGGGTCATCGGATTGACGGGCCGCGGATCCACATCCAATTCATCTGAATCAAGCAATGTCAGGAGCAAAATACTGTCGAGTATCTCCAAGAGATTCTGCCCATTGTCGTAGATACATTGGAGAAACTGTGCGTGTTCAGGATGCTGTTTGACCTCTTCGCGCATGATCTCTGCAAAGCCCATGATGGCTGAGAGTGGTGTGCGTAATTCATGCGTGATGTTTGCCAGGAAATTGCCCTTGGCCTGATCGGCAGCCAAAGCCTTATCCCGTGCATCCTCGAGTTCTGCCATCATGCAGGCTGCATTGACATTGGCCTGGGCAAGTTGCTTGATAAGATGCTGATCGTGGACTTCATTGTTTGTCAATTGCAGGGCAATAAGCTGCTGATCCAAAGACCGCTGCATCTTGGCCATCGTGACAATCAACTGACACCACTGTGAATCCTGCATGGGCGCCGGCATGAGCATCACATGTTGGGCGTTATCCAGTTGGTCAACAAAAGCACAGGCTAACGTCGGATCAGCATCATCGTGAAGCCAGACCACCAACCCATGATCGGACATGGCTGCCAGTTGGCTGATTGCCTGTTGAATCTGATCTGCAGTCGATTTGGGCTTGGCAACAAAGACCATCGGCATGGTGTGCTGGGTCCGGGTCACACTCACAAGACGCTTGCATTGATCCAAATCATCAGTGACCTGTAATTGTCCCACGCGAGCCTTCAGAATCGACTGATGTGAAGCCAAAATATCAGCAAGCTTCCGCTTGATCATGTCTGCAGAATCAGCCAGGACGATCAAATCGACCTTGGTTGATATCTCAGAAGGCTTGACTTGCTGATTCAAAAACAACTCCACTCAAATAAACAAGTTCACACGCGACTTGGATGCATTTTGCAGATACGTTGCCACCCCACCGACCTCAAGTCCGTCGATGAGTTCATCACGATCAAACCCCATGATCTGCATGGCGGTTGTGCAGGCAGTCATCTCGACACCTAATTCGCCGGCCAATTCAAGCATTTTTTTCAAATCAGGCACCTGCTGCTTTTTCATCAGATGGTTAAACAGCTTCGGACCGATGCCTGCAAAATTCATCTTGGAGGTTTTAAGTTGACTCACGCCGGTGGGCAGCATCCATGCAAGCATCCGATGCCAAAGGTTTTTGTGTCGATACACCGTCTTCTTGCGCAGCGCAGAAAGCCCCCAGAAAGTGTAGTACATGGAGACCTGACAGCCCATGGACGCAGCACCGGTCGCCAGGAACAAGGCTGCGATGAGCTTGTCCATCTCGCCACTGAATACCACGATGGTCATGTTGTCCTCAGGGACCATTTTCTGCAGGTCATCCACAGACTGTTGACACTTGCGCAGATGCTCAAGCATGGCTTGTAGATCCGCTGAAGCGCCAGTCGCGGCATTCATCGGATCAGATGTCGTTTGTTTGAGGTCTTCCATCTTCAAACTCCCTCATGCTGCCTTTTGCACCACAGCAGTGATGTTTTCATCAACGTCGATGGACAAAATCGCGTGACCGAATTTTTCCGACCATGCCTTGATGTCCGCTTCAAACGCTGCATCCGAAGCTGTGACTTTCAGACAATCACCGGGGGCCATCTCGTCCATGGCACGTTTGATGTGAACCAACGGCATGGGGCAGCAAAGCCCGACACAATCCAGTTCGATGGTGTTCATATCTGTCTCCATGTACGAATAACATGCGCAGTACATGCTGTGCATAGTCCTATACATCGGATCAATCAAAATACGGGTTTGGTCGGAGTCGGCTCAATCGCCAACAAGAATGACATGATGTCCCTGAAAAAGAACGGTTATCAGACGTTTAACGCTTGAAGCAAAACATCAGAAGCGATCACTGCGGTTGATCGTCCGAATCATCCATGTCCATCGGCGGATGATCCATATCGCTGCCCGGGGGTGGGCAGACTTCTTCGAGGACCGATTCAGAGACGTAAATCGGAACCTCCACGGCAACCCCCAGGGCAATGGCATCGCTGGGGCGGGAATCGACTTGAATGGTCTTGCCATCACGTTCCAAAATCAGTGATGCGTAAAAGGTGTGATCCTGTAAATCACGAATGAGAATGGATTGGATCCTGGCATCCAGTTGCTCAATGACCGAAGCAAGCAGTTCATGCGTTTGCGGGCGTGGCGGGGTTTTGCCCATCAGGCGACGTTCAATGGCCATCGCTTCATTGGGGCCGATGACGATGGGGAAAACGCGATCCCCCTCGACTTCACGCAACTCCAGAATATGCGATTCATATTCTTCGCGAATCAGTATCCGAGCCAACTCCATCTGCACTGCCATGCTTGATCCTTTCGGTGATCTGCATCCTACCCGAATCCGACTTTCATGGCGAGATACAACCGTTTGGATTGGACAATCATGCATTTTGCGTGCAGGCGGTGTCCGAATATGGGAAAAAAAATTCCAATATAGTAAAAACACCTGCAAGCTACCCTTCTCGTGCTAAATCAAGCCCTGCCTGAGCTTACCGTAAACCTATGTTGCATTCAGTGTTACATGAAATATCAAGGGCTTAATGTCTTTTAACTGAAAACACGATAAAAAGACTTAACCCCAGCGTCCGGGCTTGTACAATTGGATTGCACGTGGAAGGAGCCCGCCAAATGTCCACTTCAAAATTCCGGTTTTATGTCTGTCGCGAATGCGGCCCCAAGGGGTTGTACAACCGCCTTAGCCAGATGAAACAAAAGCTTGCTGACGATGGCATTCAAATCGAAGTCTTTCACTCAATCTGTCTGAGTGCATGCAAGTTTAATCGTGTGGTGAAAGTGCAGATGCCCGACGGTGAAATTCTCAGCTATTCCGACAAGCAGATGAATGGCTTTCGCAAATGGGATGATGAACCGTTGATCCAGTTGACACATGAATGCATGCCGATCACGCAATCGGTTTAACCGCCCTGCCTGATCTGAACGTTACTGTTTGGCCCATTCGAAATACCGGGTAGCTGCATCCTCAGACGCACCTGTCAGTGAGATTGAGTTCAGTCACTTCACGATAGCTGTCAGCGGCGACCGCTTGGATCACCTGATGATTTCCAGGCGATTGGAATCAACTTGAATCTGCTCGCATTCGTCTGGATCAAAGACCACACCCCCGGGATAGGACTCAGGCTGGGGAGACTTCCAGAGATTGCCATGCACCCTGACCTGAGAACACAATGCGTTGAACACCGTGCCGGCATAGGGTGTGACGTTGGGAAGCGGGTTGGTCATGTCGATGATATTGTTGCGGATGACCATGTCACGGGAAGCCGTAAACGACATCGCCGGACCAGGCGGGTTGATGAAGTGATTATTCTCAACCAAGAATCGTTTGAACAGCGGGTAGGACATCGGCCCCCACGGCAGGCGTCCGCCGGTGTAGATCACCGCCCCTTCCCAACGGCCACTGGGATTCACATTGGAGAAGCGGTTGTTGCGGATAACCATGTTGTCCGTGCCGACTCCTTCTGCCCAATGCAGATCGACGATGTCCGCCTGAACCTGAATGGCATTGCCACCAATGCGATCGAACACATTGTTCTCAACCGTCACGTCATTACCTGAATACAAAATGCCTCGGCCAAAAGTCCGAACGAACCGGTTGTTGGCAATGCGGACATTATCCGTTGCAAAACGCGTGTTGGCAACAATCGCCAAGTACGACAGACTCCGTGGCACGGTTTGCTTGAAGTCAATCGTCGTCGTCGTCGAGTTCACATAGGCGTTGGGATGACCGTCATAAATCGGCTCCTGAGCCACCGTCAATTCAATCCCCGTGGGCGAAAGATCCGCATTGTAAAACCGCAGAACATCTCCAGCTGCAATCCGCAGGCGATGCTTGGGACAGTTGAGCAGTTTCAGTTGCTTATCATGATCACCAAACTTCAAACCGCCCTGCCAGGTGTTGTCATGCAGGTTGATGCAGTCATCCCCCAAACCAGTGAACTCGCAGTTTTCAATGATCACATTACCCTTGGATTCACCTGCATGAATCCCGTCAGCAGCCGTGGTCAATGGATGACGCGAACCTTCTCGGCGGACAATACGACAGCGGTTAAAGCGCCAGTGATGCGTGGTACCAGTATTCAGCCACCCCATGCCTGGCAGAGAGTAAATGGTCACATCTTCAAACGTCAGATGCGAACCGGATGCGATCTTGAACGCGATGAGATTGTAATACAGATGACGAATGATATAGCTCTGACCTTCCGCCAAAGCCACCGGCCGCGGGAACTGGGCGATGATGCGATCCCCTTTGACTTCAAGCTTCGGCTTGGCATCGTTGATCGTGAACTTCTCAGGCTGCGCTTCATCACGCTTGCGATACAACTTGTCCGCATCAATCGGCATAAGCATCAGCCATTTCATCTGAGCTGCTTTTTGAATCTGCTGCTCATTGCAGTCTGCAAAGGTGAACTCAAACGTTTTACTGTCATCGCTGGCTTTGGCAACGGTTCCCAGCGAAGCGATGGGCATGTAATCCCAGTTCCAATCGATAAACAGGTTCTTGATCACCACGCGATTGCATTGCATCAGCAAGAAACAATCGCCCTGATAAAGCTTCTGAAAAATGAACTCAGAGCCCTGTCCATCAATGGTCAGATCATCAACATGATCGAGAATAATACTTGCTTTGCGGGCAAACCGGTAAACGCCCCTGGGGATGAGAATCGTCTTATTGCCTTTGATACTGCGGGCTTCGTTGACCATGCGTTGCAGTGCAATGCTGTTGTTCTCAGCGACTTCGTTACTGACAGGTTGATCACCATCAGCAATCAACCGTCCTGCTGCGGAGATCACTTTACCCTGGCCTTGATCATCCGGTCGAATGATTTGAATCTCCGTAAACCCGGTTGCCAAAGCCTTGCCGGTCGAATCGGTTTGAGATGTGAGAGTCGCATCAGTTTGTGGTTTGAGATGTTCGATATCTCGGCCGGTCTTGATGGCGATCTTGTCATAGATAATGCCACCGGTTCCCTGACAGCCTGCGTAGATGGTCCACTTGCCGCCATCGACGGGTGTTAAGCGCATGGGGAATTTGATCGTGCGTTGTTTGCCATCCGGTTCACCGACCCAGCGTTGCCAGATGTCATAAGCCGAACTCTTGCTATTGCGTGCGAACATATAAAACGTGCGTGGCAAGGTGGTCGATTCCGTCACACGAAAAGTCACCTCAGCAGTAAAGTCCATCGCATCGGTTTTGAGATAGTGCCTGGGGATGACGATATAGTTGTAGTAGCCGGTGCCACGGGTGACGGTGACTTTGATGCTTTTACCACCATCGGGATTGTTCACCCAATCCGTCTGCCATGGATTCTTACTCACCGGATGCGTGCCCCGGTAAAGACCATTTGCTGACCAGACATATTCGTAGCGATCTGCTGCGTAGGCCCTGTGAGTACAGCCTAGCATGATGGCCGTGGAGACAAGCAGAAAACAAACGGTCCGAATGAAGTGGTAAAACAATGCATTCATGTGTCAATCATTCCGTACTGAAGTTGTGACTGTCCTTGGAGGCAAAGCAATAATGCTGACCTGTGAGACAGACAATCAATTCGTTGTGTTTGGATCACAGTCAAGCCCAGACAGCCGACTGCGATTGATGTGCGTAGGCGTAAAATCAGTGCGCTTTTTTGTAGTCACTCTCACGGAACCACAGGTCCTTGGTGACCGTGGTCTGATCGGTGCTGCGCGTGGCAATGACCGTGTCAAAATAAGGATCAGCATAGCTCTGCACACTGCAGTCAATCATCAGGAAGTTCTGTGATTTGTTATGCCAGTTGTAGGTGTATTTGCTGCCTGATCCATCGTAGCCTGAACCCCATGTTGTGCCTTGGCCGGATTCCGCGACGAGGATTTTTTTCGACGCATTGATCACACGATGAAACTGCGTGGCTTTGACACCTTTCATATCACCAGTGCCGAACACACCGCAGAGATAGCTGTAATTGGCGAAGTCCGACAGCGTCGGGACAATGCGATTGCCCGGGCAGACCAGCGCACCATTAAACCCGCGTTTCTGGCCAAACTCCTTGGCAACCTGCGTGATCCAGAGCCTTCCATCGAGGTTGATCCCGGGAATGATGTAATCATTATTGCTGGACGCATAGACCTGCTCGACCACGCCGATTTGGCGCATGATGCTGGCACACTGGATTTTCCGCCCTGCTTCCTTGGCTTTGGCCAATGCAGGCAGGAGAATGGCCATCAACAACGAGACGATGGAAATAACCACCAACAGTTCAATCAATGTAAAGCCATTATGTCGTTGCATGACCATGACTCCTTGAAAAATGTGTACGATTCAATCGCGCAGTATGCGCTGTAACAGACAAAGATAATTCAATAAGAAGGTGATGACGTTGATTCACCGATGAACAAATCCACATCCAGACTGTCGATGTGCATTGGCCGACCTTCACCTTTATCACGGGACAAAATCCATTCCAACCCCTGCTCCAACAGTGGCAGTCTCGGGCCGGGTTTGACGGATGTGATCGACGGGATGCAAACCTGTGCTGCATCCACTTCGCCATATCCGACGACCGATATGTCCTTGCCCACCACACGCCCCACTTCGTGACACGCACGCATGAAACCCATCGCCATGTTGGTGGTCGCACAGACCATCGCAGTCACATCATCAAGCTTGCCCTGTTGGTGCATCTCCAACGCCAGATCGCGGGCGCTCATGGCACTGCTCTGGGGTTTACGCGGCGTCTGTTCAAAGACTTCACCGGCGAGTTTGTAATGGTTGACGGCTTGCTGCCAGTAATGAATCCGGTCTCGTAAAACCGCATCACGATCAGACGCACACAAGAAGTCCACCCGCTGATGCCCAAGCTCCTTGAGATACTCAACGGCACGGCTGACGTAGCGTGCAGGCGCATTCTCAATACTCGGGATCCCCAGCGAGGTCATATCAAACCAAAGTGAAACAAGTCGATGAGCATGGCGCACCAACCGATCTCGCAAGAGCGGTGAAAGTTCATAGCGGTAAATGATGAACAGACCGTCGAGTTCCTGATCCAACGCTTCGAACACGCGCGGGTCGTCCTTGTCGTTGTAACTGATCAAATGCAATGTGCCATCGTGTTCACCGACCAGTTGGTCCAGATCGGTAAACCACTCACGCATGGCATTGACCGGGAACGTGTCCACAAGCAACCCAATCTGCGGGCCACGGCGGGTCTTACTGGTCTTGTGACTCGGCTGCAGGCGTCCGTTGGACATGCGACTAAGGACGCCATCATCAACAAGCTGCTTGGTCGCACGACGGACGGTCAGGTAGCTGACCCCCAACTCGGTCGCCAAAGCGCGCTCGCCGGGAATCGGGCCGTTGAGGTACATCCCCTGATCGATTCTTGTCGCAAGAAGTCGGGTGATGGAGTGACATTTGTTGGGTGTAACCGTGCTGCTCATGCCAAATCTCGTGTTATAGCAAATTTGTAATTGACTATAGCGTTGTTGCTATACAAGTCAATCCGTCGGCAAGAAAAAACTTCACCGTCATGGCAGATGACAGCGCGACGGGCGCATCAGACAGAGCGACGACATGCGCCGTAAAACACTCATAAAAACAAACTTATAAAAAAGAAAAGGCGGTAATCAACACCCCATGACCGCGGATCACGACATCGCTTCAACCGTCAGCTTGTTGGCCAGATCGAAGGTGTCATTGAGAAAGTTCTGCATATTTTCGGTCTTGATGCGTTTGGGGTAGCTGTAAATGATCAGCCAACCGGCTCCGGCCTGGACACGCACTTCCTTGGGGATCAGTCCATTTTCAATGCTGGTGAGTAACGCTGGCGTGAAGAGTTGGCGGATGGCGTTTTCATCTTTGCCCGACAGGCGGTAGGTTTTGGAAAACTGGGGATGGGATTCAAAATCGATATCCTGCATGCCGAACTTCTCAGCGAAACGCGTCAGGAAATTTTCACTCTCCAGTGCAAAGTCCGGCAGGTCCAATCCTGGAATGCAATAGGCAGCCACGGTCAGGTTGTGCGTCGTTGAGTTCTTGCCACTGCCGGTGGTGTATTGATAGTCGGTGAGGATCAAATCGACATCCGCGACCTTGCCGGTCATGTAATTTTTGGCTTTCTTGGATCGTCCTTTCTGGAACACGCCAGCTTCATGACAAGGCATCTCGCCAAGCGCGTTGAGTTTTTCGGCATAGGTCAAACCCATCTGCGAAGCAAAGGCCTGGAGTGCTTCACGACGCTTCTTCTCAATGCGCAATCCAGCGACAATCGCAACCACAAAAATACCAATAAAGACCGCAAAAAATGCAATACCAATGAATGGCCCCATATGTTTCCTTTCAAGACACCTGTGTTTGAGTCAACAGCGCAACACGCTTAACCAGTGTATACGATGAATCAAAAAATGACTGCCAATCTTCAGTATCAACCAATGTCGAATTGCTGTGAACGACCAAGCAATAGCTGTAGTGCCAATGACATGAATCAGGTGTCATCCTGTGATTTCATCACGCTTGGAAGCAATGAGTTTGAGCAATGCTTTTTGAGGATCTGCAAACTTGGCCAAACCTTCGCGCATCAGGATTTCTTCGAGTTTTTCCATGTCGACGAGTTGGTCGATCTCATCCAACACGTTTTCTTCAGGCAAATCAGCGATGGTCTTGGAGTAGGTCTTGCCCATGTCGTTGATGGCTTTGTTCAATGAGGGTGGATTGGTTTGGATGTCCGAACCAACGAGCGCACCGATGTAAAAGTCCGCGGGTTGATCGTCTTTTTTCACGGCTGTCGAAGCGAAGATCATCTGCTGTTTCAAAGGCAGATTCTTCGATTCCCAGAAAGCCTGATTCATTTTCCAGATGCGCTTGGCGTTGACCAAACCAACCATGCCCTGGGCGGCATTACTTAAATCGGGGTGATGCTCCTGCGTGTAGACATCCACACGCGAAACGAAAATGCTGTAGACACTCTTGAAGCTGCCGAGCGATTCACGTTTTTGTGCACCACGCCAGATCGCATCACGGGCAGCGATGTACTGACGTTCGGTGAAGATCAAGGTGACGTTGAGGTTGAGCCCCATGGCAGCGAGGTCTTCAAGTGCATCAAGTCCTGCAGCAGTGGCGGGGACTTTGACCATACGGTTTTTGCGATCCTTGCCCCACTTCTGCCCGAGTTTGAGATACGCTGCGACACGCTCGTCATGTGACGGACCGAGTTTGGCATCTTCGAGGACCGGATCGAGTTCAAAGCTCACGTATCCGTCATTGCCCTTTGAAGCTTGCCAGAAGGGTTCGAAGACTTCCTGTGCATCGGTGACGAGTTGATTGGTGGTCGCCCAGGCAACTTCTTCGTCGGACATTTTCTGTTTCATGAAGGCAGCAAGCAGGTCATCAAATCGGCCGGACTTGATAAGGTCCGCAACGATCAGCGGGTTACTCGTCGCGCCGGTGATGCCCTGATCTGCACAGGTTACAACGAGGTCAGGATCGATGGAGTCAAGCCACAGCGTGGTGCCTGCATCGATAATGGATTGCATGGATGCGCTCATGTCACGTTTCTCCGGATTGGATTGAAAGTGTCAGGTCAATCCTAACACAAATAAGTTCGCGATGATGAACAAGTCTGGGACAGGCGCTGCAGAGATGGGAAAACAGTCGCGTGAGATACAGCAATGGCAAACTACTTCGCCGTTTCAGCGACATTCAATGTCGCAGCTATGGGTCGAGCGAGAAACTCAAAATGAAAAGACTGTGAGATCAACCACCCTTGAGCAGGATGAGCAGAATCAGCAGGACGACGGAGACCGCCCAGCCGCCGACCATGGCCCAGAACATGGGCTGCTGTGTCATGGGTGGAGCGTCTTCATCGAGTTCGACGGTGTTGACGATGGCGGTGCCGTGTTCATCGACACTGGCGTCTTCGAGTGATGCCAGCGATGCCAGGTCGAATTTGCGGCGTGCCTGCAGTGGCGGGTCACCCTTGGCAAGGGCTTCAAGATCCTGAAGCAGGTCACTGGTGGAGTTGTAGCGGTGATCACGATCCTTGGCCATGCAGACTTCGATGATCTCACCGATGCCAGCCGTGAGGGAAGGATTGAGGTGATCCGGCGGGATGACTTCTTCCTTGAGGTGCTTGTGCATCACGGCTGAGGGGTTGGGGCCGTCAAATGGGACGCGACCGGTGACCATGTGATAGAAGGTGCAACCCAGCGAGTAGATGTCAGCACGGAAGTCGATATCCATCTTGCCACGGATTTGCTCGGGCGAGATGTAGTACGGTGTGCCGAAGGCTTTGCCCTGCTCGGCTTCAGCGGCTTCACGATCCGAGACCGCGCGAGCCAGACCCATGTCCGCGAGTTTGGTCATGCCTTCCTCGTGGATCATGATGTTCTTGGGCTTGACATCACGATGAATGAAGCCTGCCTGGTGAGCGTGTTCGAGGGCTTTGGAAGTCTCAATGACAATGCGCAGGGCTTTGTCTTCGGGATACTTGCCCATCTTGACGATGTCATCGTAGACGGTGTGCCCCTTGACGTACTCCATGACGAAGTAGTGGTACTCACCAGCCTGACCGACGTCGATGGCCTGAACGATGTGCGGATGATTGAGCTTGGCAGCAGCCTTACCTTCCTGATAGAAGCGTTCGACGAACTGCGGATTATTGGTGAATTTCTGGGGCAGAATCTTGATGGCAACCAGGCGATCCAGTGACAGCTGGCGGGCTTTGTACACCGTTGCCATCGCACCGGCACCGAGACGTTCGATGATCTGGTAACCGGGAATCTGCTGAGAGGTCTTGGATTCTTCAATCTTGGGGCGCAGGCGTTCAAGCTGTTTCTTGGTGACAAAGCCCTTGGTCAACAGCATGCTGGCCAGGCTTCGTTGGTTCGGATCACTCTTGGCACTTTGCTCACGACGGAGCTTAAGGCACTTGTCGACGTCCTCGGGAGCACACAATCCCTGCTCAACCACCAGACGTCCGACGATGGAATCCTGATTAGCTTTTGAACTGTCAGACATCGATATTCCGTGCTCTGAATAAGCCTGATCGTGACATGAGCCCCTCCTGATGAGGCTTTGTCCATAGGACGTTACGCCATATTTCGCTTTAAGTCAAACGATGTTCAGCCTAACGACTGATAATCTTATAACCGCTGCGAGACTTCAAGTCTAGCCCAAACTATCATTTCGATATTCGGTCAAGATCAGATCAGCCTTTAGCAACACGCGACTAGCTTGTCGTGAAATGTCATTTCCATGTTACACACCAGCGGGAAAAAGTCCGATAATGCAATGAAGCTGTCAACACACCTGATGCCGATCTTGGCTAAGCTACACTAAACGAGCGATATATCTTTAGATCACCCCCGTAGTTGGGGCAATGCCCGGTTGAGAAAAACCGCTTGACAAAGTTGCAACCGACAAGCAATTTCACGCCAAACCCATTACAATACGGATGGACATTGTTCTGTTTGGCAATGCCCTGCTTCCATCCCGCCCATGGGAGTCGAACTTGACCCTGACATGGAAAGCCTTTGATGCTGTTAGTTGCACCAGTCGACCAGGCCGTCCGTCAGCAGTTAACTGACGAACTTAGCCGCGTGGAATCACTCTTCGTCCAGGAGTTGCATAGCCCCCTGGCGTGTGTCAACCGGCTCGTTGCACACGTCGAACGTTACCGGGGTAAGCGCTTAAGGCCGCTACTTGTCCTCGTGGCGGGCATGGCTTCAAGCCGTGATGGCGCCACGCTCACCCAGGCTCACCGCATCCTCGCCACCGTGGTGGAGATGGTGCATATGGCAACCCTGGTCCACGATGACATTCTCGATGAAGCCGACGTCCGCCGTGGTGGTGCGACGGTCAACTCCCTGCGTGGCAACGAGACCGCGGTCATGCTCGGTGACTACATGATCAGCCATGCCTATCACCTCTGTTCGAGTATTGATGACCAGACCATCGCCCGAACCGTCGCCAACACCACCAACGTGGTCTGCGAAGGTGAACTGCTCCAATTGGCCAACCGGGAAAACTGGGAACTGGACGAAGACGTCTACTTTCAAATCATCGACCGCAAGACCGCCAGTCTCTGTGGCACATGCTGTAAACTCGCAGCCCAACTCAACGATCAAGGCGATGATGTCCAACAGGCGCTGGATCAATATGGTCGAAACCTGGGCGTTGCCTTCCAGATCATTGATGACATTCTCGATCTGACCGGCGATGAAAACACCGTCGGCAAATCAACCGGTCGCGATTTGACCAAAGGCAAATTGACCTTGCCACTGATCCACTATCGCACCCATGCACCTGCCACCCAATGCATGGCCTTTATTGAGATGCTCAAACAACAGGCCAACGACAACGACGATGCCATCGGCAACCAGATCCAGAAACTGCTCACCGACTTCGGCTCCGTCCAATTTGCGTCCCTGCGTGCTGCCGAGTTGATCATGCAAGCACAGCAAGCCCTGCTGGTCCTTCCCGAGTCACCGGCACGAAAGCTGCTCCATGAAATGGCCCAGGCCGTTCTCACCCGACAGTTTTAGCATGACATCAAAATCTAGCCAGTGAGTCGTCCAAACGACCGAACTCACATACGAACACTATTCCAGGGGAACCGAATCTTGTGGTGATAATCCACAGGACTTTTAACAGGGAATTTGGTAGAGCAATCGACCAATCATGACCGATAACAATCAGGTGTCGATGCTCGATGTAGCGACTGCCAATTGGATTGAATTGCACCTGTCCGATGACCGATGCAATGGATAAGGACTGATGCCATGTCCATGAAAATTGGCGACTTGAAATGGAATATGAAGGACTTCACAGAAGTTTACCCAGGTAGATGACCATATGAGAGAACAGGTAAAGAGTCTGGCAAGTACCCTGGGTTAAATGATTGACCCGATCTTGCCTCGCCAAGTACAATGTTCATTTCGTCGTCTGACCGAAAATAGCAATATGAGTAACACAAACAAACGACACATCCTCGCCTTGAACTCCCTGCCAGCTTCGCTCGACAGCGACTGTTTCCAGGTCTCCGAGTCCGGCGAAGATGTCATGGCCTTGCTTCAAAGTGGTCAGTTCGACATGGTCCTTGCCAACTGCAATGACTTCACCGCCATCGAACGCAACCTTGTCACCGATCAGGCGAACCTGGTTTTAAACACCATTGGTGAAGGCGTACTCGTCGTCAATCAGACCGGTCAGTGTGCCTGGTCCAACAAGCGGATGCAGGCCTATCCTCCTGCTGCGATGGAACAGGTACTTCAAATCTGTTCCCGTGCCGTTGAGATATTCAACACGCTGGGTAACAACGATTACGAACACCACACCGCCCCGTCCAAGAAATTCTCATTCCCCGTCGGCCAGGATCAGTTCTTTGAACTCATCGCCTCGCCGGTGATCCAGAAGGATCAGCCGATCACGCAGGTTGTCGCGGTTGTCTGGGATGCCACGCGCTCCAAGCGTATGGAACAGAAGATCAATGCCATTGATCAAGCCGGTCGTGAACTGGCTAAGCTAGAATCCGATCGCATCGCCAAACTCACACCAACGGAGCGTCTGGGTTTACTGCGGGACAAGATCATCAAGACTTCCAAGGAATTGCTGACCTTTGACCACTTTAACATTCGCGTGGTCGATGAACGGGATAAGAAACTCGACATCGTCATCGCTGAAGGTCTTCCGCCTGAAGCATTGGAGATTGATCTCTACGCCCAACCCGAAGGCAACGGTATCTCCGGCTATGTCGCAGCCACCGGACGCAGCTACATCTGTCATGACACCGAAAAAGACCCGCGTTACATCCTGGGCATCAAGCACTGCAAGAGTTCACTGACTGTTCCGCTGCGTCTGCATGACAAGATCATTGGCGTCTTCAATGTCGAATCCGACAACGTCGGCGCCTTTGAGGAAGATGATCGTCAGTTTGCTGAGATCTTCGGCCAGTACATTGCCATGGCATTGAACACGCTCAACCTCCTGGTTGTCGAACGCTGCAATACATCAGGTCAAATCGCAGACTCCGTTGTGCAGGAGATGGCAAAGCCGCTTAACGACATTGTCACAGAAGCCAAGATGCTCATCGACGAATACATCGGCGATGACAACATGCGCACGCGACTCAAAAAGATCATCGAAGATGTCGAGTTCGTCCGTGTCGCCGTGCGCGATGTCGCTCAAGGCACCAAGACCGTGCTGGGTACCGGTGACATCTCCAGTGAGGTACATGACCCAATCCTCACCGGCAAACGCATTCTCATCGCTGATGACGAAGTGAACATCCGCACCACCATCGGCGACATCCTCACCAAGCAAGGCTGTCACTGCACGGTCTGCAAGGATGGCTTCGAAGCCGTCACCGAACTGGAACGCAACAAGTTTGATCTGGTTCTCTCGGACATCCGCATGCCCCATCGCAATGGCTATGAAATCTTTGCCTCCGCTCAGCGCAAGGACAAAGACATGCCGGTGATCCTGATGACAGGCTTTGGCTATGACCCGCATCACTCAGTCGTCCGTGCCTCTCAGGAAGGTTTGTCCGCCGTGTTGTTCAAACCCTTCAAAGTCGATCAGATGCTCGATGAAGTCTGTAAAGCGCTATCGTCACATCCGACGCCCAATCAATCGAGCCACGGTTAAATTTTCAAATTCAATTTTCGAATGGTTTCAAACCGCTTGCGGTTTAGCGCGGTTGCTATCTCCTGATTTTGATCACATCTATTAAATCTCTCACGCCAGAGATGATCTTCTGCTACAATCTCCCGTCTGTCCGAAATTGAACACGTAGCACATTAACTGAGATCGCCGTATTTCAGTAGATTGGCAGAATGCCTTGGATCAATCCGAAATCCGAAATCCGAAATTCGAAATCAGACTCGATGCCCGTCAGTGGGCTGCCAACAGTATTGCCATCTCCGCCGAGAGTTTCCCCAATCTTTTGCCGCAGTTTGCCGACGTTTCACAGTTGGATGATCCACGTGAACGCCAGCTTGCCACCGCGATTCAGCGGACGGTTTTGCAGCGTTGGTTGACACTGGAGTACATCCTCAACCGTCATCTGAAAAAGCCGTTGATCAAACTCGAACCCAAAATGCAGGGCATTTTACTCACCGGTGCTGCCCAGCTTCTGTTTTTCGAACGCCTGCCCGACTTTGCTGTCGTCAGCAGTATGGTGAACCTTGCTGCCCAGATGGTTCGCCCTGAAGCCAAGGGGATGGTCAACGCGGTTCTGCGTAACATCTCCAAGATGATTGCCGGTCGCTCGTCGGACGAGAAGTGGCAGGTCTGTCGTGACAAGTTGCCGGTGGATCAGGGGACGGTGACGTTTAATATTCCGCTGCTGCCTGATCCCAATCGGGATTGGACGGGCTATTGGAGCATTGTCACGTCGCATCCAGCATCACTGCTTGAACACTGGGCTAGCGAACTTGGCAAAGACGCTGCTGTGGAGATTGCCCTGCATGACCTGACAGTGCCCCCCACCATCATCAGCAGCACGACTGCGCTGGACGAAGCAACGATCCCGGTCACCAAACACACCGCAGACGGTCACTATTATCTCTGGCAAGGCAATTACGGGGAGCTTACCACGTTCCTCAACACCCATGCCGACGCACGTGTGCAGGACCCCACCGCCAGCAAACCCATTGCAGCGACCGCAGAACTCAAACTCCAATCCATCATCGACTACTGTGCAGGCAAAGGCACCAAGAGTGTCCAGCTTGCAACGCTGCATCCGGACGCTAAGGTCTATGCCACCGACCCCGATGGGCCGCGCTTTGCAGCACTCAAAACTGTCAGTGAAGGTTACGAGAACCTGATCCCCAAAAAGAAAAGCGTCCTGCCCCGTGATGCGGATTTGATCCTTCTGGACGTGCCCTGCTCCAACACAGGCGTGCTCGCCCGTCGTCCTGAAGCACGGTACCGCTTTAACCGACCCAATCGTCGTGAACTGGTGAATCTCCAGAAACAGATCGCACTCGAAGCCATCGACCGCATCGTGCTCGGCGGGTACATCCTGTACAGCACCTGCAGCATCTGCGAGATGGAAAACCAGCAGATCACCCAACTCATCTGCGAGAAAGCCGAAGGCAAGATCGTCTCTGAACATTTGACACTGCCCAAGGGAGAAGGCGGAACCTACCAGGACGGCGGATACTTCGCATTGATTCAGTGTTAATTGAAGATTGGCTCAAATTTTTGCATCGTTTTATAGCGCTTTACGGTAAGCTGAATGACAATCAACCGCACCGACGGAGTTATGCATGTTACAGATTATTGATGACCCCACATTTCACACCCTCGGCCAACCTGATTCCAATTGGGGTCTGCAGACACACGAAGGTGTCGACATGCAAACGCAAGTTGCAGATGACACGCTGAGGCTCACCATCACAGGCACATCCGGCGCCAACTGGCATGCTGAGTTCAAGTACGAACCCTTTGCTGTGAAAAAAGGTGATGTCTACGAAATTTCATTCTCCGCCAAAGCCAAGACACCCTTTGATTTCAGTGTCTGGTTGGGGCAGAAAAATGAACCTTTCCAAAGTCTGGTCACCGAAGAAAATCACTACGGCCAAACCACCATGCCTGATGACTGGGAAACCTTCACGCATATCTGGACCGTTGAAAAAGACGAGCCCGAAGCAAGACTCGACTTTGTTCTCGGTGCGATTGACAATGTCATCGAACTCGAAGACATCAGCCTACTTCGCATCGACCAGGTGACTGAGTAACACCTGCGTGGCATTGTTCCAACACCATTTTTCGGTGTAGTCACGACAGGTCTGTCGATCCAGTCCCATCGCCTGCTGAGCCGCTTCATGCAGGTCCGGCCCCATGGCTCCGACGACTTTGCCTTCGAGCAATTCTTCGTCCATGACATCCACCGGGCCGGTGACTTTGTGCGCTGCAACGGGTGTCCCGCAGGCCAGGGCTTCCATCATCACATTGCCAAACGTGTCGGAATACGACGGGAAGACGAAGACGTCAGCAGCCTGCAGATACCGGCGCATGTCTTCATCGACCAGGTAGCCGGTGTAATGCACGTCCGGGAACTTCCTGCGGAGTTTGGCTAATGCAGGACCATCACCAACAATGACCTTGCTGCCAGCCACTTTCATGGCAGCAAACTCCCTGAGATTCTTTTCATGCGAGACCCGGCCGGTGTTCAAATAAATCGGGCGTGGCAGGTCGATCAAATCACGATTGCCATCCTCCGGCGGGAAAAACAACTGTCGATCCACCCCCCGCTTCCAGACATGTACATGCTTGAAACGTCGCTCCTCAAGTTCACCTTTCACCGACTCGGTAGGCACCAATGTGGCCTGCGAACCATTGTGAAACCAACGCATGAACTTGAAGGTGATCGACTCGGGAATGCCGTAATACACACGCAGGTAATGCGGGAAATGCGTGTGGTAACTGGTGGTGAATTTCAGCCCCGACTTCTGACAATACTTGCGTGCAACCAATCCCACCGGACCTTCGGTGGCAATGTGAATACACTGGGGCTCAAACTCGCGCAGGAGCTGGATCGTGTATTTCCTGGGGCGAATCGCAAGACGAATCGCCGGGTATCCGGGGCAAGGCACCGTGCGGAAAAGCTTGGGATGAATCACGAGAACATCATGACCAAGTTGACGCAACTTCCGCGTCACCGTGTCCCAAGTTCGAACCACACCATTGACCTGTGGATGCCAGGCATCCGTCACGAGAGCAATACGCATGCGGGTTTTCCTGTGACAAAGTTTGCTGGTTAAACCGCAGAGTCGCAGAGTTCGCAGAGGTAAGACAGGCAACGATTGCATCCTGTTGCATCTCTGCGTCCTCTGTGTCTCTATGGTTAAAAACGTTATGCAGGGACAGATTCTTGATTCTGATCTTGATTGGGGATCACAACCTTGGGCTCGGTTGCAGCAGCGACAGACGCAGTCGGTTCGTTGGCATCCCACAAGGTGTCGAGCACGCTTTCCCATGAGCTTTCCGATGCGGTTTGCAACGCACGGGCTTTGAGATCTTCGCGTTTCTGGCTGTCGGTTGCCAACACCCACATCGCTTCAGCCAAAGCAATGGCGTTACGCGATTGATCCGAGAGATCGACGATCAAACCGGATTGGTTATGGCTGACGATTTCCTGTGGCCCACCACGATCCGAGACGATCGCAGGCACACCGGAGGCATGAGCTTCAAGCACCACATTGCCAAAGGTATCCGTGGTGGATGGGAAGACGAAGACGTCACTTGAGGCGTAGGCCTTGGCCAGTTTCTTACCTTTGATGAATCCGGTAAAGATCACCTGCGACGTCTTCTTGAGTTTCTTGGTCAGCTTGGCATACAGCGGACCATCACCGACGATGGCGAGTTGCAACGACGCATCACGATCAAGCAAGTGCATGAAGGCATCAGCAAGCAGGTCCACATTCTTCTCCGTGGAGACGCGGCCGACATAGGTGAAGGTAAATGCCTGACGTCCGCCGAATTTCTCCCAGAAATCTTCTTCACGATTTTCCGGACTGAAACGTTGCGTATCCACGCCCCGATGCATCACGCGAATCTTGTACGGGTCAAAGCCATGCTCAATGAGATAGCGACGGTAAAAATCACTGGGTGCAAGGATCACATCGCATTGCTCGTAGAACCAGCTCATGTACTTCCATGTCGCTGCTTCGAGGGCTTCATCATCCGTCAGACATTTGACATAATTCGGGAAGTCGGTGTGATAAATGCCCACAGTTTTAAGGTGCATCATCTTGGCAGCCATCATCGCAACCAACCCCATGGGACCAGGTGTGGAGATGATCAACTCATCAAACTGTTTGCGTTCGATATACTCAATGATTTCCAGGAACGGCGGAAAGGAGACCTGCTGCTGATCGTACTCGGGGACTTTGAATTGGCCGACCGGTTTGAAATTCTTGACCGGGAAATCCACATCCGGTTTCTCAGGCACACAACTGAGCACGGTCAAACTGCGGTCCTGATCCGCTGCGGTTTTACAGAGGGTTTGAATCGTCCGCGTCACGCCGTTGACATCATCAAACGTATCGGTAACCCAGGCTTTGCGATCCGAACGCTTAAGCAATGGGCGTGTGGCTTCGAAATGGTTAGCGATGACTTTGATGAACTTCTCATCTTTATGCTGTGTTTTGAAGGCTGCAAGATACGGGCTGATCGCTGCGGTCACCGGCCCCAATGCTGCAACGGTCTGCAGCGATTCAAGGAAGTCGCCCTTCTGAACACGTTTGACCAATTGCTTGATGAAGGTGTAACCCAGTTGCTGAGCGATTCTGCATGAAGTCTCAAACGCGTTGGCTGCTTCGTGTTGCTGCGGGTGATTACGGTCATGACCAAACAGCGACGTGAATTCGGAGACGAGCATGCGTTCGGTTGATGAAAGTTCCTTCATCTTCTTACGCCATATCCACCCGCCGACATAGCCCTTGAGCTTTTGGGTCTTGGTCATCTTGGGGGTCGGTTCAAGTAGTCGCTTGAGCATTTCACCGAGCAGTGAGCCCTGGCCGTCCTTACCTGCCAGTCGGTTTTTGTAGTAGTCGTAGGCGATGCTGTAGAAACAGTGAGCCAGGTGAATGGAGTTACCACTGCGACCACCGGGCTGATGTTCACCGCGACGCATGTATTCGAGGAACTCATCGACGCTCGTAGCCTGCGGGGTGACGGTGTGTCCCGAACCGACGTAGAGTCCGGAGTGGTCATCACTGCCACCGGTGAGCATTTTGCGATGCGGGTTGGGGCCGACCGGCTCAATGCCATGTTTGTCTGCAAGGCGGTCGATCATCTCGGGGGTCAGTGAGGTCATGATGGCTTCGACCATTTTCGATGCACGTGGATCACGTGTGCCGTTGATCAGTTCAAATCGATTGAACATGACCAGCAGTTTTTCGAACTGATCGGTGGTGAGTTTTTCGTTGACCAGGAACAGCGGATGTGCCACGGAGTAGACGATGTTGTTTTGGATGCAGTAGTCGCGAAACTCGTAGATGTTTTCACGATTCAGCTGAATATCACGGAACTGCGCTTCGGTGATGCCGCAGACAAGAATGTGCATCTTCGCGCCGTTTTCCGGGAAGTAGGTCGTCACTTCGTTTGAGATAAACGTGTTGGGCAGATGGGCGATTTCCAGTGCACCGTCGATCTTGTTGTGATCGGAGATGGTGATAAAACTCAGCCCGCGAGCGACCGCAGTGTTGTAAACGTGCATCGGCTCAACGAAGCACTCGGGCGAACCAATGCGTCGCAGCAACCATTCGCTGGGTCGGTCGGAGTGCTTGGAATGGACATGTAAATCCACGCGTGATGTAAACGGCATACCAGCAGCCGAGGTGTCTGAATTCATGGTCTGATTCACTGTGTTTGCCCTCCGTGGCAGCGGGAGATGACTCACAACTTTTCACAAACGCCTCCCGTCTCCGGCCGTCCCTGGTTGCACCGGTTATTCGGACGCGTCTTAACAATGTGAGCATTTTCACAGTGTTGTGGCAGTAAATCGTTAGCGGCAGATTGGGACTTGATAAGGTTGCAGTGTGGTTTGTGTGTGCGTAGGGTTTGGGTTGTGTGAGGAGATTTCGCAAACACAGTAATCAGCAAGACATGTTTCCCAACAGTGAGAATAGGCTTTCGTATTACAATGGATATACGTTCCCACGGAGAAACGCATGTTTGGACCCGGGCCATCACATTTCAATGACGATACTGGCGATTGTGTCTTTGAAGAACCGATCCATGCGATGCGGAATTTGATCTGTCTGGGGTTTATCATTCCAATCGCTGCGATGACTTGGGGCTTGGTTTACATCATCCGAGGAGAAGCCTGGATACCCGATTCGCATGGCGTAGGTGGTGGCCTGATACTCAAAGGCACCTGTGCGGTTGCGCTGGGTATTGTGATCCTTGGGATTGCCCTACTGATGCATTGCCAGTGTTTCCTCTGTCGATACGAAAAGACCTATCTCCTGGGCATGATCCTCAGCGGACTTGGCTTGCTGACGAGTCTGATCTGTGGCATCTATGTCATTATTCAGGTCGCGGTTTTTGCCAACTTCGCATAAACAAAACACCGCACGCCTCCCCCGAGTACGTGCGGTGTTTGTCAATGCATTGGGTGTTTGTGTGCGTCACACATCCCAAGTGATGCGGCTCAATCATCACTCGGCAAACGTGTATTTCTTATCCATCGCCTGCTGACGGATACTCTTGAGGATGGCAGCTTCGAGGGTGTCTTCGGTCTTCTCGCCTTTGCTTGCCTGATCGGCCAACCACTTGGTGCGTTCCTTACCCAACTCCTGGATGCGGTTTTGGATTTCCGTGCGTTTTTCAGATTGCTTTTTGACCTCCGCTTCGATTTCTTCCACGGGCTTATCCGCAAAACCGGCAGGCAGTTGGTCCTTCTTCTTCAACTCATCCAGATCAACTTCCTTCTGCTTGTAGGCATCAACAAGGTCCCATGTTGAGTTGTTGTAATTTCTCGAAGATTTGGTCAGTGTACGTTGGGTGGCAACCTGCGGGGCAAGTGCCATGGCATTGGCGTCCTGGGCCGATTGACGTTCACGGCTTGCCACCGCTTTGCGTCCGCCATAAACGATGTACGTGCTATTGAGTTCCTGATTGAGTTTGGCGATCTGGTCATCCTGTGGGGCTTTAACGTAGACCATCTGACGGTTCTGATCGATACTCAGGTAGCAGCCGCCGGTGAGGGTCGCACCATCTTGCCAATTGGTTGCAACACCGGTTTGTCGCGGGCCGCAGAAGATGGGGTTGACGAGAATGTTCTTTGCCATCGACAGTTTGGAAGCTTCACGGTAATCGACGGGGCCTTGGGTGAAAGGTTCGTTGCCCGCGATGTAAATGGTTTTGAGATCAGCTTCACTGCTGGACCATTCAAGGCCGTTGAGCGCATCCTGGATCACCATGCCACAATATTCACTGCCACCGTTGGTGGTGAGTTCAAAGAGTTTTTCAGAGAGTTTATCCAGATCGGTCGTGAACGGGAGTACCTGGCGAATATAGCCTTCGCCCTGTGAGAGCCGGGAGTTGCCATACTCGTAAAGCGCCACTTGAAGTAGCGGTTGAACACCACCACAACGAGCAGCAGAGAGTTCATTGACGATATTCCAGAGTTGTGCCTTGGCCTGATTGATCAAGCCGTCCATGCTATTGGAGGTATCGAGCAAAAGCGCAATCTGGATGCGATTCTGTGTGATCACCTTGGGGGGCTTGGGGGATGGCTTGATGATGACCACCTTATCGCCGGGATCAACCACGACGACTTCCGCAAAGCTGGGGACGGTGAACAGACAAACAGACAGTAGTGTGCAGATCAATGTGGATCGCATGGCCGAACTCCTTGTTTTTGAGTACGAATGGTTTGTGGGTCAATGTGTCCTAAGCGGGACTATTGGATTAGACACACGAGTTGGCGGGAGGTTCCGAGGTTTTGAAAAAAAATATTGTCACTGTTACACAAAAAATCATCACCAAAGCCGTGTCGCTCCTGCGGCACGGGTTGCCTTATCCTCATTCATCATGACAACCCGTGGCCCTTGAGGACCACGGCTTTAATTCAATGCATCCCAAATTCATTGTCATAATCTGTGTGTATCTGTGGCTCAAAATGACTCAAGCGAACCAGACTTCGAGCACATCACAGACTTTGTGCAGTTGTTCGTCGGAGATGACGTATGGGGGCATGGTGTAGGCATAGGTCTCAAACGGGCGAAGCCAGACACCGCGTTCTGCTGCAAAGTCCTGAATGCCCTTGAGCGAGGCCTTGTCTTTGGCTTCGACAACGCCTGTAGCGCCCAGAACGCGCGTGTCTTTGACAGCTTGACCGGTGATGGAACGGATGCGTTTTTTGAGAATGGCTTCGATTTGCCCAATGCGTGCCAAGCGGTTTTCAGCTTCGAAAAGCTCGATGCTGGTCAATGCGATTTTACATGCCATGGGATTGCCCATGAAGGTCGGCCCGTGCATAAAACTTTTGGCAGGATCATCGCTGAGAAAAGCTTCGTACACACGATCGGTTGCCAGCGTTGCCGAATGTCCCGAATAACCGGCGGTGAGTCCTTTGCCCAGCACCATGATGTCGGGGGTGATGCCGGTTTGGTCAGCTGCAAAGAGTGAGCCGGTGCGCCCGAAGCCGGTCGCCACTTCGTCAAAGATCATCAAGACATTGTGTGCATCACAAAGCTTTCGCGCTTCGCGCAGATAGTCCGGCGAATAGAAATTGAATCCCCCCGCTGCCTGCATCAACGGCTCGACAATGAAAGCTGCAGTGGTTCTGGCACACTTATTTAACGTGTCAGCGAGCAGCATGAGATTATCTTGTGTGTCCTCTGCGGTGGAATCAAATCCACCTATCGGTGATGGTACGAAAATCTGCTGAGGCAGTAAGCCGGAGAACAGCGAATGCATCCCCTCCACCGGATCACAGACGGACATCGCGCCGATGGTGTCACCGTGGTACGCTTTTTTCAAGGCAATGATCTGCGTCTTGGCATGACTGCCGGGGGTGTCCTGATTCTTGTGATACTGGATCGCCATCTTCAAAGCGATCTCCACGCCGACACTCCCACTGTCACCAAAGAACACATGGTTAAGTCCCTCGGGTGAAATGGCCACGAGTTTGTCCGCGAGCTTCCGGGCTGGCTCATGCGTCAGACCACCGAGCATGACGTGACTCATCTGCGACATCTGCTCGGTAATCGCAGCATTGATCACCGGGTGGTTATACCCATGAATGACGCACCACCAACTGCTGATCGCATCAATCAGTTCTCGACCATCGGCCAATTTCAACACCGCGCCGGACGCCGAAGCGACCTCCAAAGGCGGTGACATGGTTTTCATTTGTGCATAGGGATACCAAAGACTCATGAAGCTAGTGTACGGGGGTTGGTATCAGATATCGAATTTCGTCCGAATCAAAACCGCTTGCGGTTTAGCGCGTTTGATGAGATTCAAAAAGCAAAATGGAATCCGGTCAATCCATGGAACGCAAAACCGCAAGCGGTTAGCGTTGGACGTGAAAGTTGAATCACCTGGGATACTTGGCCAAGCGCGCGTTGGCGATCAGTTCGTCGTAGACCACCATACATTTCTGGGCTGACTCGTCCCATGTCAGGCGACGCAGTTCCACGTCGGCATGAACACGCAGCGTATGAGAGAGCGCATCATGCTTGAGAACCGCGATGATCTTGTTGGCCATCGCATCGACATCCCAGAAGTCCACCTTCAACGCATGATGCAGCACTTCGGAGACGCCCGAGGTCTTGGAGATGATCACCGGCACGTCATGACTGATGGCTTCCAGCGGTGCGATACCAAACGGCTCAGAGACCGAGGGCATGACAAAAACGTCTGCCATACGGAAGACGCGATCGACTTCCTTACCACGCAAAAAGCCGGTGAAAATCAGCTTGTCTGAGATGCCTTCTTTTTGCGCCAGGTCCATCATGGCTTCGGTTTGATCACCGCTGCCTGCCATGACGAAGGTGACGTTGCGGATTTTTTCCAGCACGCGTTTGGCGGCATGGATGAAATACTCCGGCCCCTTTTGCATAGTGATCCGCCCCATGAACAGGACGACTTTTTCACCCTTACGGATCAAGGGGATGGGCGACTGGTATTCGCTGTTGCCAGACTCGATGCCGTTGTAGATCACGTGGATTTTGTCAGGGTCCACGCCATAGCGTTCCTGGATGATCGACCGTGTCAGATAACTGACAACAAACACGGCGTCGGCACCATGCATGCCTTCACGCTCGATGTCATACACCGGCTGATTCACATGCTCACCGCTACGGTCAAACTCCGTGGAGTGCACGTGGACGACAAGCGGCTTTTTGAACTTGCGGGAGATTGCCAAACCTGCGGGGAAGGTCATCCAGTCATGAGCGTGAATGACGTCAAAGTCCTCATCACGAGCAACGTTCAGACACTGCAAGGCATAGTTGTTGGCCTGGGCGACAATGTCCCCTTGATACACCGGCTTGATCGGCTTGGGTTTTTCCTTGGGTTTGGCAGGCTGACCGTCACTGGTTGCTTCGGACGGATCCGGCCGCGTGGCAGCTTCAAAAATCTTCTCGGCAGCGGACTTTTCTTCCAGATGGACACGGGCGCGTTCGATGTTCTCCTGCACATGCGGCGGGACATCGTACAACCGTCCTCCCACCGACTGATACGGTGAGATCATTGGTGACTCGATCGGGCGAACGCTGATATGACGCATCGCAGACGACTCGGTCATCGTCCATTGCGTGACCTTGTTGCGCACCGGTGATTGATTCGGATCATCAACGGGAATGGTTTCAGCGGTGAGTTTGGCGGCGGACTTGCTGGCAGGTGATTCGTCTTTTTGATCTTCAGTCGGAATCGACATGCCATCGGCGGCAATGAGTTTGACGTGCGGTTCGGTGATCTGACTCACGCCCGTCGGTAGGATAAATGTCACGGCGGTATCAAGTCGATCCAAGGCTCTTGTCAGGCCAAGACAGGCCGTCCCCAGTCCCCCGCTGATGTGCGGCGGAAATTCCCAACCCAGCATCAACACTCGCATGTGTCACCTCGCCCCCGACGCATCAAAGTGTCGGCAGGAATCCAAACAACTTGCCACCAGCCCCCTGAGACCTCGTTGAACCCGATCCCCCGGATCCCCCCCGAAACCCGTGTTCAAACACATCAAAATCTCAGTTGATATTCATCCATAAATATCCGCTGTTGTAAATAGTTTACTAGATTGCATCTTCATAAACCAGATCACCAAGCTGACTAAATGTCGCTTCATACGACAAAAGCACCTTGGCGATGTAGTCCACGAATGCAGGATCATCAATCGGCTCGCCCTTGACCAGCGGAATCTTGCTGCGGAAAACGTACTGCAAATCTTCATCACGGAAGTGGAAAACGCCCAGACCTTCGTCGATCCCTAGCTCATACATCTCGTCAGCAAGCAGTTCCTCGATGTCGTCCTTGTGTTCGACCAGGTCCGCCTCGATGGACTCGGACAACCAGCGGTCGAGCGTGTAAATCCCAACATGAAGATCATCCGCATCGCCCACATTGAGCTTGTAAAACGCCTGTGTTTCAGGATCAGCGGCCTTGGCCTGGCAGATGATGTTCTGGCCTTCCAGTTTCACGGACGCAAAGGCATCCGCCTCTTGAACCTGCTCGTAGACCTGCTTGAACAAAGACTCTATCGACATCGGGCAAAACTCCAGTCTCAAATGCTATCCGTTGGAACCCCTCCAAGATAACACCGATGAACATAAGAACAAGGCAACCGATTATGAGAAACATGAAAAACAGTAAAAAACGGTATCAAGCGAGCAATGTTAAAGCCGTGTCACTCCCGTGGCACGGGTTGTCTTTCACATGTCACAAGGCAAGGGCGTGACTCAGGAGAGTCACGGCTTTTGGTTCACTGTCGTTGACGCACCGCTTCGTAAAGCAGAATCCCTGCTGCAACCGACGCGTTGAGCGAATCGCAATTCTCCCCGCGCATCGGGATACTCACCGGCAATATCCCGTCTCCGGCTTGCAACCACATTTCCGATAAACCGGTGTCCTCCGGGCCGATGACGATGGCTGTTGCTTTCGTGTAATCCACCTTAGCCCATGCAGTCTGGGCGCGGTCGGACGTGGCGATGATCTGAACGGCGTTTTGACGCAGCATGGCGATTGCGTCGGACTCGTTCATCGATGCCATCGGCAGGCTGAACACCGCGCCGGTACTGGCGCGGATGGCGTTGGGGTTAAACAGGTCGGCATCGGATGTGCCGTCCGGCGTGCAGACCAGCATCCCAGCGCAACCGGCAGACTCGGCAGTTCTAGCCATGGCGCCGAGATTGCCCGGCTTCTCAATCCCGACCGTCACCAGCCAGAGTCCGTCTGCTGTGTTGGCAAAAAGTTGACCGGCGTCGGCAGTACGTTGTTCAAACACCGCTAAAACACCCTGCGGATTCTGACTGACGGTCATCTTGGCAAGCACGCTGTCAGCCACCTCGATCACCGGGATATCACCCAGGTCAAACGCCTCACGCGGGGACCACTCTGCGGGCCAAAGTCGCGGGCACCAGTAAAACTCCTTGAGTTCAAATCCTGATGCCAGGGCGCGGGAGATTTCACGATCACGTTCGACAAGGAACATGCCGGACTTTCTGCGCTGGCGGGATTGGAGCAGCTTGGCGAGAGCCTTGATGCGCGGGTTGTTCGGACTGGTGA
This sequence comes from Phycisphaeraceae bacterium, assembly GCA_002704825.1. Lineage (GTDB taxonomy): Bacteria > Planctomycetota > Phycisphaerae > Phycisphaerales > Phycisphaeraceae > UBA7800. The sequence continues at coordinate 37,538 of PAIY01000029.1, forward strand.
TGAGCATGTCGGGCATGGAGATATGATAGTTAAGGGTGCGGTATTGAGCGACCAGCCACCCGATTCTCTTTTCCCATTTGATGCCTTGAACACGGATCCTCACATGATATCAACGCGACTTTCTGTCAGATACTTTGGCCAAAATCGACGAGCTTGGCCGATATCCAGTATCGATATGGGTCCAAGGACTTGAAGGAAATTGGCTGTGAATCGGTTGATAACCTGCATTGCGTTACTGATTATCGGGCTTGCCACGTTCACCGTGCAGGCCAAGGATTTACCTGCGCTGCACAAGGCGGTGTTGCAGTCGGACATCGACCGGGCGACGGCTTTACTGGAAGATGAGAAGGTCAACAATCCGAATCAGCGCGATCAACTCGGTTCGACGCCGCTTCACCTTGCAGTGCGTTCGGACAATATCCCGATGGCCAAGTTGCTGCTTGAACACCGTGCCAACGCCAATCTCACGGATGGTCGCGGGCAGACGGCGATGGACATGGCCAAGGGTTGGAGCATGTGGTGGCTTTTGCTGCGTCACGGTGCGCTGCCCGGCGTGGACACCTCGATTTTTCTCATTGCCACCGGCCTGCTATTCGTGCTGGGTTTGAGTGTCTGGTTGCGAAAAGTTAAGGCTGACGCCCAGGCGCGGAACCTGCCGGATGCTTATCTGACGGAAGATTGTTACGTGGATGAGCAGGAGTCCGAAGATCAGGACGGGCAGCGGTATCACGACGCCGCGTGAGTTTCGGTTTATCAAACCATCAACACAGTACAAAGATATAAAGCCGTGGTCCTCCCGGGCCACGGGTTGTCTTGTTGAATGAGGACAAGGCAACCCGTGCCGCAGGAGCGACACGGCTTTTGTTTTATCACTGCTGTGTTACGCCAATAACCGCCATGTTGCTGCAATGAGGATGCAGGCGGTAATGCCCATGACGACGGGCATGAGGGTGGCCACGGTGGTCCACTTCAAGGAGTTGGTTTCCTTCCAGATGGTCCAGATCGTCGTGCCACAGGGATTATGCAGCAGCACGAATGTCAGAAAGCAGACACAGGTCATCAGGTTCCATCCCTGTGCAGCAAAGAGCTGAGCCAATTGGTCGTTGCCCACTTCCACCATCCGGCCAGCTTCCAGACTCGTATCCGCCATCCCCGGTAAGAGCAGGATCAACATCACCACGGTTGGCACCACGATCTCGTTGGCAGGAATAGCAATGATGTAGGCCAGCAGGATCACACCGGACAAACCCATAAGCCACCCCAGCGGTTCGAGGAAATTCATGATGTAAAGTCCGATGGGATGGTCAGCCACATTGATATTGGCAACCGCCCAGATGGCGATCCCGGCAGGTGCTGCGACCACACAGGCGCGAGCGAGCACGAACATGGTGCGGTCAATCAGTGATGTGTAAATGATCCGCAGAATCGCAGGCTTACGGTATGGCGGTAACTCCAACGTGAACGTGGAACTCTGCCCACGCAAGACGGAGCGGGACAGGACAAAGTTCACGCCGAACATGACGACGACACCGATGCCGACCACTGCGATGACGGTTAACGCAGCGACGGTTCCGGCCCAGGCTCCGCCACCGAGTTGGGTCGATGCGATGATCGCGCCGATGGCAATGACGGTTGGGAAGCGTCCGTTACAGATCATGAAATTGTTGGTGATGATGGCTATGAGTTTTTCACGTGGTGAATCGATGATACGACATGCCGTGACCCCTGCTGCGTTACACCCAAAGCCCATGGCCATGGTGAGTGCCTGCTTGCCGTGCGCACCGGACTTCTTGAACAGTGGGTCCATGTTAAAGGCAATGCGTGGCAGGTACCCCAGGTCTTCAAGCAACGTGAACAGCGGGAAAAATATCGCCATCGGGGGCAGCATCACCGACACCACCCATGCAACACAGAGGTAAACGCCATCAACGAGTAAACTGTCGAGCCAAACCGGGGAATGCACCCAGGCCATGAGCATGTGCAACAACTCATACAAGCTGTAACTCAGGCCAGCAGGCATTGCCCAGCCGATGTACTCACTCATCCATTCCCTGAGTCCGCCCTCTTCAATGAGCAGACCTGCCAGAAAAGCTGAAGGCACATTGGCGCCAGCCACCGTCAGCCAGAAGACACCGGCGAAGATGAAAATCATCAACGGCCAACCCCATATCGGATGCGTGAGTAACCAATCGAGTTTTTCATCCCATGCTGGTCCCTTGTCTTTTTCGGTCACCGTGGCATCGGTCACCATGGTGGCATGGGTGTAGATCTCGCCGACCAGTTCATCACGAAAACTATCATCAATGCCTTGTCGCAGTGAATCAATTTGTGACAGGTAATCACGGGGTGTCAAAGATTGTTCAGACATGGGCCACCTCCCCTTGTTCCGAGGCAAGGTCCGACACACCATCTGCAACGGGTTGATTGACCACGCCAGCGACCGGTAAACGGACCGGGTAAAGCCCTGCCAACTCACCAGAGAGTAACGCCTGGCGGATACGGTGATCACCTTCGATCAGGCGATAGGCAACCCAGCGCGGGCTGGGCAATCCGGGCACCATCCGCTTGACCATGGGCAGAATCTCATCAATGACCTTCTGCAACTTCGGCGGGGTCGGGGGCAGTTTCGGTTCGCATTGAATCGAGCCATCAATCACACCCGCGACGGCAAGCACCAACTTGTCGATCCCCTGGTTGCGACGTGCAGCCGTTGCGACCACGGGAACGCCCAGCAACTCCTGCAATGCGGGGATGTCCACGGTGATGCCCTTGCGTTTGGCTTCGTCCATGAGGTTGACGCAGACCACCACTTTGGGTGTGATCTCCATGACCTGATAAGCAAGATTGAGGTTACGTTGAAGTGCGGTCGCATCGGTGACCACGACGGTGCAATCGGGCTTGCCGAACAGGACAAAATCACGGGCGACTTCTTCATCCACGGATGCTGAAAGCAGTGAGTAGGTTCCGGGCAGGTCCACGAGTTTGTAGCGTTTACCACGACAGGCAAAGGCACCTTCAGCGCGGGCGACCGTTTTGCCCGGCCAGTTTCCGGTGTGTTGCTTGAGGCCGGTGAGTGTGTTGAAAACGGTGGTCTTGCCGGTGTTGGGATTGCCCGCCAAAGCCACGACAAAGTCATAGCCGTCGAGCTTGACGCCCAGGCGTTGGGTGGTCACTGCATTGGGATCACAGGACGTGCATCCGCCGCAGTTGTCGGGATGCGTGTTGGGTAAAGTCGTATCAGATGACATGGCTTAACGTCTTACTTTCCGTGTCAATGGTTGAGGTGTCTTGAATCAGAATCTGCTTGGCCTGTTCCTGTCGGAGCGCGATGAGCGTCTGACGGACTTTGTAGGCGGTGGCGGATCGGCCGAGGTTACCGAATTGGGCGGTGATCAACGTGCCGGGGGTTAAGCCCAGATCGAGTAATCGACGGCGTTGGAAGCCTTGACACGTTGAGGAGATGGCGACGATGCGCCCGGTTTGGCCGACATCCAGCGTGGAGAGTGGCTGGACCACCATGACTGAGGGTTGCTCAGCCAGATCGCGTACACGGACACCTAATGCCAGGGTGTTGGACATGGTGTGCTGTGTTTCGTCAATTTGAATGGTTAATCGTTTTTCATCACGGTCGGTGACAGTAATGGTTTGACCGGGGCTGATGCCCATGGCCAGGACTTTGCGTAATGCCGATGGGGGTTCGTCTTCGACATGCACCACGGTGGCAGGCTTGCCAATCTCCCACTGTGACAATGGGATGGAATGTGTGGAAGTGACCAACGCATTGGCAGCAGGGATCGGATCACCATGCGGGTCATAGGCAGGAAACCCCAGGTGCTCATTGAGTTGATCAAGCTGATCCTGTGTGATGCGGTGTTCCTGGCGGTCAGCATGCTGATGCACCTGATCCAATGGCATGCCTGCGTCGTAGACCATCTGTGTTTCGAGCAGTCGGTGAGCACGCAAGAGATGCAGCGCCCGTTCTCGGCCGGTGTCAGTGAAGGACAGGCGATCGTCATTGAGATTCACCCAATGCTGTTCGAGCAGGCCGTCAATGATGCGCATCATTCGGTCGGGTGACTGCCCCATGATCCCGCCCAATCGCGAGACGGTGGGGACATGGTTTTCGAGCTTGAGTGAGGCGATGAGTTTGAGCGCGTCGTCCTGCTGTTCGCGGTACCGCCGACGCCCGCGCTGCATCGCCCAAACCGCCAGCATCAGCCAGACGGCAACGAGCAGACTACAAATGGCAAAGGTCGTCATGGACGTCTCTCCGTGGTTCAAATCATGATTCTCAGGCCCAAACACATTTCTGGTACAGAAAATCATTATTTTGATTAGTCAAAATCAAAGCCATCATAACACAAGCTAACAGTTTGTCCAGATATTTTGGAAAGATTTTAAGTGGGTGATTGATAATCAATCGATTTGAACCGCCAAGACGCCAAGGTCAAAGAGGATGGATTTCGGATTGCGTCCGAATGGTAAACCGCTTGCGGTTTAGCGCGTCAGGCGAGATTTGAAATACAGTTGGTCTTCGTTCAATTCATGGAGCGCTAAACCGCAAGCGGTTATCCAGGCGATGGATCACCGTTATGGCGTTGGATCGGTTTCACTGATGCGCAGGGCCTGGCTGTGGATGGTTTCGTGGGTGGTTTGGACGATGGCATTTTCGCCGTTGTCCATGGTGGTGCGGATGCGGGTTTTCATGACCACGTTGCGCCCCACGGCTTCGTGGCGATCCAGGTCCAGGAGAATCTGCGAGGTGATGTTGCCATCTTCCAACGCGATGTCGACATTGACGTTGTCCTGCGGGGGGAGCTTGGTTTGATCCAGGTCCAATGTGAGAATCCCATTGCCAGTAACGGTGGCAAGGTCGATGCCCTGCACTTTACGGACACTGGTGAGGGTGTAGTTGATGGCATGGTTCATATGCCCTAATTCATGGGTCCAACGGAAGGCTGCTTCCCATGACTGATTAATGGACGCTTGCGCGGGGGCATAGGGCAAAGTAGCCAAATCACAGGCGGTTTCGATGAAATCCAGATCTTCGGGGAGGTCCACATCGTCACCGGCGGCTGAGCGCATGGCATCGGTGCCGGTGACGGCGGTCGCGGTACCGTCGGCATTCATGGTCACTTCGACAGACCTGCCGACCATCGCATTGAGCACCGCCCAGACACTGGGGACTTCTGCGGTGCCGTCGCGCGTGTCGTTGATCTTGGTGCTGCCATCGGGCATGGTCATATTCAGACTCAGCCAATCAAAGGTCATCTGACAGGTCGCCGAACCATCGCCATTGACTGACAGGACCGACCATGTCATTTCACCGTTGATGACATAGCTGGCCTGCTGTTTACGTTGGCGTCCCATCAGGGAGACTTCGGTGACGGTGGTGCGTCGGGTCCAGAGACTGTAGCGAGCCTGCTGCCCTGCAACGAACCTTGGCTGAAGATTGAAGGTCATCTCCGCATTTTGTGCCCAGGCAGGTTGGATCGCGGTCAGTGTGAGAAGAAGCGTCAGACAGTAGGCCATGAGGTGTTTCATGGATGTCGATTATAGGCAAGCATTCCCAGGCAAGCGACACCCAAGTTCCAAAACCAAGCCAAAGCAAGGCATGACGATGTCGGCGTGACCTGAAGCTTTGTCAATTTTGAACGTGGTTCCCGATTGCCAATTGGAGCCAATACCCCGATAATGCCCTTTCTCCATTGGAGAGACGTCTTCGGACATAAATATTATTGATTCCTGCGGCATTTTGATGTCGTACCAGTTTCGGTGGGTAAGCCACCTAGAGGAAGGACCCTTCACCCATGTCATATGACTCGACCATTCACGCCAAGGCCGTCGATCTGGCCAAGCTGAATTATGAAATTACTGCCTCCGCCGGTTCCGGCCACCCCACCAGTGGTGCTTCGCTTGCTCACTTGGTGACCGTGTTGATGTATCAGCATATGCGTTATGAACCGGCCAACCCCGGTCATGCCTGCTCGGACCGTTTGGTTCTCAGTGAAGGTCACGCGGTTCCGATCCTTTATGCAGCGTGTGCGGACCTGGGTGTGCGTGTGGGCAAGCAAGGCGAAGATCTCAAGCCGCTGACCAAAGAGATGGCGATGACACTTCGTGAAATCGACTCGCTGGTTGATGGTCACCCCAACCCCGTGGAAGGTTTCCCCTTCTTTGATGCAGCGACCGGCTCGCTGGGTCAGGGTTTGTCGGTGTCGGCCGGTCTTGCCATCGCTGCGAAGCTTGATGGTTTGGACAAGCGTATTTTCTGCATCATGGGTGACGGCGAATCCCGTGAAGGTCAGGTCTGGGAAGCGGTCGACTTTTTGCGTGACGAAAACCTCCGCGCCGTGTGCCCGATTTTCAACTGCAATGTGTTTGCCCAGTCCGATGAAGTCAGCCCGCAGCAGTCTGCTGAAGTGTTGACCGCCAAGCTGGCTGCTGCCGGTTTTGATGTCAAGCTCATTAACGGTCATGCACCGTCTGAGATTCTCGCGGCATTGGAAGCTCACGCCGCTGCCCAGACGGATGACGCGGTTGCCCCGGTTGCCATCGTCGCCAAGACCGTCAAGGGTTGGGGAAGTGCATCTCAGCAAGGTAATGGTCACCACGGCTCACCGGCCAAGGGTGATGACCTGAAGGTTGCATTGGACGAACTGGGTGCCACCGGTCGCAGCCTGGGCGCCATCATGGACACGCCTTTGAAGATTGGCTTGATGTCCCCGGGTAAACCTGAATCCGCAGCCCCCACTGCTGCCCCGACTTTCACCGAAGCGCTCAAGCAATTCGGCATGGAAAGCGTCCTTGAGAAAAGCAAGATGGCAACGCGTAACGCCTACGGTGTTGCCCTGCGTGCCCTGGGTCATGCCAACCCTGGCGTGGTCGCACTTGACGCTGACGTGCGTGGCTCGACCGGTGCGGTTCAGTTCTACAAAGACGAAGCGCTCAAGAGCCGATTTGTTGACTGTCGCATTGCTGAACAGAATATGGTCAGTGTCGCTGCAGGTCTGAGTGCTGCAGGCAAGATTCCCTGCATTTCAACATTCGCCAAGTTCCTCACCCGTGCGTATGACCAAATCGAAATGGCGATTAACTCCGGCGCTTCGATCAAGCTCATCGGCTCACATGCCGGTATCACGCTGGGTGCTGACGGTCCTTCGCAGATGGGGATGCCCGACGTGTCCTGGTTCCGCAGCTTCACCACGATGAAGACGGCCAAGGGCAATCCCGGCTTCTACCTGTTGCAACCTTCCGACGCATACCAGGCTTACCAACTGCTGCAAAAAGCAGCCGAGTATGATGGCAGCGTCTACATGCGTACCGCCCGTCCCGATGCCGAGTTCCTCTACAGTGATAATGTCGAGTTCAAACTCGGCGGTCATGAAGTGCTTGCTGAAGGTCGCGACCTGCTGATCATTGCTGCGGGTTACATGGTTCACGAAGCCAACAAGGCCTTGGACCTGCTTGATGCCCAGGGTATTGATGCCACGTTGGTGGACCTCTACTCCCTGCCGTTTGATGCCGATGCGATTCTGGACCTTGCCAACGAAAACAACGGCATGATCCTGACGCTCGAAGACAACTACGGTGGTGGTATCGGTAGCGCCATTGCCGACGCCGTCTCCGCTGATGGTGGTGGTTTCAACGTCAAGCAGATGTACTGCCAGCAGATTCCCAAGAGTGGCAAGAGTGGCGACGACATTCTCAAGCTATGTGGTCTGGACGCCCCCAGTGTCGTCAAACAGGCCATGGAACTGCTCGAACTCACCGGCGCCTGATTCGTCGCACAACCATCCCAAAACTCAAAAAAGCCACGGCATCGCGTCGTGGCTTTTTTTGTGTTTGGATTTTTACTCATCTAGGTAAAGCCGTGTCCCTCCCGGGGCACGGGTTGTATCGCGTCACTGCAGAACCTTCGACCCGTGACTCTGGAGAGTCGCGGCTTTGAACCTGAAAATAATCGTTCTCGAAATAATCCCGCCCCCTCACCGGTTGAGCACACAGATCAACCAATTCCTTTACAATACCCGACATGCTTGAACTTTTCGGTGACAATCTGGTGGACCTGATGAATCGCGGCGGCGTCGTGATGTGGCCGTTGCTTGCCATGAGTGTGCTGGGCGTGACGTTGTGCCTGGAGCGCATGTGGTTCTGGCTGTCCACCAATCGCCCTGGCCGCCGTGAGGAGTTGGGGAGACTGGCTCGGCTGCTGCGTCAGGGTGATCATGAAAAAGCCATGCAACTCGTTGCCAAGGATCGCAGTGTCTATGGCAAGATGGTGGTCCAACTCCTGGACGAACCGGTCACCGATGCGCTGGTGGTCGATGTCGTCGAATCACAGCGTCCGCGCCTTGAACGCTTCATGCCCACGCTCTCAACGATTATCACCGCGGCCCCCATGCTCGGGATTCTGGGCACGGTGCTGGGCATCATTTCCAGCTTCGAGGTGATCGGTCAGGCAGGCAGCGCAGGCGATCCATCCCTGGTCAGTCAGGGTATTGCTGAAGCGCTACTGACTACCGCAGCAGGCTTGATCGTCGCGTTATTGGTCCTGATCCCCTACAACCTTTTCCGTTCTCAGGTGGATCGGACGCTCGGGCGCATCGAAACGCTCGTTGCTGCCATTCAAGGTCCCAGAACCATTGAAAAATCAAAAGATTAAGCCCAATATGTTGTTTTTCTATGTTAGGGCTCAATAAGGTAGCGGTTAAATGCCGACTTGATGTACAATTCCCTGTGAGGTTTGGACCGGGAAGTTGTTAAGCTAGTGGCACGCTGGCCTGCTTTGACTTACATATAACCCTTCAAGGACGAAAGAATGCTCCACCCTCATCAAGCAACGATTCGCAAATTCGACGTTATCCCCTCGCTCCCAAAACCGCTTGAACCCCTACTTGAAATCGCTCATAACCTTTGGTGGTCCTGGCACCCCGAAGCACGCGACCTGTTTGTCCGCGTTGATCGTGATCTATGGATCAAGTGCTATCACAACCCGGTGAAGATGCTCGGCGAATGTCCGCAGGAACGCCTGGATGAGATCGCAAAGGACGAAGGCTTCCTCAATGTACTCGATCGTTGCTACGAAGCCATGAAGCGTCACCTCGAACGCCAACCCTGGCTTAAGAAGTCACAGCTGGATCCAGGTGATTTCACCGTCGCCTACTTCTGTGCGGAGTTCGGTCTGACCGAGTGTCTGCAGATTTACTCCGGCGGTCTTGGCTGTCTGGCCGGTGACCATCTGAAGTCTGCCAGCGAACTGGGCCTGCCGCTGATCGCCATTGGCCTGCTTTACCGCAATGGTTACTTCCAGCAGTATCTCAACGCCGACGGCTGGCAGCAGGAATACACACCGGATCTGGACTTCGCCAACCTGCCCCTCAAACCGGTCAACGGTCAAGACGGCAATCAGATCGTCGTCTCCGTTCACCTGCCCGGTCGTGAAGTGAAAGTCGCGCTCTGGCTCGTGACCGTCGGACGCATCAAGCTTTACCTGCTCGATACCAACCAACCGGAAAACGATCCTGCAGATCGCGCCATCACCAGCCAACTCTACGGCGGTGATATGGAAATGCGTATCAAGCAGGAAATCGTGCTGGGCATCGGCGGTGTTCGCGCCCTCGAAGCCATCGGCATCCGCCCGGACATCTGCCACATGAATGAAGGTCACTCGGCCTTCCTGGCGCTTGAACGTATCCGTCGCCTGATTGAAGATCACGACATCAGTTTTGACGAAGCCCGTCAGTTTGCTGCTGCTTCGCACATCTTCACCACGCACACGCCGGTGCCTGCGGGCATTGACCGCTTCCCACCGGACATTGTCGAACGTTACTTCAAGGACTTCGTCGGTTCGCTGCGTCTGGACATGGAAGGCCTGCTTGCGTTGGGTCGTGAAAACGTCTCCAACAAACGCGAGTTCTTCTCCATGGCTGTGCTTGCCATCCGGACCGCGGAAAAAGCCAACGGCGTCTCTGAACTGCACGGTGATGTGTCGCGTGACATGTGGCGAAACATCTGGCCCGGCCTGGTCAAAGACGAAATTCCAATCACCCATGTCACCAACGGTGTCCATGCACGCAGTTGGCTCTCCGGTGACCTGATCAACCTGCTCGACCGTTACATCGGTGCCCGTTGGCAGGACGCCCCTGCTGACCAGACCGTGTGGGAAGGCATTGACGAAGTGCCCGACGAAGAACTGTGGCGCGTCCACGAACGTCGTCGTCACGGCCTGATCGTCTGGGTCCGCCGCAAACTCCGTAAACAACTCGAAGCCCGTGGCGCTCACCCGGCTGAGATCCGCAAGAGCATTGACGCGTTGGACCCCGATGCGTTTACCATCGGTTTTGCCCGTCGTTTTGCGACGTACAAGCGTGCCAACCTGCTGTTCCGTAATCCCGATCGTCTCCGCGCTTTGCTCGGCAGCACCGATCGCCCGCTTCAGATTCTCATTGCGGGTAAAGCTCACCCGGCTGACGGCGGTGGTAAAGACCTTATCCGTCAGATCGTGCACTTTGCCCGTGAATCCGAATTCGGTCATCGCGTGGTGTTCGTTGAAAACTACGACATCAACGTTGCCCGCTACCTTGTCCAGGGTTGCGACATCTGGCTTAACACCCCGCGTCGCGGCATGGAAGCCTCCGGTACTTCGGGTATGAAGGCTGCCCTCAACGGCACAATGCACTGCTCCATCCTCGACGGTTGGTGGGACGAAGCCTACTCCAATGCACTGGGTTGGCAGATCGGTCGCGGTGAATCCTATGCCGACGTAGACATGCAGGACGATATCGAATCGCAGGCACTGTATCAGTTGCTCGAACAGCAGATTCTGCCGATCTTCTATGACCGCAATGAAAACGGCGTGCCCAACGAATGGGTCAGCCGCATGAAGAACTGTATCCGTGTCCTGGCTCCCATGTTCAACACCAACCGCATGGTCAAGGAATATGCTGAGAAGCTTTACCTGCCTGCCCTGAAGCGGACGCGATACCTGGGTGCCAACAAGCTCGAAAAATCGATCGAACTGGCACATCTCAAGTACAAGCTTCGCGACAATTGGGGCCAGCTGAAAATTGAATCGGTCACCGCAGCAACCGGCTCATCCATGGGCGTTCGTGACCACATGCCCGTGGAAGTCGTTGTGAACATGGCAAACCTCACACCTGATGTGCTTCAAGCACAAGTCTATGTCGGCCACGTCGACAATGACGGTCAGATTTGTGACGGCCAGTTCTACAACCTCAAGCACCACGAAGACCTCGGCGATAATCGTCACCGTTACGTCGGCGACATCTCCGCGATCTCCAGCGGTCGCTACGGCTTTGCAGTCCGTATCGTCCCCGGCGGTGAACTCTTCGGTGACACCCCCGCCCCGGGCATGGTCCTCTGGGATCACGGCCAAAGCACTGCAACCCCCAAGAAGGAAGCAGCAGCAGCCAACGCCTGATTCAACCAACAACATCTCAATAACCCAAACGCCAGGACACATCACGTCCTGGCGTTTTTTATTGGGATTGGCTTATTGATCAAAGCGATATCCGACGGGAATAATATCAATCCCGCCAATAACGCTTGCGTTCCAATTCATTGAGCACCGGGTGTGAACCCGGTGCCCCTTGGATCAACGTATGCACAACGGGCACCGGGTTGACACACGGTGCTCAACTTTAAAAAAACGACGTGCATCATGTCCCTGCGTGGGAATGTCGAACGCTAAGACAGCATGGAGATTCATTGTTTAAACCGCTCTTAGAGCGATGTAAAGAATTAATCTCCACCGTCCGTCACTCCCGCGCAGGCGGGAGTCCAGTGGAATTTGCAATTTTCTACTGCATGCCACTGGATTCCCGCCTGCGCGGGAATGACGAAAAA
>PAIY01000030.1 GCA_002704825.1 Phycisphaeraceae bacterium
GGACTATGAACGACAAAGCAATTATTACGGCTTCAATGGAGCCATGCGTGGTTACGCATGGAAATTTGCCATCTGTGTAATTGCTCGCCGTGATAGATATGTCGCTTCAATGGAGCCATGCGTGGTTACGCATGGAAATGTGGCGTGTGCTTCGTGATGACGGGACATGCTGGATGCTTCAATGGAGCCATGCGTGGTTACGCATGGAAATAATGATACCACAGGCGAACGCATTGGCGGTTCTGACGCTTCAATGGAGCCATGCGTGGTTACGCATGGAAATTTGGCGTAAAAACAGCCGACTGGATCGGCAAGAAAAGCTTCAATGGAGCCATGCGTGGTTACGCATGGAAATACAACGGGAATACGAATACCTTAAACGATACGGGAGCGCTTCAATGGAGCCATGCGTGGTTACGCATGGAAATAGGGTTTCGTCAGCAGACAGAGCGTCGATGGTTGACCAGTGCTTCAATGGAGCCATGCGTGGTTACGCATGGAAATTTATGGCATGGGTGGCGGCAAGACCGCCCACAAGCTGCTTCAATGGAGCCATGCGTGGTTACGCATGGAAATGCTTGTATTGGAATTGAACCAATGACATTTTCCATGGCTTCAATGGAGCCATGCGTGGTTACGCATGGAAATTAGCAGCAGCAGCAGCAGCAGATCGCACGTCAACAGCTTCAATGGAGCCATGCGTGGTTACGCATGGAAATCCATAGCGAACACGGTATTTGGGCAAACGTTTCACGCGCTTCAATGGAGCCATGCGTGGTTACGCATGGAAATATACTTACACCATGTCACACGAACACCCCATCACTTCGCTTCAATGGAGCCATGCGTGGTTACGCATGGAAATGTTATGTCCTGTGTAGCGTCCTTGCTTCATCGATCTGCTTCAATGGAGCCATGCGTGGTTACGCATGGAAATACGCCAAACGCGCAGGCACGCAATCAGCAACCAGCGGGCTTCAATGGAGCCATGCGTGGTTACGCATGGAAATCCCAATTAGGACCAGTTTCCACGTCCACCTTGGACGGCTTCAATGGAGCCATGCGTGGTTACGCATGGAAATGGGCATTTTTCACTTGCCACGACCAGCTTTTTGTCGATGCTTCAATGGAGCCATGCGTGGTTACGCATGGAAATATACTTGCGGGCCATCGGAGCACCGACACCAATGGCAGCTTCAATGGAGCCATGCGTGGTTACGCATGGAAATTCTACGATCCTCGTCTTACATGTCTTGCCTTTGGTAAGCTTCAATGGAGCCATGCGTGGTTACGCATGGAAATGACGCCTCTCAGGGCGATCCAGAGCTTCGTATAAGAGGCTTCAATGGAGCCATGCGTGGTTACGCATGGAAATGCTTGAAAATCTCAACACCCGCGACCTCAACGCCATGCTGCTTCAATGGAGCCATGCGTGGTTACGCATGGAAATGCGACGTTGACCTGGAACGCAAGCAACTTATCGTGCGGCTTCAATGGAGCCATGCGTGGTTACGCATGGAAATCAGTGAACAGCACGCCATGCAACTGCTCGGTGATCTTGCTTCAATGGAGCCATGCGTGGTTACGCATGGAAATGAAGATGGCACCCAACTGCCTGCTGATCGCATCCTAGCTTCAATGGAGCCATGCGTGGTTACGCATGGAAATTTGATCGGTCGACGCACGTGCATGTGAACCAACAGCAGCTTCAATGGAGCCATGCGTGGTTACGCATGGAAATCATAGGAACAAACTTTATCTGGTTTCGTGGAGTAGTCGCTTCAATGGAGCCATGCGTGGTTACGCATGGAAATGTAATCATAGTGATGTTTTCAATCCTGTTTCTTTTTGCTTCAATGGAGCCATGCGTGGTTACGCATGGAAATCAGGCCATGATCCGCTTCAACGCAGCAGAGCAGACGGCTTCAATGGAGCCATGCGTGGTTACGCATGGAAATGCGACTTGGCACTGGCAAGGAATTGGTGCAAGCCATCGCTTCAATGGAGCCATGCGTGGTTACGCATGGAAATTGCTCAAGAGACAGTCTAGCGCATTTGCAAGCGGTGCTTCAATGGAGCCATGCGTGGTTACGCATGGAAATCATAAACGGGACATGGGAATATGTTCCCGGTAATGAAGCTTCAATGGAGCCATGCGTGGTTACGCATGGAAATAACCCCGGAAAGCACCTAACAAACCCCGGCATAGAGTGCTTCAATGGAGCCATGCGTGGTTACGCATGGAAATGCCGCAGTTGTGGCGGTGATGTTGTCGGCTGGATTGGCTTCAATGGAGCCATGCGTGGTTACGCATGGAAATAGAATCCGGTCGCGGTCGCCAGCTAGGCCGTTACGAGCTTCAATGGAGCCATGCGTGGTTACGCATGGAAATGACAGTTGTTTCTTGGCTAGATCGTTGTCGGACTTGGGCTTCAATGGAGCCATGCGTGGTTACGCATGGAAATATGGCTTCGTATCGTACAGTCCAATGCAGCGAGTGGCTTCAATGGAGCCATGCGTGGTTACGCATGGAAATGGCTTAACGTTCTCTCACCTTCTGGCGTTGGGATGACGCTTCAATGGAGCCATGCGTGGTTACGCATGGAAATCCTAAGAGCCTGATTTGTGTCTGCTATACCACCTGCGCTTCAATGGAGCCATGCGTGGTTACGCATGGAAATTATCTTGTCGCGCGTTAGCTCAAACTACGCTATTAACGCTTCAATGGAGCCATGCGTGGTTACGCATGGAAATGCGTTAAGATCAAAACCCAGTGTAGTAGGTACGTCTGCTTCAATGGAGCCATGCGTGGTTACGCATGGAAATGGGTAATGTGCTCTGGTTTAGCTAAATCCAAAAAGAAGAGCTTCAATGGAGCCATGCGTGGTTACGCATGGAAATAAGAAGACGAAGAAGTCGAAGAAGACGAAGAGCTTGCTTCAATGGAGCCATGCGTGGTTACGCATGGAAATGTTTCGTACTCTGTATCGACATCACCAGCAGCGCCAGCGCTTCAATGGAGCCATGCGTGGTTACGCATGGAAATTAGTTTGGTACGATGCTTTTAAAATACCAACTATAGCTTCAATGGAGCCATGCGTGGTTACGCATGGAAATTGGAAAGAGTACCCCATCGGAAGCCAAGGCGACATTGCTTCAATGGAGCCATGCGTGGTTACGCATGGAAATCACCGACCGAACAGGCAATGCAAATGACGGTACTGCGCTTCAATGGAGCCATGCGTGGTTACGCATGGAAATGATCACCAAGGGATTGTCAAGCTACGGAGGAACATGCTTCAATGGAGCCATGCGTGGTTACGCATGGAAATGCTGACGAGATTAAATATCTTGTTGACCTGAATAAAGCTTCAATGGAGCCATGCGTGGTTACGCATGGAAATGTCGTGTCACGAGCATTGTTGTGGCGACTGTTGATGCTTCAATGGAGCCATGCGTGGTTACGCATGGAAATATGACCCAACGAGGGTCGGTTGCGTTTCACTCTCCAAGCTTCAATGGAGCCATGAGTGGTTACGCATGGAAATGCACGTTATGACCTGGCAAAGTGGATCGCTCAATACGCTTCAATGGAGCCATGAGTGGTTACGCATGGAAATGCATTCGCAAATCAAAGTGATAGGCTCCAAGTTCTGGAGCTTCAATGGAGCCATGAGTGGTTACGCATGGAAATTTGGACGTCATGGCAGGTATGCAAAGTGAACTATTTTTGCTTCAATGGAGCCATGAGTGGTTACGCATGGAAATATTCAATCGTTATTTTCATCATTTCACCTTCTTTACGCTTCAATGGAGCCATGAGTGGTTACGCATGGAAATACGGACTAGGTGCCGGAACTGTTGCTCATGTGACAAAGCTTCAATGGAGCCATGAGTGGTTACGCATGGAAATGATGGTGTTCTCTTTCTTGCCGGGGATGAAATACAAGCTTCAATGGAGCCATGAGTGGTTACGCATGGAAATTTGGGGCATTCGGTCAACAACAAGGCCAACCCCGGATGGCTTCAATGGAGCCATGAGTGGTTACGCATGGAAATACATTCATTGGCGGTTTCATACACCGCGTTTCTGAGTCTGGCTTCAATGGAGCCATGAGTGGTTACGCATGGAAATGTCCGCAAACACGCACGCGCCACGCAGGAAGCGACACAGCTTCAATGGAGCCATGAGTGGTTACGCATGGAAATTACAATTGCATCGGCGGTCAAAATGAAGACCCTACCAGCTTCAATGGAGCCATGAGTGGTTACGCATGGAAATAGCGTCTGCTTTAACTGCGGACGGAGTCGTGACGTATGCTTGTCACAGCGAGAGGCCTTGCAAAGCGGAGTCATCAAGCACACGGGCAGCCGGTGTTTTTGTTCATAACTATTGACTTGCCAAAGAACGCGAGCGGTTACTGGGATCATTTTACCACTGGACCGCTCGTTGAGGAATTCAAACATTTGCATGGCTTTCAATCAGACAATGAAGGTACTCGTCAAGGGATAATAGGCCTTACCCACGGTCTGAATCAAGGTTCGGCAGTCGGTTTGTGCGGTGCCCAGGTCGATGAGCATGATCTGGTCTTCCTTGTGGTTGACGATATGGGTGAGTTTGGCCATCAGATCGACACGTTCGCGTTTGGTCAGTTGGCAGACGAAGACGCTGAACTGGACGTGGTCGCCGTGATCGTAGAGGGTTTTAAAAATCCGGTTGCGGCGTTTGTCATCGCTCACGTCATAGGTGATGACATAGTGACGGCGATGGGTGATCGGGTTGGTTTTCATCGCGTGATCACCTCCGGCAAATGCGGGATATCCTTGCGAAGCCAGCGGGAAAAGAGGCGGGCCTGGAGTTTGATCATGGATCGCCAGGAGCAGCGGTAGCCAAAGAGCGGATGAGTGACCAGTTGGCTGAGACGGTTTTCGTAAGCACGGATGAAATTTTTGCGGCCGTCGGGTTTGAGGACGCAGCCACTTTTGGAACGTGTGAAATGCGAGCCGCGTGTCATGCCGGTGTTGATGGCGGTGATCACTGCTGAGTCGACGACGACGGGCCGGAACGGTTCCATGAGATCCAATGCCAGGGCAGGGCGGCCGTGACGCGGCTTGTGATACAGTCCCCACCACGGATCAAGACCTTCAGCCAGCAGGGCCACGGTGAACTCCTTGGTAAGGAAGGCATAGCCGAATGACAAAAGCGCGTTGACGGGGTCTTTGGGCGGGCGACGATTTCTGCCTGAAAAATCCCATGTCGCATCAAAGTCCTGGGGCTTGAGCATCTTGTCAAAGTGTCGGAAATAGTGGGCAGCAATCATGCCTTCATGCCCGAGCATGCCGGGGATGTCCGTGACGTGTGGCAGGCGGTCGATGAGTTCCTGCATGTCGGTGAGTGTGCGATCAAGCGTTGAAACATTGCTTGCATTGCGGCGGAGCATGGTGCGCTGGTTAATTGCCTTGGAGATGACAAGGTAACGGGCGAATTGCAGCTTGAGAATCTCGTTTTGGGCAGCCTGGAATTGGGCGGCACGGTCAAAGGCATTGCGCAGGTTGATGCCATGGGTGATGCCGTAAAACCAGTGGCCCATGGACAGGTGGACGATGGGGATGCCTGCTTCGCAGAGGGTGTGAATCGCCTGGGCGGAGATGCCGATGTTCCCGCAGATGACGACCTGGTTAAGGTCCTTGAGTTTGACGGTGTTGAGTTTTTGCTTCTCTTTGCGGACGACCAGGCTTTGACTGGTTTTGCCGATGAAGGCACCTTGTTTCTGGACATAGAGCGGTTGGGCTTCATCGCGTGCAGGATAAAGTCGGCGAATGGTGGATTCACCTGGCGCATCAGCATCGTCAACGTCCGTATCGACATCTGCGTCAGCGATGACCAGCGGCCGATCCAATGCAGCGGAAGTCAGCGTCTCATCCGGCAGGCAGATGCCACTCAGTGAACAACCGTGACATTTGGGACTGTTTTCCAGGGGCAGAGGCAGGGTGGTTGATTGCGTCGCTCGGTGAGCTTGATCAAGCAGTTCAAGCGTGCGATGCTCCAAGGCTTCGGTAAACGCAATGTGAACCCGGGTGCGCGAAGCTGCAAAGTAAAGAAACCCGTGATCGCAGTGATAGCCTTGTTCGCGCAGCAGCAGTCCCTGTGCCATGAGTTGGACGCGCTCAGGTTCCCATGACCGTTGCGGGTTATCCGGCACGCGTCCCCGCTTGGTCTCCACCGGCACCGCTTCCTGATCCGCCAGACTCACCAAATCCAGCTTGGCTGTGATCCCCAGTGTCTGGCTGGTGAGCGGAATGCTGCGGACAATCTCAGGCGGCTCATCCCCGTCATCCTGCATGTCTTTGCGAGCAACACCAGCATCATCCGCTGTTGCGTCCTCAGCATCGGGCAGCACATGATCCAATTGATCCACACGCCGGTGCACATGCTTGCCATCGCGCGTGTAGTGATTGTCCTCCCATCGTCCTTCGACATGCATCAGGTGAAAGAGCCTCGGACAATACGCATACTCATTGAGCATGCGCAGGGGAATGGGTTGCTGTTCGTCGTCAGAGATAGTGGTTGTGGTATTGGAAGAAGTCACCCCGGAATTCCTTTCATGATATTGACATATTCTTAAGTCTGATCAGGTGCAAACAATCCCATGCCGTAATGGCTTGCATAGCCCAGTGCAATGGGTCCGCAAACAGGTTTGTCAAAACAGATTCGCAGGCCAAAGGCACAATTGACCGGTGGTTGTTTGCCTTGTTTTGTACGGGTGTGCACAAAACGCAAAAGCTTGCGTTCAATGAGTTCATTTTTGGGAAGCAGTTGAATCTTGGTTGGTTCTGGAAACGGTTGGCCGTTAGACATTCGACGGCATTGCAATTCTGTACGGACCTGGTTTTCAAGACTGTTTTTGCCGGACTTTTTGATATAACGTACCGGGACGAAAGGCGTGTGGCTGACCCATGTCTGTGCATGACAGAGGATGGGAACGGGGTGATTGTTTTTGTCTTTGATCTGGCTGCGCATCTGTTCCAGTGAACCGAAGCCGACGCAGGTGACCACGATGGGTTTGTCCTGTCCCTTGGTCCACGTCCGTTGTACGCGCATGATGGCACGTTGCGCTTTGTGGTCGAGCATCATGGGCGCGTAAATCAAGATGTGATCCAGACGATTATCCTGGTCAAGATCCAATGGTAAGTAATGGGCGTGCTGGTGTTGATGCAGCAGGACTTGGTTCTGATCATCCTTGCCAGTGAGGACTGGACAGTTTGATTTCTCGTTGTCAGATTTTACCTTGTCGAGTTGACTGATAATGGCCGCATGCAGCAGGTCATTTTGTGGCAGGCTACGGTAGTAGGACGGAAGTGTTGCACCCGGTCGGTTGGTATCCGATGCCAGATTGATCAACGCCGCTTCGACGGGTTGGAGTTGGGTGCGATAGCGAGCCGGGCGTGGCGGCTTGTTTTCCAATGCGCCGGTTGGCCGCAGGTATAGCTGGTATTGTGTGCCAGGCGGTTGGCTCCATCCGTGTTGTTGAAAATCTGCCGTGTCCTGGAGCAGGCAAGCCAATAAATCCTGTGGATAGGCCGCTTCGACTTTCTGCCGGGCCTTGGTCAATTGCGCTTTGCTGTTTTTTTTACCCTTGTTTTCAGCGATCTGTTCGAGTTCCTGTTGTGCTTGTTGCCAGTGTTGTGTGATGGCTTGTTCACGCCAGTGAAGATATTGGTCTGGTTGCAATGCACCGAGTACGGGGACCTGCTCAAAGCCAGGTTGCATTCGTGGTCCATTTGCATTCTGGCAGGGGCTGCACCACGGTCGATCCGTTTCCTGGTTTTGCTGCATGGTTACCAACTCGCCTGTCACCCAGCTTTCGGCTCGTCCCAGGTAAGCAAGGTCTGCGAGCAACTGTTCGAGGAGTTGCGTTTCCGATGCGTCCAGATCAACCGGGTAACGGATCAACATGGCATCTGTAGTTTTTTCCAGTCGAACAAAGGTGTCGATGACCTTGGTGGTGTTCTGTTTTTTACCTTCGACATATGGCATGTAATGGCGTGTGTGCCCCAACTGGCCTGCAGGCAGTTGAAAGCTGGGCCAAGTGGCAGCGAGTTTTTCAATCAGTGACCGTGCAGACGCTGGAACTTCTGCCCAGTGATGTTTGTTAAACCCCGTTGCCAGCAATGCACGTAACAGGCGCCATGGACTGGGAGGCCATTCAACCTGTCCTTCATTGACATGTTTGCCCCACGGTGTGGCATGGTATCGGCCGGCCGGCCAGGTCAGTCGGATCGTGAACATGGCTATCTCCGATTATTTGCTGTAGACGACGGTGGTCACGCCAGCCATCAAGGACTTGCATTGTTCAATGGCGGTGGGGATGTCTGCTTCCAGGTCACCCAAGCTTGGTAGCGTGAATTCGGCAGGGCGTTGGGCGGTGATGGTATCTGGATTCTTGACGGCAAAATCGCAGGCAGTGCGCAAACGCATATCACCATCCAGAAATACGCGGATTTTGTACAGTGACAAGAGGATCAGAAGTGTCTGGGCTTCTTCAGGCAAGCCGTAACCACGAATTTGATTCAGATCCAGGCAGAAATAGGCAGTGATGGTTTGTGCTGTGTATTCCTCGCGTGAGAAGGGGACATTGCCAAAGCCCTCCGCTGCTGCACGTTTAGCTGCCTTGTTAGGGCTGGGTTGTATGTGATCATTTTTGACACCACCGGAAGCAACCACAGAAGTATTAGTCGCTTCAATAAATGATGATAAGGAACGAGCAATGCGTAAACGCCCAGCGATACTTTCCAGAAAAACCCCGTGAATCAAACTATTGGGATCATATTTGAAAATGGTTTTAAGAAAATGAGGCCGATCAATTGGAGCATTTTCAGAGTAGTTAATTTCTTCAGCAAGTTGCTGATGAAAAGCTTTGTCTTGAGCATATTCAATGTACGGACTGTTGATGCGATGCGCTTCGGTGATGGAACTGGTCAGGTATTGGCCATTTTCTTCCACGCGGATATAGCTCAGTCCCTGTAATGTATCTTTGAGTTCATTGGACGCCTCATCCCAGCAGACTGCTTCCAGTCGGTTGGCCATGGACTGGGCACTTTCCACCAGCAGGCAGGGGACCTCACCGGCCTGATACGTGGCTGCCCCAAGATCGGGAAAACCAGTGGGCTGAAAGCGTGTGCCTTGCAACGGGGTGAGTTCAACATTCAATAGCAGGCGACTGGCCTGATCCAGAGGGGAAAGATCGGTTTTCATGACTGTGTGTTCTCCATTGTGATTGGGGTTTGAGATTCATCGTTTGAGAGTTTGGGCCTGGTCAGACATTGGGCCAGTTCTGAGGCATGAAAGTTTGAAATCGGGAAGGCCAATGCCATTGCCAGGCGATAGGCAATTTGCGGATGGCCCAACGATTGGGTGATATGCGGGCGCAGGCCGTTGATCCGAAGCAACCGGTGAGCTTCATCGACGGCACCATGCAGATTACCCGTTGCCAGGCGATTGAAAATGACGGGATTAAGTTTGAACTTGTACGGGGTGGCCGACTTTTTGAGTTTGAGTGAGCCGGGCCAGTTTGCCAGACGCAACAGACCGTAAAGATGCAATACACCATCGGGTTCGTAATGGTGATCCGTTTCATTTTTAAAAGCTGCTGATTGCCAATTGATCGCCAGCATGGGACGGATCAATTGCAGGGTTTTCGCCTCATCCAAATCACCGGCCAGCAGTTGGGCAATATCTGCAAGTCGTGCAGTGATCCGACCACGCGACTGCAACGGGAAGTCATGCTGATTCTTTTGACCTGCTTCAATGATTCGGCGATGAATCAGGGCAATGGCAACCGATTGTAGGTTGTTGCCGGTACAGACCACTTGCGGCGTGATGAGCAGGCGATCTTCATTGCTATGAAATTGCCGATCAAGTTTCCTGGCATGCTTATCAGACAGTGGCAGGAAATGTCGCCGGATGTCATCGGTCGGATTGCCCTGCTTGTCAAAACCCACCTGCGAAGCGAAAGCCATTGCCAGCCGGTATTCCGGAGCGTCTTCTTCAATGGCCGTCAACCACTGACCCGAAAGCGTGGGCAAAGGGGCAAGGTGTTTGTCAGCAGTGAATTTTGGAGAGTGAATCAGTTGAGCTTCGGCTTGCCCCAGTGCGATTAACAGGTTCTGCCAACGTGTGACATCACTGCCTTTGCAGCAGGTCATGATTGCCTGTTGGCAGATTCTTCCGGCTCGGGTGATGGCTGCGGGTGCGAATTTTTCACTGCCTGCACGTCGCAGCCTGTCGACCCAAGGCGCGATACTGTCGATGAGATTCTGATAAGGTTGGGCTTTGACTTCCCATCGACCAAGCGGGACGGCAAGGTTAGCCTGGCCGTTACGTTCGATATAACCATAGCGCTCAAAGGCGGTGATCCCACGAGCAACACCCAGTCGCGCAATGGCCCGGCCAAAGTCCGACGGGCGTCGGGCAGGTTCAGAACCAATCTGGTTACGACCTTCGGCAATCAGGTTTCTGATTTCACCAAAAGTTGCAGGCCTGTCCCACAGGGGCATCCACTGTTCGCCACGTGTTTTGTCAGCATCCGAAGCACTGCCGAAGTCTGCCGCCGAAGCGTAGACAGCAAACGGAGCAGCCGCTTGGGGCAAAGCCTGGCTGTTGGCTCGTCGGGTGACCGATGAGACGAAAGCAATTGTGCCTTCGAGCATCAGAACAAAGTCCCACGGATTAACCAAACCATAGCCGGAAAACCCGGTGCCGCTGTTGGCACCACCGATACTGCCCGGGAGGAATTGGCCCACGGCACCACCACCCAGGTTGACCACGGGGGTGACAAACAAAGCCGAATCCAGTTGCGCATCGACATGGGGTTTGGCTGTGGCGTGTTTAGATGAGCAATCCATCAACTCGGCAATCCGCTGCATGAAGTTGTTGGTAAAGTCCAGACGCCCGTCATTGCCACCGGTTCCCAGTAGGGCTGGATACATTGGATTACCGTCGGAACCGATCACCATCGCAGCTTCCAGCCAATCAAGCAAAACGCCTCGCCATCGTTGGCGACATTGCTGGAGCATGGCTTTTTTGTCTTCTTTCTTGGGACTTTCCTTACGCTGTCCGACCATTTGCTCGCCGAGCTTGATCGATTGTCGATACATTGCCAGCCGTGAACCCTGACTTTTGCGAATCTCCGTGATCCCCTGTTTGTTGTCCTTGGAATAAAAACCACTGCCACCGTTCCAAGGCGCAATCAGGGGCGTGGGTTGATAGTCATTGAGAAAAAAATCACAGAGAGCCTGATGATCCAGTTCCGTTAGCAGGTAAAAGCTTTCGTTTTGCCACCAGCCGCGTGCCTGTGGGTCTTTCTGTTGGGAGAGCAATCGCAGGACGCCAAAAGCCTTGAGATAGTGAGCCAGGGGGGTAGGGCTGCAACCTGCAAGATGGTGAATATGCGTTTTCATGCGTGGACTCCTTCCATGCTTACAAGTGCGTCGGGTTTGTCATGGGGTTGGCGGGAGATGCGGATGTCCGCTGCCCGCATCAGGGATTCGAGATACGCAAGGACGAAGGGGCCCATGGTTTGTTTGAGTTGCTCGACGCGATGGTTCCAGCTGTCACCATAACGCACGGACAAACCGATGGATGCCAGATCCAAATGCAGCAAAACCGAGGGAACCTGGCAGGTCTGACCATCTTTGAGAATCAAGCGGATATCCGGCAGAACGTCATGATCGAGGATACCGAGAATAGGCTTTTGCACGTTCGTTGTCCGAGGTTTTACTTGAAGATTGGTTGATTGATCGTCAGATGATGCAGAGGGGGGTTCGTACTTCTGGTCAAGCGGTGTGGATTGCCAACTGCCGCGGACTTTACCGTGGTGCGAACAGACAAGATAGACCAGCAGGTTGAATTGCCCGGCATCCAATGCATCGAGTTCTTTGGCAAGTGGGCAGTCGACTTCATATGAGGTGTTTTCTTCTTGAGAGTCCCAGACGCCCAGTTCGGTGAGCTGTTCGGCAAGATCGTGGTATTGCCCCAATAGTGCTGCATGGTCGGGATTGTGACTTCGAAGCAACTCGAAAATTGCCAACGTGCTTGCCAACTCGTGACGGAACCCACGGCGTTTACCGATGCTTTGCTCGGCATTGCAATACATGTCCTTGAGGTTACACCACGCTTCTTTGGGCGCTTTGGCAAGGTCCTGCTGTGGAGGTCGATCCTTTTGTCTCACAATTGAGCTTTGGAATGCGATATGCGATTTGCCCCAATCGTGAAGACGTCCTGCAAGATCAAGCAAGCTGGTCAGAGGTTGGGCCAGCGTCAGGCAGCCTGCCATGGTTTGCAGGTCATCCGCCACTTCTTTGCCATGCGTTGCAATGCTCTGCCAATCGAATTGGCTTTGGTCTTCGCGTTCATGTGCACGATCTGACAGTTGATCTTTTGAATGGTTTTTGGGGGGCTCAAGGTCAATTTGAACCGTAGTTTTACGCTTTTCGTTAAAACCAGTTGTCGGTTCGTAGCCTCCGGCGTCCTTGTCCACAAGCAACGTTTGCCCGGGATAGCAGTCATCGCGACGCGCTCTTTGCCAGCGATCTTCCGTGTAGTTCCAAACCCAGGCACGGTGATGGACTTTGCCAAACAGCCAATCCTGGGCCTTTTTAACGGGAACCGGGCACAAGGATCGGCGATGGGGAACGAAATTATTCTCAGGTCGATTGTCTTCAGGTCCATCGATCCAGCAGATGGTTACATCACGTTCTTCGCCACTGCGAATAAAGCGGCTGATATCCAGGTCTGCGCCATTGAGATCCGCGGTGGTGTCAAAGAGCTCGTTATTCTCACGACGGGTAAGCAGATGCTTGATGTCGTAGGGATACAATTGCTGAAGCTGCTGTTGATCCATCTCGCTCTCAAATGTTTCCAGACTGGCGATGCCAACATCCTGCAATTCGGAGATGGCCTTGGCTGTCGCTTCCAGTTCTGCTGCGTCGTAAGGTAGTGCATCCTTATCAGCCAATTGTCGATTCACTACGACAACTTGGGCTTGACCACCATAGCGTGCTGCTCGTCCAAAGCGTTGAACCAGGCTGGGCCATGGTGCCAGTTCCGTGACCAATGCCGTTGCCGAGATGTCCACGCCGGCTTCGACGACTTGCGTGGCGATGAGGATCATGTCGGTTTGCGGATTTTGACAATGGGCTTTGTTGAGAAAATCCTCGGTCCACGCCTGTCGTTCCATGCCACGGAATCGGCTGTGAATCAGGCGGATTTCCGGCTTGCGGTCCATTTTTTCAGATTGCTTGTCAAGGTGAGCATGTAACTGGCAAGCGGTATCCACGCGGTTGACGATGACGAGGGTGACTTTGCCGGTGTCGGTTGGTTCGGTTTGCTGCTGGTGGGTCTGCCAGGCCAGGTCTGCCAGTTGTTTGGTTTTGGGATCACCTTTCCTGGGAATGGATTGGATTTGCAGTGGTTTAGGGATATCCCACAGTTGACCGGTTTGTTCAGAGTTTTTGACGAGAAGTTTGTGTTCGACAAGTGATGGGAGCCACGATGCCGAATCCGCTGTATTGAACCAGTCGTCCTGAAGTGTCGCGCTCATCCACCACGTGAAGCAGGGACGCAGTTGCTGATCTTCATACTGCTTACGGAAGGCTTGCAATTGCACACTGGTGGCCAAGCCCACGTCCATGAGTTGCACCTCGTCCATTACCCATAAACTGTCATGATTGAGCAGCCCATAATCCATGGGCCAACGCGCCCGGCTTGCGGCATAGCCACGGTTCAAGGCGCGCGAAAGCAGCATGTCCTGCGTGCCCACGATGATGGCTGGCTTTTCGGGGTGGTGATGCCAGTTGTCCGTTTTTTCTCCACCCATGAGCAGATGGACCTGAACATCGTCGTCAGTGCCCATTTTCTGAATCAACTTTTGAGCTTCCAGACTGGTCTGTTCAGCCAACACACGCATCGGCAGGCACCATATTAATCGCATAGGCCATGCCTGATCCTGGCGGGTGACTCGGTGATAAAGCCATGCCCCCAGAACACCGTCAGTCTTACCCAGGCCGGTGGGAATGCGAATCAGGCGGTTGTCGCATGTCGGGTCGGCCCCCAATCGATCCTGCCAAGGGTGGGGTTGGTGTCCATCGGTTAATGTTTCAAAAAATTGGCAATAGGATTCCATGCTCATGGACGGTTCCTCGTTTTCGTGTGCAGTGCCTTGTTGTCTGAACTGTCAGGCTGATGCTTGGGCCAGAATGCGTCGCAGTAATCGGCGGGCATTGAACAGACTGATCGGCTTGCCTTTGTCACGTGCATGCTGACAAAGGTTGGCCATCTGTTGAAGCGATTGTTGCTGCAATTCATCGACATCCCCGCCCCCGGAACCTCTGGAAAGTATCCCGAAAGTTTTCCCGGTTCTTGCTTTCGTGTGACGCGTTCGCTTATCTGCCATCACGCCCTCACCGTACTGTTGTATCCATGTCCCTGCTTCCGTGCAACGACGACACAAGCAAGATATCTGATGGGTGTGACAGCGGGGTGTCACAGGAATCAGAATATTTGCGAGACTGCTATGATCTACATGCATTGCAGTCTCGCAAAATGAGGGTTAGCGATGGCGACAGATTGGGGGAAGCTCGCTTTTTTTGCGAAGTCGGCAAAGATGACGCCACAACTCGTGTTCAGAAATCCAATCGCTGCTTTCGGTGCAATACAGGTTGTGCAGACGATCAAAATCTTCAGTGTATGGAAGTTGATCGGAAGGGATGCCAATACGGACATAGGCAGAAACGAGGCAATTCGTGTCAGGCATAGCTGATCTCCTTGTCGCATTTTGCGACGAAAATGGAAATGAGTCATGCCTGCTGATACAATGTGTCTGCTATAACAGTCCTGTATCAACAGGCAAATGAGGTGCTGCCTTTGCGGGTGGCACCTTTTTTAGTTTATGCCTGTCGAATGTGATAGTTAAACAAAACTTTATTTCTATAAGAATAAAATATTGAACTTCTGAACGAATCTGTTAGTATCCGTCAATAGCTGCATGGCTCCATTGAAGCTAGAAGTAGAGCTTTGTTGTATCTTCCATGCATGCAATTTCCGCATAAGTAACCACTTATGCGGCCCCATTACCCCGGCGCATTACCCATGTTGCTGGGGTTTTTATTTCTCATACATTTCCGCCGTGGCCTTGGCCATTTCATAAACGCGCTGTACCAGTTCAGGCGGCTGGATCACCCGGCAGTGTGGTCCCATTTCCAGGATCCAGTGGACGATTTCATCCAGGCCGGCAATGCGGCAGGTAAAGTCGATGCTGCCATCGTCGTGATAGGTGATGGACTGGGTGGGATGCCATTGGGTGTCGCTGATCGTTTCAGCATATTCGCTGTCAAAGTGCAGCAAGACATCGTGGACCTGTTCGCCACGGACCATACGCCAAGCCAGGCCTACGTGTTGCTGGACGTCGAAATCGTCGGGGATCATGTACGGAATATCGGTGAGTTTGATGGATGTGAAACGATTGAGTTTGAGCGTGCGGAGTTGCTGGCGATCACTGCGTTGGCCAATGACATACCATGCACGTCGGCCAAAGTAAAGACTGTAGGGACGCAGTTCAAATAACGTGTCCGAAGTTTCGTCATCGGTTTGGCCGTGCACGGCATCGTAACTGCATTGCAGGACGCGCCGATGGGCAATGGCCTGCTGCACGGTGGTGTAGACGTCGGCAATGCCATCGGGGCCGATGCTGCGTGCCAGGTCCAGATGGATTTGAGATTCGAGTTGAGTAAGTTCGCGTTGCAGACTGCCGGGGATGACCGCACGGATCTTGGTGATGGCTTTGACTGCGGCTTGCAACATGGGCACTTGATCCCGCCCGGCTGCCTGCTGAGCCAGTGCGCAAAGCGACAGTGCTTCTTCAAAGGTCAATTGCACTGGTGGTAGAAAAAACGATGGCCCAATGGTATAGCGTTGCTGATGGGAATCGTACTGGCAGGGAACGTTGAGTTCTTTGAGCGTTTTGAGATAGCGGTGAATCGTTCGCTTGGTGACCTTGAGCATCGATGCCAGTTGTGTGGCATTACCTGCCTGGCCGGATTGCATTAATAGAATCAATCTCAGCAGATGATCAAGTTTGCTTAAATCCGTCCCCATGCATTCGTCCGAAATGGTAAATAGGCTGTCAGGTTCAATGGCAAAGTGCTTACAGGAGTTTAGCCATTGATCAATGGGATGTCGAGGTAAAAAGTGAGTTGCACCACCTTGCAGATATCTACAAGGTGGTGCAACGTGGATTTTCAGATAATGATCGTTGTCAGATGGCCAACTGTGTCATCTTGTGGCCCTCTTTGGGCACGTCAGTTCCGCGCGATGCGGAAGAAAAATGTTCGTCGGTGACCTGAAGGTAATGCTTGGCGGCTACCGGTTGACTGTTACCAATCCAGGCACAGACGACGTGGAGGGGGTACGTCTCGGCGAGTTCCGTTTCTCGCGTGGATCGCAGGTTCTGGAACAGCTTGGGCCAGGGCTTGATCTTAGCTCGGCCAATGATTCGGCACATCTGTGTTCGTAGGTTGGCGGTTGTGTTGCGGAATCGTGTGATGACGTATTTAGCATCGGGTTCTGCCTGCTCGTAGACTTCCTCAAGGTAGGGGGCCAATTCCGGGAACATGGGGATCAATCGCCACTCACCGCCGGGGTGGTGTTCTGTCTTGGGACTGCGAACCTTGATGCGTCGTTGTTTCCAATCCACATCTTCCCATCGGAGGGCAAGGTGTTCGGAAGGGCAGCGTAACCCGCCGAAGCGTGCCAAGGCAAAGATCAATTGCCATTGGGCATCGGGGCAGTTGTTCAGAATCGTTTGAGCCTGATCACGCGTGACAAAATACATTCTGGAATGATTGGGCTGAACCAGTGATTTTAAGCCGGAGAAGGGATTGTGCTGGATCAATCCTTTGCGTTTTGCTGCATTGAAAAACTGTTTGGCCAATCCGCTGCGTCGACGAATGGTGTTTTCTGACAACTTTTGTTGGACCAGGAATATTCGCCATTCGTCGGCATCGCCGGGTGTGATATCGCGCATTGGTTTGTCAGGCCCGAAGAATTCGACAAGGTTGCGACGAGCATGCCTGTAGACCAGATGCGTGCCTGGTTTGGCATCGCTACGCGATGCGATGTAAGTGTCCAGAAAAGGTTTTAGTCGAAGGATTTCCTGTCGAGTGATCAATCCGACGGCGGCGAGTTTTTCGGCCATGACGACGTCGAGGTTGGCGACCCAGCGCGCGGTTTCGTCGTCCAGTGCGTGGCCGGTCATTGCAGCAGAGATCAGGTTTTCCACGCGAACCTTGGTGGCTTCGGCAGCGCGTTGGGTGACCTTGCCCAGACGCAATGATTTACGTGAGCCGGAGGGATCGGTGAATTGGATGAGTCGGCGGCCGTTGGCCTGTTTGGTGATACTTGCCATGTTTGTTACTCCTATCGGTTATGGCGTTAAGTGTTCGTGTCGTGACACACTGAGCCTCACTTTTTGCCTTAAATCAAGTGGTTTTTTTGCGTGTGTGAGAGATTTTGCTCAGATTGTTTTTGGGCGTTGATCCATACTTTGAGATCCGTCGGATCGTAGCGCACCAGACGCCCGATGCGCAGGCATGGCAATTCGCCACTGTCGGTGATTGACCAGAGCAGACGCGGTGAGATGGCCAACATCTCGGCAGCTTCGTTGGGCTTGAGCAGCAAGCGTTGAACGGCAACGTCTTTGGTCATGCCAGCACCTCGCAGTCCAAATCCCATGCGGTGAATTTACTGCGGAGGTCTGCAACGATTTGATTGACGGTGTGCCAACCGCATCCCATATTCCTGGCAATGTGGGCGCGGGTGTATCCCTTAGCCAGTTCCAGGCAGACGTGGCGTTCGAGTGATGACAGCTGATTCCAAATACCGGCCAGTTCCGTCGAGAGGCAGTCGGTGACTTCCTCAGTGCTGAATTGACTGACCTGTGGTGCGTAACGTTCAATGCGTCCGGTATAGCGTTTCTCTGCTCGCTTGCGCTTGGTGAGTTGATAGTCGATGACAGTGGTGATGACTGTGCGTTCTTCCGCACCCGTGTGATGATTGGGATCGTAAGAGTAATCCAACAGCACCATCACGAGATCCTGCAGAATGTCTTCCAATTCGTGAGATCGGTATCCAGCCATGCGAGCACGGTTGATGATCAGATTCACTTTCCATTTTTCAATCACGCCTTGGTACTGCGGCGTTAATCGATGAGCCATGTGTTGCCTTTCGCAAAAACAAAACGTTGGTTCGAGTCGCTCCCGAACCTGTACCTTGAGTTTGCAGCAACCGACTACGTCATATCTATCAGGTAGAACCTTGTGCCGAGTAATCCATATGGGCGCCCACATTGGGCCAACGTTGCGTACAAGGTTGTGACACAGTCATCCACATTGCCCACAACCTTGTGAAGGCCTACACAATGTTGCACGCAATGTCATTTACAGATTTTTTGGCCAAAGTCAGCGAACTCGGCTTGTCGGCGGGTAATAACTTTATAGGGGGGCAACGTTTTTTTTTCGGCGGACAAGGAGACCCATATGTCGCAGGTGTTTGAGGAAGTTGACATCGACTTGAATGATTTAATTGTGGAGGACGCAGATGTTTATCATGCCAAGGCCAGGCAGAACCTATCGAGTCATCAACTCATTGACTTCATGAATTGCCCTTGGCTGTACCGCAAAAAGCGATTGGGTTTGATGCAAACACGTGAGAGTGATGCGTATCTGGTAGGGCGTGCGACGCATTGCCGCATTCTGGAGGGACGCGATGTTTACGAGTCCCAGTTCGCCCTGGGTGGTCCAATCAATCCCAAGACCAAGAAGCCTTTCGGCAAAGACACCCAAGCCTTCCGGGGGTGGGCCAAGGCGCAGGGACTTCCGGGGGCGGGGGTTCACTACGACGACATGGAACTGATCGAGAACATGGCAAGCGGCGTGAGCATGAACAGCGAAGCTGTGGACTTACTGCTCTATGGCCAGGCTGAAGGGGTGGTTCGCCAGAAGTGTTGGGAAACCGACTGTCAGATTCGCATCGACTGGCTACATCCGCACCGCGGCATTGTGGACCTAAAGACGTGCAAAGACCTGTCAACGTTCCAATGGGACGCACGCAAATATCGCTACATCAACCAACTCGCCTTTTACCAATCGGTGCTGTGTGAACTAATCGGTGATTTTGTCCCCGTCTACATCGTGGCGGTAGAGAAAAAAGAACCGTACCGCTGTGGTGTCTGGCGCGTCTGTGAAGATTCTTTGGCTGATGCTGCCGACGAGAACAAAGCAGCGATTGAGCGGTTGAAAACATGTCAGAAGACTGATCATTGGCCCACCGGCTACGAATCCATCCGCACCCTCACCGCCGCCTAACCCCCCCGGA
>PAIY01000031.1 GCA_002704825.1 Phycisphaeraceae bacterium
AGAAACGAGTGTACAGTAAAAGGAACAAGGAGAAAGGAGAAAAAAGGGACAGGCAATGGCTAAAGGACTGAAGAATTATATTCGTAAACTGGAAGCGGTCCAGGAAGTCAACAAGCTGTATCCTAAGAGAGCTGCTGTCATTGCGCTCAACTTTGTGAAGGATCGATTCCGTCAGCAAAATTGGATTGGTGATAGAACCGAACCCTGGAAGCCCAGGATCTTTCCACAAAACAGAAGAAATACCTTAACAGGTAAAGGAGGTGGAAGCCTGAGAAGATCCTACCGTATCACCAGGAGTACTCCCCAGGTGGCTGTCATCGGAACAGACAAGGTTTATGCACCGGCCCACAATGAGGGGATGAGGATTCCGATCACTGAGAAGATGAGAAAACTATTCTGGGCAAAGCATATTGATGCCAAAGAGAGAAGCCAGATCAAAGAGGCAGAGTTTTGGCTTAACATGGCAACCAGTAAGAAGGGATATATTGAGATCCCCAGGAGAAAACATATTGGCGAAAGTCAGTATATGGTACGACAGATTGAACGGCAGGTACTGGCAGATTACAACAAAGCTTTAAAATCTTAACTATGGACTTCATTTATACATCAATCATTGACCGGTTCGCAGACAATGCGGATGTTTTTGCTGACAACAATATCGGGATAATCAAACACTTTGATTTGTTTAAAAATCAATACGTGTATCCGGAACTTCACCTACCCTATAAGCGACCTGCCCTATTTTACCAATACCAGGTGAACTGGAAAAGTCGAGGTGGTGCACTGATCCAGGAAGGGGCTGTACAAATCAGGCTGCACATTGAGCTAGAAAACTACGGTCAGAGCTTCGGCCACAGTGCTAACCGGGACTATGCCCTGGAGATCTTCAAATACCATACAGTAGTCTATGCATTGTGCCAGGGCTTTAGCACCGCTAAGTTTACTCCTCTCAATAGGATCTCCAATGAACCGGACGAGACTCCAGCCCAGACCAACGTACATATCATCACATTTGAAACCAAGATCCTGGATGATACCGCTCAGCAATTGATTGATTCAGGCAAGATCAAGCAACCACTTGATGACATGACCACAACGGAGAAACCATTGCCGGTACAGGAAGAGACTGAAAGTAAGTATGTGATTTAATTACTTGAGTATCGACTCCAAATTAACCAGTTTTTTTACCCCCGGACTCCAGTTCATCTATTCTTCTTTTGAGGTTGTCAATGACTTCCTGCTGGAGTTCAATAATCCTTTGCTTATCTGCGCAGTGGCCACACTTTCCATAGTCTGCTTTTGGCTCTGCCACAAGATCAATTTCAAACACTTTTTTCTTCATATCCCCTTTGCCTGTAAGTAGCCACAGAGGATCCAACTCAGGATATGTTGCGATTATTTTCGCTAAATGTGTATCTGAAATGGCTCCTTCAAGCTTATCAGCATCTAATAACCCCCTTTTAAGCCCGGTGTTCGCATAGAATTGCTGCTTGCTAATGCCCTCAGCCTCAATGAATTGAACAATCCTATGTTTGGTGGTTGCGATAATTATCGTAATTAGTTTGGAAAAATGCGAATATAGTCGCATAATTGTATACATAAATACAATTAGAAGTAAAAGTATGGATTTAACGCAAGACTTAAAAGCACTCAGAGATGCCCTTCCTTACGGGGCCATCCAGCGAATAGCTGATCAGCTAGAACGGTCACGATATCATGTTGAGTCAGTTTTCTTACAGCGGTACCAGGATGATAAGGTCATAGAGCTGGCCATCGAGGAAGTGAAGAAGGTAAAGAGACATAAAGCCACCCTTAGTGAAAGTATCCGGGAAGCCATCGCTTCATAATCCATTCCATCATTAAATCACAATCCAAATGAGTACGACACGACCATTTATCAGAAATAAAAAGATCTATATCCCATCCGGGCAGACAAGCATTAATATGCTTCAGGAGGGAGCTTCATTCTTAAAACTAAATAGCAGAGTGCCACTCAAGGTGCTTGATAAGGACCATAAAATGGGAATCATGTGCAAGCAGGATGGTCAATCAGGTCATCTATGGTTTAGCGAAAACTATCCTGTCACTCAATTGATGGTGATCAGTTGATCCTCTCCACCCACATATTACTTAAAGAAGACCGGCTGTATCTCAGTAAGGATTACCTGGTACACCTGGGCATGAATGAAGAGACCGTACGACAGGCGATCAGCAGGAACAACAGAGGGATCATAGCCACTTTCGATAATATCCGAATCAAGGGTAAGGCATTCGTGGATTACGACACCATCAACTGGTCTGAGATCAAGCCCTTCAGGGATGGGGCCAGGTATCCGGAAAAGCACACCTTGATAGATGAGTATGAAAAGGACAGGGCATCTGTAGTAAAGGAATCATTGCAAGAGCTTACTCAACGACTCCCATCGATGTGGAACCGGTACTATGACGAGATGGATGAAGTGTGGTACCGACAGCAAAAAGTGAATGAAGGACGTGCCGGTGACCAGCGGAGATCCGAAGACCTGGCCACAGGCATGGCCATCCTTCGATTTATGCAAGCGAACAATAATGTATCGGCCATCAAGCAAACCACAGACAGCCTCATCACCAGCAAGAAAGAATTTCAAACCACCATCGGCCTGTACCTCTCCTCCATGAATCCCCCTCTCTACGGATTCCCCAAATCATACGACAACATCCGGAAGCTATTTAGCAAGTATTTAAAAGCCCTTCAAGACACATCAAACGACTACAGATCTATCCTGCTGCACGGTAACAAAGGCAATGACCATCACAAGAAGCTGGATGCAGAGCAGGAGCTGATCATGAAGGAGTACTACCTCCAGCCAAAGAAACCAGATGCCTGGTCATGCTGGAGGGACTATATCAACTACTTCACTCAGAAAGGATTCCAGGAGAGTGCCCTGATCGGATACACAAGG
Organism: Phycisphaeraceae bacterium; assembly: GCA_002704825.1. GTDB lineage: Bacteria > Planctomycetota > Phycisphaerae > Phycisphaerales > Phycisphaeraceae > UBA7800. Next base: position 2,943 of record PAIY01000031.1, read on the forward strand.
TTTAAGCAATACTTCTCCACCACTGAGATGCAGCTTATCTCAAGCAAAGTGCGTGATGGATCTGCCTACTATGAGGCACACTTCAGACCATTTATCCTTGGTAAGATGCCTGAGTACAGTATGAGCCTGATATCTGGCGATGGTTGGGAGCCTGGCAGATCTGTGAAGTTTACCTGGATCAACAAGAATGGTGAGAAGGTAAACAGGGTTGGTACCATGAATGTATGGTACTGGGCAGACTGGAAAAGTAAGTACATCCTGAGCCATAGGATCTCCGGGTTTGAAAACAGCAAGGACATCCGACAATCCTTCCGGGACATCCTTGCACTCAATGAAGGAAAGGTACCCAGATCAATCATGATAGATGCCAAGTGGGTGAAGCAATCGGACGTGTCCAGGATGCTAAAGAAGGCCGGGGTCATGATCCAGGAGAAAGAAGCCTATCACCCCCAGACAAACTACATCGAGCGGATCAATAAAGAGATGAATAAGCTCCACCGCCAGATAGACGAGCACTGGGTGGATATGACCAACAATGATCACCGGTTTAAGCACAATGAAGATCATGTCCGGGGCGTAGCTCCACTCACCGAGGAAGAGCTAAATACAATGATCCTTCAGCTCATCCACCTGCATAACAATACCAGGTACAAATCCCTCAATGGCAAAACTCCCAGGGAAGTATTTGAAGCATCAATTAGCCCTGATTGCAAAGTCATTGATCCGCTACACCAATCGTGGATCTTCGGGGACAGCACAGTCACCACTGTGAGAAACTTCACCCTGAAGATAAACATTGCTACCAGGCAATATGAATACCTCGTGCCGAATGAGCACAAAAGAACCTTACTACGGGAGCTTGGCAATGACTGGAAGGTAAAAGTCTACTATGACGAGCGACACATGGATACTGTGGATCTGTACGCATTTACAGATAAAGATTCGGATCATACAGACAGATACTTATGCACCGCTATTCATGTAGATAGCCTGGCTGTGAACAGATCCAAAATAGAGGCTGAAGGTGATCCGGAACATGGTCACAAACTTGGCTACCAAAAAGCCGGTAGAGACACCATTGATACCTACATCGATGAATTCATGGAGGATCATCAGGAGCAAGCCAGGAAGCTGAATATAGACTTGGCAAGTGTGAAAGCAGTGAGCCAGGATAAATACAAAGAGGCCATGAGCAATGAGGTGGCAAAGGCTTACAACAGATACTATGAGGACCAGGGCGTGACGGTAGCAGTGGATAGCCCTACCAAAACTAAAACAGATGCTCGCAAGAAGTTGGCATTACTGGAGAAGAGGGTGAATGATAAGTACAGCGAGGATTTTGAAACCCCTGATCCCAATAGCGAATCGGATCAGGACCAGGGATTTCCCTCCATCGCTAAAGCTACGGGGGATAAAAAAGCAAACAATTAAATATCTAAATACAATGAGCAAATTTTCAGATTACCAAAAGCAAGAAATTGCCACTGCATTAGAAACTTATTTCAAAGATAAGCAGCAGGAGGCAATATCACGTGGGGGAGAATTTTCCCAGAACAGTTTAGCCCGGCTGATCGGCAGATCATCCAGCTATGTCAGCTACATTCTAAACCGACAGTTCAATAAAAAGACGGGTGAGGGCAACCTGATCCTTACTGACCGGGTATGGCAGGAGGTGTCTACCTTCCTTGGTTTAGGCAAGGATGTGTGGGACATTGAGAATTACAGCATCATTATGTCCACACTCCTGGATGCGAAGGAGCACCATTACCAGGTAATCCTGGATGGTCCCAGAGGATCAGGAAAAACCTACACCGCAGGGATCTTCAAAAAGAAGTATCCTAAAAACACTTTCTACCTGAAGTGTGCACCGGATATGACGGTGAAACAATTCGTATTTGAGATGGCCAGGCAAGTAGGCGTAAGCCGGGAAAACATGAAGGGAAGCAAGTACGACCTACGGGTGGTCACATGCGAGAAGCTGCTAATGATGGACAATCCTATTGTGATCCTGGACGAGACAGAGACGACCACACAAAATGCAAGGCTCCAGATCATTGATATATTGAAGGCGATGCATGACCACAAGGACTTGTTTAAGACAGCCTCCTTTGTGGTGATGGGGGCCAATAACTTCTATCAGTCCCTTGAGAATGTAACAAATCGGAAAAATCCACATGCCATCCCTCAATTCCTGAGCCGGTTTGATGTGACCTACTGCAACGAATACAGCCAGTCTGAGGCCAGGAAAGTGTGCATGAAGCACTATAAGATCACTGATATAGACAGGGTAAATGAAATGGTGGCGACCAGCCACGATTACAGACAGCTGGCCAGGAAGATCGAGAAGTATATGAACAACATGAAACTGAATGCAGCATGAAAAAGGCTCAGTTTCTACATATGATCGATGGCCAGATCAAGAACACTGAAAAGAATCTGGAGTACTGGAATCTCAATAAAGATGACCAGGAGTTTCTAAACAAGCGAGTAAGAGAGCTGAAATCGCAACGAGAATTTGTAATGAAAACATACCAAGACGATGAAGAAGTCAACGAATCTTGATGTGCTCATGGCCATGCTGGATATGAAGGTGGAGGAGCTAATCCATTACCTATATCAACTCAGCGAGGAGTATGAAGAAACTACAGCCATAAGTGGACTGTATGCAAGGCAGGTATTCAGATCCTTCTGGATGCGATCAGCAGAGAATCTAAGCGATGCATTCCTGAACAAGCTACGGATTACTAAACAAGGTGAGATGTGCCTCCAGGAGCAAAGCAAAAAGGGTTACGAGTTTATCTACGGCACGGATAATATTAGAAAGCGATACTTCCGGTATCTCCGAAAGCTACTCAAGCAACCAATAAATACAGCCGTGATGGAAATGATCACTAAAAAATAAATCACATGAGACAATTAACGAATCATATCAGCCTGATCCAAAGTAAGTCTGGCTTACTCAGGAACGAACTAATCAGGAAAGGCAACCTGAACAAAGACCAGCATGAAGCAGTGAGGGAATCACTGGTAAAAATAGAGACCATCCTGGACAATCTATTGAGTGGGGTGAGTGGGTTTGAAGGGGATAGTAAGGAACAAGGAGAAGGGAGGCACCGATGATTGATATAAAGAACTTATTCAAATGCTTCCTGGCAATGCTAGGCACCTGGTTGGTGTTTGCTGCTATTGTCATGTTTGGCGTAGTGTGCGTGATCATGTCACTTGTGATCCCAATTTTAGCAGCTATTCAATGGCTGTTTAAAACGCTTGATTCTGATGGTCTGGATGAAATGGAAAGGAGGATGATATGGAACTGAGAGAATGGGTTGTATTGGGGATCTGTGCCGTAGGCATCGTAATCCTTACCTGGATCATGCCAGATAGAAACGATGATGATGATTATATGACTGGTGCGGGAGGTAACGCATGATGAAGAATAGAGAAGACAGGAGTCAGGAGTCAGGAGAACTTCACCCTGTACACAAGCACCATGATGGCTATTTCAATACCATCTCTGGTACCAAGGTCAGTATCCATAATCCAACTAAGGATATGATATTGATTGAGGACATTGCCCATGCACTGTCAAATCTTTGCCGGTTTGGAGGTCATACCGAAAGGTTCTATTCAGTATCCCAACACTGTATACTAACCATGAAACTAGCGGAATCAGATGGCCATTCCCCCGATCTTCAGTTGTTTGCTTTAATGCATGATGCAAGTGAAGCTTATGTTCAGGATCTAATAAAACCAGTCAAATATATTGTAGGTAAACCCTATGAATTGATTGAAGACAGATTTGAATTTATAATCTGTAGCAACTTTAATTTAAATGATTCCACTGAAAATCGAATTCTGGTAAAGGAATACGATAAAACCGCATTAGAGCTTGAACATGAATATTTCTTCAAGCAAAACCGGGCAGCATTTCTACATTGGAATCAATATGGAGTCTATCCTCCGGAGATTGCTAAAAGAAACTTCCTGAGTCATTTCCATAGGTTAAAAAAGGAGGTGTCCAATGAGTAACTATATGGAAAAAGAGACGCTCATGATCTCAATAGATGGCCTCCTTGAGGATCTTGAATATGATAAAAAACATGTAAGATCTCCTAAGAAGAAAAGGTCTGTTAATCATGCGATACGATTCTACAGTTCGATTAAGTACCATTTAAAAGGAGGTCAATCATGATGAAGCTAAATTTCAAACAACCACAAGGGAATGTACCCATGCAACCTTGCAATAACTGTGGTGAGAATAAGCCTTCTGCCTTTATGGCAGAGCATCCAAAGGATGATGAGATCCTGATCGTAGCTTGTTCGGAAAGGTGTGTACATGCGATGAATGAGCACCCGGACCTTGAAGCCTACCTGGATGGATTGTATGATGATGTACAGGAATTGAAAAGACAAGGAGGTGCAGCATGCTAAACGGACACAAAAAGGATGTGAAAACAAAAGAGCTTCCTGGAAATGTACGCATGTCCATAGAGATCCGGGACTTCCCCGGATCTGAGGATCTTCTATCTAAGATCAATCTGCATGGAATACCACCATCAATGGATCACCTGGAGATGTTATTCAGAACGTTTGAGGCTTCCTGGCCAGGATTGAAAAGGCAAGCCAGGGAGAACTATAAACGGCTGACTAAAATCGGAGGTAACACCTTAAACTCAGGATCATGAAGAATAACTATGGTGTAGGAGATATAGCCAGGTGGAAGTTTGACAAACCCGAACTACCAAAAGAATGGGCTGATCATATCGGTAACCCTGGTAAATCATTCAGGATGTACATCGATGGAGATCCCGGTCACGGTAAGACTGAGTACATGATGATGCTATCAAAGATGACAGCGGAGTACTTTGGTAAGACTCATGTGAACAGTGTGGAGATGGGGAAGCATGAAGGGATACTGGAGTCCTATGAGCGAAATAGATTTGAAGAAGAGGTGAAGCCTGGTACCTGGATGTATAACAACATCCGGGACTTTGATGAGTACAAGGATAAGATGAGAAGGGATCGACCCAGGGTGATGGCCCTGGATTCAATCTCCTACTGGCCACTGAACGTGAAGCAGGTCCAGGAGATCCATGAGCTCCATCCTACAAGAGGACTCATATTCATCGCCTACCTGGATCACTTCAAGAGCAATAAGCCTATTGTCCACCTGTGTGATATCAAGATCCGGGTGAAGGATTTCATAGCGTATCCACGTAGCAGGTATGGAGGCAACAAGCCCTTTGTTATCTCAGAGCATATGCACCAGGAGATGCTGAGGCAGCGGAGAGGAAACAAGGTGAAGGGACAAGGCGCATTATTTGATTGATAATTCTAACTGCATCGTCCACCGAAGCTTTAGCGCAGGTGGGCCTAGATGTTCAACATATATAAAACAACTATTTAAAAATGCAAAAAGTAAATGCAAACAAAACAGAGCAATCAGACCTGGCAAAGGTCAATGACCTGGTGAAATCCATCGGCAAGGAAGATGCCAAGATCAAGAAGCTGAGGGAAAAGAAAAAAGAGCTGGTATTACAGGCGCAGGAGATAGCCGAGCGAAACCGGTCACGATGGTTTGGAGATAAGAAATCCATCAATGTGGATGCTGGCAAACTAAAATGGACGGTGAAAAGCAAAGCAGAAGTGGGGCCTAAGTTTGACCTGGATGCTTTCAATACGCACTTCCCGAGTTTATTCAGATTCAAGGCAGAGCACAACATCCCTGCCGGTGAACTGAGGGTGTTCTTGGGAGATCCGGACAAAGGTGCCATCCTCGATGCCTTGGATGTTGGGATTGATTCCACAGAGTTTTTTGAAGTTGTACCTAATTAAAAATTGAAAATGAAAAAGCTACTATTCTTATTATTCACGCTGGCCATGACTTGGAGTTATGGCCAGACATTTGATCACGTAACGGAGATCAAGATTGATGGAAACTATTTGGTATTGCGAGATACCACAGACAATGACAGCACACAGTATGCTGCCTGGAAGATTGATTATCTGATCTATGACAATCACCTGGAGCTAAAGAACAATGACAGGACTGTACTCTTTACACCTATTGATAGCCTGGTAGAGGTAGACAAATCGACCTTTACCATCCAGGAGATCCATGCATACCTGCGGGACGAAACGGGTTTTAGTCCGGGAGGCACGTCTCCCTTACCAACGGATTTAGATAATCTGCTGGCATTTTTTCCGGCAAAGAATGAATCACGGACAGCCTGGAACACACCAGGCTTCCAGTTAAACAATCTAGGCAGTGGCCCTGATGCTCAGATGCTCACAGGCGGAGGGATTGATTTCACGGCTGCTAATTCGGATTATGTGAGTATTCCGAGTATTACACTTAGTGGAGATTTTACGATTTGTGGATGGACATATCTACTATCTAGCGGTCAGAATAATTTTATTGCAAATTCTAGTGCCGTTAGATCAAGACTGAAAATTGATGGTGCAGATTTTGGTGTCTGGACACAGAATCCATTTAATGGTGATTTAGATTCACCTATTTTAGTAGATGGCTATCACCAGATTACTTTATCACGAGAAGGCACTGAATTTATAATATACATTGATGGGGAAGCAAACACAACCTTTACACATGACGCAACTGATTTTGTTGTTAATGCAATTGCGAATAGCAACGGCGCTTTTGTTTCATCTCAGGCTAGTAATTATGCATTGTTTAATTCTACGCTTACACCTATGCAAATCTCCACCCTCTACAACAACCCTAACGACTTCATAGAACTAAGTAGAAGTTACGGAGCAGATAGGATATATCCTTTAACAGAAGGAATCTACGAAGATGAATCACCTGTACTAGAATATTCAGGAAATGCAAAACACGGACAATTCCTTACAAGTGCAGCAGGAGCTTATGATGCTGCCTTGAATAACCTTCCTGTAGGATTGCAGACAGGGACTTATGGGAGTTCGTTTAATTATTACATGGATGGAGTTGACGATAATATTGCTTATGGATCAACAACATTAACAACTAATGGGGATTATGTAGAGGTTAAATTTTACCATACGACCCAAACGAGCAAAAGAATCCTGGGGAGTACCGATGATGCTGGTTATTTGTTTCGAACGGGTACTATTACTGGAAATGAGTTTCAGTTTAGAGTTAATTTTTCTTCCCTCTATACATCTACAGCATCATTGGTGCAGAATGCAATTAATACTGTCAGGGTAACAAAGAACTCCAGTAATTATACGATCACAATCAATGGTGTTGTAGATGGAACATTAAATACCTCTAATAACTATGAATTTGATCAGGTCGGTAGTGAATATATTGGGTTATATGTGTCATTTAATTACAATGGATCAATAATAGCTCCTTATAATAATTGGGGTGACAAAACAATAAACGGCTCACCAACAGTCCGCAGAATCCTCCCTACCTCCGACACAGGAACAACAGACCTATTTGGGAATACTACGCAGTACAAGTGGGTTGAAGGGATTTTGAACTTTAATGGTGGATTTCATGGTGGACTGCAAATTGGAAACTCTACCAGTTCTTTAGATGGTTCAGAAATAAGTTTCTTTTTCTTTGGAAAATTCATTGACGATACAGGAAGTAGATACATATTTGATAATAGAGATACAGGAGATGGTGTGAGAATAATAGCATCATTTGATGATTATTTTGATATTGGCAATGAAACCAGTAGCACTTTTAACACGCTACAAGCAGATAATAGTCTAACAGATGATGCTTTCTACATGTCTTACTTTGAGATTGCCTCAGATGGAACGGCAGACATATATTATTCTACAGTAGGAAATGATCTTACATCTGATGTCACCCCTACAGATATTGGCACTCTTGGTAATGGCACAGAAATACCGCACATAGGAATCAGAGAAGGTGGAGCAACTCCATGGCTTAGTTATATGAACCTAATCATTTACGGTGACACAAAAACTTCTGAAGAACTCAACAGCGAATCCCTAAAAGGTTATGCTGAATTAATCATAAATCAATTAGAACCATGAAAAAGACACTTATATTTTTAATAACGATACTATCCTTTGTAGGCGTTCAGGCGCAGGATGGAAACACAAAAGGAAGCCAGCTATACTATATCATGGAAGATACTTCTATACCTCTTCCGAATGGAAATGTACTTGCTGATGCATTACCGGCCTTAGACCCGGTATATGATGAAGAAGGCACACTGATAGGATCAGAAGCCTCAGACACCCTTACTATAGATCACCGTGTGAGATACAATTATCTAGCCACGAACCCATTCTGGGATTCCCCTGATCAGTGTGCACGTGTTGCTGACGCCATATTTCCCTACACCGGAGATGTAGAGAGCATGCAAGGCCGGTACTTCCACAAGATCCCTGTAGTGGTAGATGACATTGAGCTGTGGGTACTGACCATTAAGCAGATCCGGGAAGCCAGGCAAGTACAGGTGGGAAGGACCATAGACAAACCGGAAGGACACCTGGTGAATGAACTGGTGTGGAATGAACACTTTGGAGGGGAAGGGGAATAGTAAACCGGGGAGCACAATAGGGTGCTCCCCATTAAAGGAAGAACGATGAAACAGCTTAATTTATTCACTGATAATAAAGAATGCGTCTACTGTGGCAATGGTGGATCTAAGCCTGGTAATCCATCCCTATGGAATGGCTTTCAAGATCAGGATACCGGAGACCTGGTATGCTTCCAGTGTAAAGAAGTCCATTACATAAGCAAGGCACAGCGCATGGGTACACTGGAAATCAAAGCGGGTAAGAAGAGATTGTACAGGATCACAGGAATGACTTATTCAGAAATACCAGTATCAGTATGAAAAAGCAAGTTCTTTATCTAACCGTAAGCCGGTACTGGTTTGATCTTATTGCTCAGGGGATTAAGAAATCAGACTTCAGAGATATGAGTGTATACTGGTATCGTAAACTGTGGAATGATATAGGTGACCCTCGTCACTACGATGAGGTAGTAATCCGAAATGGATACTCAGCGATCAGTCCAACAATAAGATTGGAATATGAAGGAGTGAAGCTTACACATGCACAAACAATGGTTAATTATCCCGACGGAACGATTCTAATACCTGGCTCCAGCTATAGAATAGGACTTGGCAACATACTGGAAATAAAAAACTGGCATGGCCCCCTAATACACCCGAAAAAGAAGAGACCAGTTTTTCTAAAAGATATTGTAAGAAAATGATCTTCTCAGATGACATAGTGAAATGCGAGATCTGCCGGGTACGTGAGGCAGAGAAAGGAAAGCAGCGATGCACCTACTGCAAAGGCAGGTATGACTCCAATGGAGTTGCCTTCGTGGTGTACTGTTACTTCTGGAAGTTCAGGAAAGGAAAAAAGGATCTGACCTTTTGGGTAAGTGATGACAAAGTGCAGAAAGCTCCAGTCCCTTTTACCTATCTGGTAGGAAAGAACCTGAAGACATTAACCTATGAGATGGCTGAGCAATCATTCGAATGGGTAGAAACTGATGAACCGATTTTTAAATAATAAAACGATAGTAATGATACTTCTGAAAGAATACTATGCAAATACAAAAACCATTTGCAGACATGTATCCCTCCAGGTAGGTAACATGTACGGGATCAAAACAAATAAGATCCGAAACAACAAATGCAGAGACAAGGACACTGTAGAAGCAAGGCAGATAATAGCCTTCTTTCTGTGCGTCTATGAAGACCTGAATATGGATGCAATAGCATCATTCCTTGGATGCTCAGATCATAGCTGGGTACGATATGCCATCAACAATATTTCTGACAAGATAGAAGCCTATGATGAATGGAACGAGAAGATGAACAAGGTGAGGAATCAGATCTATAACCTGGACAGAAAGGAGGTATTGGCCTGATGAAAGCAAGTAAAAGACAGATAGGATACCTGGTAAGCCTGGCCAGAAAAGTGGGTGAACACCTGGAGTTTGATGACTTCATTGGCGAACATGATGAAGTATTGATTACCAGCCAGGAGGCTAACCAGCAGATCAAGGAGTACAGAAAGGCACTGAATTGGGAAGATGATCCCACAGAGAAGATGCGATTGAAGATCATCAGTATGGCCAGGACCATAGGATGGGAAGCTGCCCAGAGAGCTGATATGGATCGGATAAACAACTGGTGTGAGAAATATGGCCAGTACAAGAAGCCATTGAATGATCACACTTACAATGAGCTTACCAATCTGGTCAGCCAGTTTCAGCATGGTCCTTTTAAAAGTGAATTGGAGAGAGTATGAAAGTTAAAGCAACTTGGAAAAGTAAGAATCCATTCCATCCTGACATAAGTCAATTGGGATATACAAAAACTGTGGATGTGCCTGATGATACAGACTTGGAGGAGCTTAAACAATATGCTATTTCTGATACAAGAAACGGATATTTATTTGATAAGCTGGAGGTGATAATTCCTCAAAATAATGGAAACGATGCATAAGATAATCATCACATCGACCAAATTTAACGGCTCTCTGGAGTTTGAAATGGATGACACAGGTACAGTGAAGCTGTTTAAAAACTTTGCGGATCTGGATTCAAACCAGTTGGATTGGTTTAGTGGAAATTTTCCCATCACCCTGGATAGACTCAATGCACTGATCAGAAAGTCTAAGAACCTGAAGGCAGAGCTGGTGGAAGCGGACCTAAGCTTTGATCACTTCTGGAATAAGTATGGAATGAAGCGCAATCGAATCAGAGCTGAGAAGTGGTGGAATAAACTCAAGGATGCCGACAAGATAATGGCACTCCGGAACCTGGATGCGTACGAAGCCTACCTTCAGCGCAATCCACAGCAAGCAAAATTGTACCCTGACACTTATTTAAACCCCAATGAGAGAAAGTTTGAAAATGATTACAAAAGTTAAATTCCAGGATAAGGAGTTTGAATTCATTAAGGTCTCAGACAATATCTGGGAGCTACAGTCAGACATAGACATCCGTCTGAGCGAGAAGCACCATTGCAGCCTACCACTGAAGATAAACAAAGGTTTTCTGACCGACTTCAGAACAGGACCTAAGCTGCTGGATAAGATCGTACCAAAGAAAGGCATGTGGTACGTGATCCATGATTGCCTGTATCAAATAGGGATCAGCGGTTGCAGGGCAGCAGCAGACAATGAGCAGCATTACTGGATGAAAGAATGTCGTGTACCATTCTTTACCAGGATGGCCATCACAGCAGGAGTTAAGTTGTTTGGTCAGCCGTATTGGGATTACTATAGGAATGGAGGAACCTTTCCGAAGTCATGAAGGTCAAAAAGACATCTAGTGGCAAGGTGAGTATGAAGTTGAGTTACTCAAACTATACCGGTTTCTGTTTACTGATCAGAAGAATACAGATTGAGAAGAATGAGGATATCTCTACAATCATTGAAAATGATGAGGATATCCTATGGAGGCTTGAATTTTTGGTTCTAACACGTCTATTAAATAGGCTTTCAAAGGCCGATTACTGGCCGTTAAATAGCCATTATTTAGTGAAAGATACTGTCACTATCAAGCTGGAAATGGAAGAGATCCTGGTTATTTATCGAAATATACCGGGATTAAATGGAGATCCTTTGATCAGTTTCCTGAACATTGAGCTGCATAAAATCATAATCAATTAACTTTATTCTCCGAGATGAATCCAAAGAATAGCAGATTTAAATCGAAATATCTAGCCATCCAGAAAGCATTCAAGCAGAAGTATGAAGAGGAAGGTAAGCGAACAGCAATCATCTGGAAGGAACTGGAGGAAGAATTTTTTTTATCACCGGCCAGGCTACAGGACATTGTAAGGATGGGGGAAGAAATTTTAAGCAATTAAGAACCATGAAAATACTTATCACACTATCACTATTATTTGTGGCCGTGTCATTGGATGCACAGCTATTATTTAAGAACCGTCAGGACAAGAAAGAAGTAACCTACGAGGAGGCCATGAAATGGTCTGGAAAAGCCGACAGCACAGCAGCTGTTAATGATAGCATTTCTACGGCCAATATAAACGACAAGGAGGCGAGAATTACAAGTCGTATGGACTCTATTGAATCTACAAGGAAAGAACGTCAGAGAGCCCATTTATTAGCCGAGGAATCAAAGCCATCATTGACAGGAGATGATGACGATGAACGAAGTCATGGTCAGGATAAAAATATCAATTCAGACCAGGCCAAATGGGAAAAGAAAATGATCTCAAAGTACGGCAGTAATAACGGCACCAAAATAATCAACCATAAGGTTGAGTTTGGCTTCACAAAGCAGATGTGTAAGGAAGCCCTGGGAGATCCGTACACAGTCAATAGAACGCAAACAGCAGGAGGCGTTGACCAGGAGCAATGGGTTTATAGATATACCATCGTAGAGAACTACACCTCAAGAAGTAAAAGCAGGTATCTTTATTTCGAAAAAGGAAAGCTAGTCGGTAAGCAAAATTTCCCAGATTAGGACTGTCACAGATTATTGTCACTTTTATGTCACATTCTCCACTAGACAATTCAAATCATCCCAAAATTTGTGACACTAAAATTCAAGTATTAGCGTAATTTCACAGGTATTAATTACAATAGAATTAAAGCAAATTAAAAATTTGGGACGTTATGAATTTTCGAAGCAATCACTCAGAACAGACTAAAAAGCCCACACACGTTATTGTAACCCAGTTTTGTTGCTCATTTTTTGCGCAAATATATATTGGGATGGTTTGAAGTGCCCCTTATAGATTGCATCCTTATAATCTCTATCGGTATCTTTTTTACTTAGCTGAATAGGATCCGGATAGCCCAATTCCTCAGCTCTTTCTCTTTCTTTTTCCATGTAAGCTCCCCGCACAAGCTTGGCAGCAAAAAAACAACCACCTTCTGTAATATGTCTATAATCATTCTTCAGTTTCTTCAGTGCATCTTTCCTGTAAAGTTGATAGGTTATATACACTACAGGGCCATTTTGATTGTATATACGCATCAATTCCAATGCTATCTCATCAATTACATCCTCAATCCAGGTCTCTTCAGCATCAATCATGAAACGTAGCCGATTCTCTGCTACACGCTCTGCGATTTTTTCAACCCTCTTTTTAAAACTGTCAAATGATACTTCCTCTTCTTTTGACAACTTCTGGTTTGACTGTACTTTTTCCATGATGGTTGAGGAGCCCAGGCCCGTAAGTTTCACCACACAAAATGGAATTCCGGAAGCATTCCGTGCGTAGTCTGCTATCCTCAGTGCTTCTTCCATGGTATGATCAAAACTCTCTTCACTTTCTAAACCTTCAACTGAATAGTCAAGAATTGTCTTAATATTGAAGCTTTCCAAATGATCTATCGACTTTTGACAGTCCGGTATGGATTCTCCTCCACAAAATTGTTGGAACAAAGATCTTTTGATTATTCCTTTTACTGGTAGCCTAAGCTTCAATGCCAGCCTTGCCAAAAATGTCCCTACATCTACCATCCAGGAAAATCGCATTGATAGAAATAGCAGATATACTCTCTTTAGCTCCCTTGTACTCCGCGATGCAAACCCAATTGCCGTATCCTCAAAATTGATTTGTGAATTTTCTGACATAGTTTTGAAAACCAAACACAAAGATAGTATCTGATATTTACCTTTATTGAAATAATTAAGTGGAACCTTCTCAACAAATCATTTTCACAGAATCACCAAAAAATGCTTTAAATGGGGCCTTAAAGAAGTTCTCACCAGATCAGGTAGCTATTCTGGTCGATGAAAATACAGCCCAACATTGCTTACCACTATTCGATCTTAATGATGCGGATTTCAGGGTTATTCAAATCCGGAGTGGTGAAAAGAATAAAAATATTGATACCTGCCTGGATATTTGGAAATCTCTTACGGAATGGGGATTTTCAAGAAAATCCCTACTGGTCAATTTAGGGGGTGGTGTCATTGGCGATATGGGAGGATTTGCAGCTTCTACTTATAAAAGAGGGATCAAATTCATCAATTTTCCAACAACTTTACTGGCGATGGTAGATGCCAATATTGGTGGAAAACTGGGTATCGATTTCATGGGGTTTAAAAATCATATTGGACTTTTTAATGACCCGGAATGCATCTACATTCATACTGAATTTCTCCGCACCTTACCAGAGCGAGAATTAAGGTCCGGATTTGCAGAAGTCATTAAACATGGCCTGATACAAGATAAAGCATACTGGAAACAAATTTCGAGCTCTGCATTTCCTGATTTAGATTGGAAGCCTGTAGTGCAGCGTTCATATGAGATCAAACAGGAAGTCGTATCCAAAGACCCTAAAGAAGAGGGACTTAGGAAGATACTCAACTTTGGGCATACCCTGGGCCATGCCATCGAATCATGGTATCTCAATCATGGTAAAAGCTTACTGCATGGAGAGGCAATAGCAGTGGGAATGATCCTCGAAGCTGATCTCAGCAAACAGCTTAACCTCCTGGAAAATACAGAACTGGGTGCAATCAGGAATTTTATTAATAAGACTTATGAGAAGATCCGGATCCCTCCCCTTTCAGAACTTCAAAGGATAATGGGGCAAGACAAGAAAAATAAAGGCAATAGTATAATGTTTTCCTTAATTAAAGGAATTGGAGATTGTGTCTATGACCAGAATGTAG
>PAIY01000032.1 GCA_002704825.1 Phycisphaeraceae bacterium
ATGCTCGCCTGATGTTCGCGGATCACCCCTGCCACCTTGTGTCGTGCTTCAACGCTGTGCGTCACAAAACGATTGGGAAGTCCAAGCAGGCGACGTTTGACGCCCAGAATCTCCGCTGCCTTGGTCCATTCGATTTCACGCTGCTCCGGCGAACCCAGTGGCGTAGGTTCGCCATTGGTCATATCCAGAAGCAGGATGTTATGTCCCTGTGCTGCCAGGCTGAGAATGGTTCCTCCCATCCCCAGTTCCTGATCATCCGGGTGTGGGCCGACGACAAGTATGTTGGCCATGATTGGCTCCTTGGATACTTCGCTTTTGAAAAAATCAATGTTACTTCAATTCATCCAGACGGGCATTGATTTTATTCCCAAGGTCGCGCATTTGGTTGACCAATTCACGTCGATGTTTGGGATCATCCTGCTTGCGTTCGAATGTCCATTGGCGTGCCGTCAGACACATCGTAGTACACAGCCGCGTCAACTGAGGGTCAAACTCATCACTGGCAGGCTGCCAGATCAATCGACTGAGAATCATGCTTGCAGGCGCATTGCGATTCGTGGGTGTGTAATCGCGATACATCGCTGTCACGCGTCCCAGCGCAACGAGATACGACAAGTCATCATGCACGCGTTGGAGGTTGAGCTTCATATCCTGCGGGTTACTGCCATCGGTAAAGAGTCGGATGATTTCCTTGCTGTGAACCGGGATGCGTGCGAGCATTTCGTCACAGGTTGCCTGATCCAGATCGACAATCCCCATGCGTTGATAAAGTCGGTCCTGCGAAGCAAAGATGACTTCATTCAGTCGCTGGGCCGACTGTACCATATCCAACGCCGTTTGCAGGGATGTCTTGGCAATACGAGGATCAGCTTCGTCTTGAGCCTGCCAACGATCAACCCAATTTTTCACATCGGAGACAATGCGGTCCTTGATCGCCTGGCTGTCATCAACGAGTATCCCGCGCGGTTGATATCGCATGAGCATGTCCGCATCTCGCCACTGTTCAGACAAACTGATCAAGCGTGTAAACGATGCCATTACTGTGGAACCGGCGCGGGCATCGGTTAATCCCAGCAAGTTCTGAGCCTGAATTTTGAGCGGTGTAAAGAGTCCTTCAGATCGATGCGTAATGAGCATTGGCAACTGCATCATGTCTTCAAACAAGCTGCGCGTTGTGGCACATTCATCAAGCCACTGCTCATGCTGGGCATTCAATGCCAAAGGCAGATTCTCAATCATGCCCTGCGTGATCTTGGCGAGTTCTTTATGGATGTTCGACCACCGCCCATTGAGGATATCATCGGAAGCAACAAACGCACGATCCACCGAATGCGAGAGCCGACGAATGTGATACCAGTTATCCAACACGCCCTCAAGCCAACGATGCATCGGCATGATCCGACCACTGTCACCACTCTCAATCGTCTTTGCCAGCAGTTGCTCGTACACCAATGTGTCCTGCAATTGATCAAGCAATTGATCGAGGCGGATGATCACATCCTCAAACGCAACGACCATGTTCAACTGCCCCAAACCCTGAGACCGGCGTTGTGGGTTCTGGTAATTCTCAAGGCCGATTTCAAACTGTTGCACGATCAGGGGACGAGCGAGAATAAATCCCGTGGGATGCTTCTGGATGATCTGAAGGATGTTGACGATCTGCCGCATGAGTTTACAGGTCTGAAACACTTGTGGCTTGTATTCCTGAATCTGTATCGCCGGTCGGACCTGATTTAAAATCTCCTTGACGGGCAGCTTGGCGTTATCCATTTTCAATGCATCAAAACGCGCTAGAATCTGATCAACCTGCGACTCTGAAATCTCCGACTGACTGGCGGGTAACCAGACATTGCGAATGGTCGGGAGATTGGTAGCTTCCAATGCATCGGCCAATGGTGCAAAGGCAAGGGAGACACGATTACGGACCTGCCCGGGGTAAAGCACATTCAGACGCAACTTGCTGATGGGGTTTTGAGCGAAACGCTCCAAGGCAGGTTTAAGCAATAGATACATCCGACGCTGATGCTCGGTGGGAACGACGTCATCACGCTCCATGGCAGGGACATCGGGCAAATTCTTAAACAGGTTATCCAGTTCATCAAGATGTTCGTAGATCATCGTGCCATAGAACACCATCGCTTGGCCGACATCCGATGGATCAGCGATGCCGCTTGCCAGCAGGTCACGCGCCAGGACGCGGGTTCGGATACTGGATCGGGCGATGATGACTTTGACCGGGCTGTCATATTGGATGTTGGCATGATTCTCCAACTGGATATCCAGTTGCTGAATCATGGGACGGGCAAAGGTCCAGTGACTGATCAGTTCGGGCGCTTCCTGAGCCTGTGCGGGGAGCAACGGGCCGGACATCAGCGTCCAGACCATTGCCAGACAAATTGTGTGAATCTTCCTCATCACGTCTGTTACAAGGTTACCAACTGTCAGTCGTTGTGGCCAAGCAATTGCTCGTACAATTTTGCCAACCGCTCCACCATCACGGTTTCGGTGAAGTTTTCCATCACGTGTTGTTTACCTGCTGCCGCCAATGTCTTGCGTTTGGTTTCGTCTTCAAGCAGTTGATCAATGGCATGCATCAGTTGATCCTTATCACCAACTTTAACCAGCCGACCGGTTTGATTGTCAATGCAGACTTCACCGATCCCCCCCACGTCATAGCCGACGATGGCACAATCACAAAGCAGCGCCTCAACGAGTGTCCGGCCTTGACCTTCCTGATACGACGGCAAAGCCATGATGTCCATCGCGCCCAGCAATGAAGGCACTTGAGACGGTGGCACCAGACCGCCGAGGATGACCTGCTTATCCCAACCTTTGTCTTCAATGCGTTGCTCGATTCGCTCACGATCCCAACCATCACCGACAAAAAACATTCTCAAATCAGGATGTCGTTTGAGTAACGCGGGGAAAATGTCCAGCAGGTCATGATGACCTTTGAGCGGATCAAGTCGGGCGACGATCCCCAGCACCGGCGCGGTGTCGGGAATGCCATAGGCTGTACGCGTGTGATGTCGGTCGGCGGTGGGCGATTGAAATTCGTCAACACTCACGCCACTGGGAATCACGTCATATTGCTCGGGTTTACCGATACGTTTATCGACAAAGGCATCAATCATGGCCTGGGTGATGCCCACGATCTTGTGACAGCGTTTTGCAGCCAAGCGTTCGAGCGTGACATAAAGCTGATGCACCCATCGCGGTTGCTTGTCGTGAAACGGTAAACCGTGAACGGTATGAACCACACCGGGAACCTTGCCATGCCAGGCGGCGATGCGACCGGTGATACCTGCTTTACTTGAGTGGGTATGCACGATGTCGGGCCTGGTCTGCTTGATGAGTTTGCGCAGTTGGAAATAGGAAATCACATCATGGTGTGGCAGGATCGCCCGACGCATGGATGAGAGTTCCACCGTTTCGACGCCAGCCTTTTGTGCTTCAGCCAACAGTGAACCTTCCGGGCCATAGATCGGACCATAGGCAATGATCACGCGATGCCCCGCTGCCACCTGCGCCTTGGCGCAAAGCACCGTGTTTTTCTGGGCTCCGCCGAGAATCAATCGCGTGATGATGTGCAGAATCGTCAAGTCGGATTTACCTCGTCGTAGGAGATCCATTCCAGGCAAAGCCCCTGGGGCGGAAGGGTCGGGCCTGCATGTCGCCGGTCTGCGGTTTCAAGGATGGTGTCGATGACCGAAGGCTCAAAATGCCCCCGTCCGACTTCCATGAGCGTCCCGGCGATGATACGGACCATATTGTACAGAAACCCACTGCCCTGGACGACGATGTGAAACTCGTCACCGTGTTGACTAACCTGGCAATCATAAATCGTGCGCACGGTATTGGCTCGACCATGCCCCGCAGCGGAGAGTCCTTCGACATCATGCGTGCCAATCAGTCGCCGGGCAGCATCATTCATGCGATCCAGATCAAGATCATAAAAACAGTGGTAAACCATGTGACGCATGCCCAGCGGTCGATGATCCGAACAGTACAGGCGATAGCGATACTGCTTGTTTTTGGTGTCCGTAATGGCATCAAACTCCGGCGATGCGACTTCGGCTTTGCGGACTTCAATGTCATCAGGCAGCCGGCCGGTGATCGCCTTGGCCATGCGTTCCACCGGAACCCGGCTGGCGGCATTGAAGTGTCCGATCTGACCCATGGCATGCACGCCGGTATCCGTACGACTGGCGCCGACAAGATTGATCGGCTGGGCAAAGAGTCGCTGCATGGCCATAATCATCTCGCCCTGCACGGTCCGCAGAACCTGACCATCGGGTGTGGTTTGCCTTTGCCACCCGTGAAAGTTCGTACCATCGTAGGCAATGGTGAGTTTGTAACGTTGTGATTCCATCGATGTCCTGTAGCAAAAACATGATGATAGCACAGCTTGCACACGTTGTGAGAACAATTAGACTTGCCAGACCGCACATCCATACCGAAAGGTTTTCCAATGCCCCCGATTCTCATTGATACGGATCCCGGACAGGATATTGACGATTTGCTGGCCATCCACTTTGCCCTGCTGCGACCGGAGTTGGCGATCAAGGCAATCACCACGGTGACCTGGCCATCGGATCAACGGGCGCGACTCATCAAGCGATTGCTGCGTTATCTGGATCGAACGGATATCACCGTTGCAGCAGGTATGCAGTATCCGCTACGTCCGATGGGGGACGGTGAAAAACAGCGTCAGCATGATCTTGACAACTGCATGAATCACCGTTGTTTTGCCGAGCCTCTCGATTCGACGGATGCCGATTTTCGAACGGATGCTGTGGACCTGATCATCCAAACCGTTGAGCAGCATCCAGGCGAAATCGTGCTCTGCTGCATTGCGCCGCTGACCAACATTGCAACAGCCATCTGTCGCAAACCTGAGATCGCATCGAAGATCAAGACCATTGCGCTTATGGGGGGTGAAACAGCTTTAAACCGCGTGGAGCATAACATCTGTTTTGACTACAACGCCTCGGAAGTTGTGTTTAACAGTGGCATTCCGATCGTGATGGGGACGTGGGATGTGACACGCCGATTTGTGATCACCAAGGACGAATGCGCGATTTTCGCACAGCAGGATTCTGCATTGCATCAGGCGTTGTATACGTCGATTCAGAAGTTCCTGCCGGTGCATCACTGGAAACCCGGGCCGGTGATGTATGACATTTTCCCGTTTATCTGGGCGATGGGTTTGGAGCACTACACACTGGCCCAGCAGTCCGTTGAGATTGAAACCAGTGGTCAACACACCCGAGGCATGACCTTGCTGCGTGGTAATGCCAAACACATTCAGGTCACCACGGACATGGATGCCCAAGCCGTTAAATCGCTTTATTGGCAGACGGTTTTCAAATCACCCATTCCGGTTTGAGAACAAAATGCATCTTGTTCAAAAACAGGGTCGAAACCGCGCCAAACCAAGCCTAGAATAATGGATAATCCGGACCTGTATTTTCAAGGATAAATCCTCTTGCGTATTGCGATTCCCACCGTCGATGGGCAATTCAGCCCGCACTTTGGCAAATGTGACGGCCTCTACATTTGTGAGTTCAACCCGCAAACCCGCGTCGTGGTCAACCCGCGAATTGTCACACGCCCTGCTCACACCAAGCTTCACGATCTGGGGCACATGCTCCTTGAACTGTCCGTGGACATGGTGCTTGGGGGTGGCATGAACCCCAACACTGTTGCCAACCTTGAAAGTGTTGGCATCGACTGCTGCCTGGGAATGTCCGGCAAGACGCCTTTGGATGTGCTGCACAATTACGATCACAACCCGGATCAGGAACGCAGCAACATCTGCCCCGGTGTTCAGAATCCCAACTATCAATGCAAATATGACTGCTGATGCAGACACCTGCCATGCTTTGGAACACATCCCGCCCGTTGCAACTGGGTCGCAGAGTAAATAAAAATGACCCCGCTGCATCACCGTCATGGTGTGTATGATATCGCAATGAATTTGTGATTCTTTTCAAATAGAAGTGACGAAAAAAAAAATGCGCATCGCAATCCCAACCCAAGACCAGGCCTTCGGCTCACATTTCGGCAAAAGTAACGGCCTGTTTCTCTGCGAATATGATCCCAGGACACGCAAAGTCGAACAGCAACGACACATCGCCCGACAAGCCAACGGCTGTGAAAGTCTGCCCGGCTGGTTACTCGAACTGGCGGTGGACATCGTGCTTGCTGGTGGTATGGGAGCCGGCGCCCAATCCAATCTCGATCGCATCGGTATCCAATACAGCATCGGTCACACTGGCAACACCCCCGAGGATGTCCTGGATCAATTCATCAACGATCCCAATGGTGAACGTGAAAACCTCTGTCATGGGCATGACCACGACCACCATCACTGCAAACACTGACTCCAAGATCCGCGCAACTCGGATCATGTACGACAAAGGCCACACCAGAGGCGGAGGTGTGGTCTTTGTCTTTTTTTAGTCAATTAATTCGATCCCTTCTGCCTGACACCACTGACGAAGTGTTTGATTGACATGATGGTTTTCGTACGCATACCACTGGTTGAGCATGTTCCGACGAATCAAAAATGCCTTGTATCTCTGATAAGCCCCGCGACGTTTGAAGATACGGCGTACCTCATCGAAATCATCATCACTCATCTGCAACGTGACAAAATCGAGAATTAATTTTTGCCCAAGATCCAAATCATGCTGGTTCGGCACCTCAATGTAATCTTCGTTTTCATCAATATCTTCTGGCAAGTCATTGAGTTCATCATCATCGTGACGATAGTATATTTGCCCTGTTGACTTGCTGATAAATGCCTGCTTTTCGCTCATATGCGAAAAGCAGGTAAACAAATAGGCTTCTTGTATATCACCAAATTTGACACCCATTTTAATCGTCCAACCGTTCGCGAAACATGCCAGCATTTACACATTAAAATACTTGGCCTCGGGGTGATGGACAATGATCGCACTGGTGGACTGTTCGGGATCAATCTGCCAGTTCTCCGTCAGGGAGCATCCGATGCGGGACGGATCAAGCAGCGCAAAGAGCTTGTCCTGGTCACTCATGTCCGGGCATGCCGGGTATCCGAAACTGTAGCGACTGCCGCGGTATTTCTGAGTAAAGAGTTCACGGATGCGTGGCGAGTCATCGTCAGCAATACCCATCTCCTGACGCATGCGTTTATGCCAGCATTCTGCTAACCCTTCTGCACACTCCACGGAGAAGCCATGCAGGTAGAGATATTCCTGGTATTCATTGGCTTCAAACAGTTTCTTGCTTGCTTCGGAGGCTTTATCACCGACGGTGACGCAGCTCATGCCGATGACATCTTTTTCACCTGAGTCCACGCTGCGGAAGAAGTCGCTGATGCACAGGCGTTTGTTCTTGGCCTGGCGTGGGAAGGTGAAACGCTGGACTTCCTTGTCGTGATCATCCGCGTCAAAGACGAGTAGATCATCACCGTCTGACTGACAAGGGAAATAGCCATAGACCACCTTGGGAACGAGGATATTCTCATCCTTGCACTGTTTGGCCAAGCGGTCAAAGATCGGATCAACCTTGTCTTCGAGCATCGCTTGATACTCCGCATCGGAGAGCTTGCCCTTTTTGAACTGCCATTGGCCGCGATACAATGCGATGCGATTGATGAAGTGATAGACATCATCAAGCTTGATATCTTCGATGACGCGGGTACCGAAGAAAGGTGCCTTGGGGACCGCGATATCCGTTGCCACCTCGGACTGTGCGGGGAGGGTTGCGGTTGCTGTGTCGCCCCCTGCTGCTTTTTTCTTTTCGCGTGTTGCAGAGATTTTGTTTTCGGCATCTTCGCGTTTGGCAATGCGTGCTTCGATCTCGGTTTCAAGATCATCAAGTTTCCCCGACGCCAGATGATCCATGATGCGCAGGCCTTCGAAGGCATCTTTGCCGTGATAGGTCTTGCCACCAGAGCCCTGGTAAATACTGCGGAGATGACAATCGCAGTAGTGTCGCGAGAGTGCAGCACCACCGAGCAACATCGGCACGTTCACACCTTGAGCAACGAGTTCCTTGAGATTCTCTTCCATGATGTTCACGGACTTGACGAGCAAACCTGAGAGTCCGATGGCATCGGCATTGGTTTCTTTCCACTTGGCCATGATGGCGTCCAGCGGTTGCTTGATGCCGATGTTGTAGACGGTGTAACCGTTGTTGGAGAGGATGATATCGACCAGGTTTTTACCAATGTCGTGGACGTCACCCTTGACGGTTGCCAGGACGATGGAACCCTTGGTCTGGCCGTCGACTTTCTCCATGAACTGTTCAAGATGCGCAACCGCCATCTTCATGACTTCAGCGGACTGAAGCACGAAGGGCAACTGCATCTGCCCACTGCCGAAGAGTTCGCCGACAACTTTCATGCCTGCCAGCAGGTGATCGTTGATGATCTGCAATGGTGTGTATTTTTCACGGGCTGCGTCGAGTGTTTCGATAATGCCGCGTTTTTCACCGTCAATGATGTGCTTTTGCAAACGCTCTTCCAAGGGCAGTTCACTGATGTCCTGCTTCATGGATTGCGTGGTGGCATCATCGGGGAACAGGTCTACGAAAATCTGCAGCGGTTCAACCGTCTCACTGCCATCCTGCAACTTGACGGGTGACGGTGCCTTTCGGTCATAGATCAGATCCAAAGCGGCATCCCAGAGTTTTTCATCAATGCGCTGCTTAGGCAGAATCTTGGAGACGTGGACAATCGCACTGGTCATGCCCGCTTGCGACAGTTCGTAAAGGAACACACTGTTGAGCACCTGGCGTGCAGCAGGCTTCAGACCAAAGCTGATGTTGGAAAGACCACAAGTCAACTGACATTCAGGGAGTTCAGCAGCGATACGACGCGTGCCTTCGATGGTTTCCAAACCAGAGCGACGGTCTTTTTCCATCCCCGTTGAAATCGGCAGGACAAGTGGGTCGAACATCAGGTCACTGGCTTTGAGACCGTATTTTTCGGTCGCCAGCTTGTACATGCGTTTGGCGATGGCGAGTTTGCGGTCGGCCGTTCTTGCCATGGCTTCTTCGGGATCTTCGTCGATGGTGCCCAGGACCAACGCTGCGTTGTATCGCTTGGCAAGACCGCACATGAGGGCGAACTTTTCTTCACCATCTTCGAGGTTGGCCGAGTTGATCAGACATTTGCCGCCGGACTTTTTGAGACCTGCTTCGATGGTCGCAGGCTGCGTGGAGTCGAGCATCAACGGCGCATTGACCTGCTGCA
The DNA here is from genome assembly GCA_002704825.1 of Phycisphaeraceae bacterium. Taxonomy (GTDB): domain Bacteria; phylum Planctomycetota; class Phycisphaerae; order Phycisphaerales; family Phycisphaeraceae; genus UBA7800. The sequence continues at coordinate 9,245 of PAIY01000032.1, forward strand.
CCAGGCAACTTACCAGCGTGGACATGTCCGCAGCGTTGTCACGGCCTGCGTAGTCGACGTTCACATCAATGACATGCGAACCTTCGCGGATCTGCTCACGTGCCAATGAGACCATTTCGTCCCAGTCTTCAGCTTCAAGCAGTCTCTTAAAAGCGCGCGAACCTGAAGCGTTAAGACGTTCACCAACATTAAGCAGTGAGGCATCCTGGCGGTAATCGGTGGTGGTGTACAAGCTCGAACAGCCGGCAGGCGGGAACTGTTTTTCCACCTTGACGGGGGGCTGATCACCAATCAGATCAATGACCGCTTTGAGATGTTCCGGCGTCGTGCCGCAGCAACCACCGACCATGTTCACGCCGAACTCTTCGACAAAACGCTTGACGGCTTTGGCGAAGGGTTGAGGCTCAAGCGGGTAGACCGTTTCACCGTCCACCATGGCAGGCAGCCCGGCATTGGGGAGCACGCTGATGGCTTTGGGCCAATGTTTGCCGAGATATCCGATGTGCTCAGCCATCTCGGTTGGGCCGGTGGCACAGTTCATGCCAATGGAGAGAATCGGGTAGTTGGCTAACGCACTACAGGCGGTGGCAATGTCCGAGCCCAGCAGCATCGTGCCGTTGGATTCGATGGTGACCTGCACCATGATGGGAATGTCGCCGTCTTCATCCATCGTGGCAGGCTTGAGATTCTTTTCCGCCAAAGCATCAAGGGCAGCATTGATCGCGACTTTGACCTGGAGCAGATCCTGAGACGTTTCAATGAGCAGTGCATCCGCCCCACCATCAATCAGACCACGGAACTGCTCGGTGTAAGAGTCAAGCATGGTGTCCCAGTCGGTGTTGCCCAGTGTGACAAGCTTGGTGCCGGGACCAACTGAGCCAATGACAAAGCGCGGCTTGTCGGGTGTCGAATAATTGTCACAGGCTTTACGGGCAACTTCACAGGAAAGCTTGTTGAGCTCGTAGGTCTTGTCGGTGAGATCGAACTCGGCAAGCACGAGTTTGTTGGAGCCGAACGAGTCGGTTTCGACCGCATCACAGCCCATCTTCAGAAAGTCTTCATGAATCTGCTGGATCGCATCGGGACGTGTGAGCAGGAGAACTTCCGTGCAGTTTTCCTTGCTCATGTAATCGCGTTCGAGGTCCAGATCAAGCTTGTGGATGGAGGTGCCCATGGCACCATCTAGAAACAGAACGCGCTTTTTAAGTTGTTCGACAAACAGGCTCATCAGTCGTGTCTACCTTCATACAACATGACGAATCGCGCTGTTTTCACAGGCGATTGCCAAGGTTTTCAAAACTCAGACCAGCTTGCGTCTCATCCCAAGTGTCACTTGGCCGCAAGAGATCATCCATTAATCCGGATTAAATGATAATTACAAAAAGATCATCTGTCAACGAAACCGAGTGGGTTCAAAATGAACATGAAATTATGTCTGCTCAGTTGAATGATGTTTTGAGCTTCGCTCAATCCCGCGTTGACACAACGCGGCTCGCCTGATGGCAAGTTCGTCAGTGGACTTATTTCATGAAATTGTCTCTAAGCCACGCACCAAAAAGTTTAGGCCAAGCAGTACTCACAGCATGTTCACCTTCGCGTAAACCATAACCGTGACCGCCATAGGGATACAGGTGCAACTCGGTCATGACCTTGTTGGCAACCAACACTTTGTAATACGCAATTGCGCCATCAATCGTCAGGTGATCGTCCTGAGTCTGCACGATGATCGCAGGCGGGGTGTTGCCATCCACGGGACATTCAGCTTTGAGTGAGCCATCTTCATCATTGAGATACGCCGGGTAAACCAGCATCGTGAAGTCGGGCTTGCAGGACAGTTCGTCTGCTGCATCAAGCTTGTCATAAGTGCGTTTTGCATAATGGGTCGACAACATCGCAGACAGATGGCCACCTGCTGAAAAACCGATGACACCCAGACGATTCGCATCAATGTTCCATTCAGCAGCATGCTGACGAATCAGACCCATCGAACGCTGAGCATCCATGAGCGCCCCCTCTCGATTGTCCGGCACACGGTACTTGAGTAACACTGCCGTGAAACCCAAATCGTTAAGCCATGTACAAACTTCCGAACCTTCCAGATCGTATGCCAGAATACTGTAGCCCCCACCTGGCGCAACCATCACCGCCGGTGCAGGATTCTCTGCTGAACTCCCGGGTGCAGGATAGAGCGTTAACTGTGGCACGCTGACATGATGGGCACGGGTGACATCACGTGCCCCGAAAATGTGTTCTTCTTTCTCCGTTGTGACTTTGCCGGGGGCAACTGAGGGCCAAACGTTTAGGGTGGTTAATTGATCTGAAAGACTGGACATGGTCGATCCTTGTTGTACGGATTGAGTAAGCACAGGATCTAACCGATGCAACATAACGGCTGACCTGTTAATCTGAGTCGGTTATTTTACGCGATCTGAGCGTCATTGCACCTTTGCATGATGTCAAAGTCGCACCCGCAATCTGTCTTTGCGAGCCGGCTCGTGTCGAGCCAATGCCTTTGGGCAAAATCGCAGGACACCATAAACAGGAATCGCCCATGACCTGGTGGCAGGCAATTATTCTCGGCATCATCGAAGGTCTCACTGAATACTTACCCGTCAGCAGCACCGGGCACCTGATCCTCGCATCATGGCTCATGGGACTCGACAGCACACCCGAACTGGCCAAGGCGACCTACGCGTTTAACATCGTCATTCAGGTAGGTGCCATCGCTGCGGTATTGGGGCTGTATCGCAAACGGGTCACGCAGATGTGCATGGGACTGATCGGGAAAGTCGAACCCGGCATCACAGGCAACCCCGGCAAGAAACTGGCCATCAACCTCATCCTCGCGTTTTTGCCCGCTGCCATGCTCGGGCCGATTTTAGACGACCGCATCGAAGCCTATCTCAACGGCTATTTACCCGTCATCGGCGCCCTGTTCGTCGGCGGTGTCGTAATGGTGTTACTTGGCAGACATATCCGCAAAGACGATGACAAACGCTTTGGCATTGATGACACGACCTGGAAGATCGCCCTGCTCATCGGCATCGGCCAATGCTTTGCCATGTGGCCCGGCACGAGTCGTTCCATGATGACGATCATCACCGCCGTGCTGCTTGGCATGCGACTCAAAGATGCTGCGGAGTTCAGTTTTCTGCTGGGACTCATCACGCTCGGTGCCGCGACGGGCTACAAGCTGCTCAAGGAATACGAAGTCATCATGTCCAGCATTGGCCCGGTTAACCTGCTCATCGGCATCACCGTCGCCACAATCTCTGCTGCCCTTGCCGTGAAATGGTTCGTCGCCTTTTTAACGAAACGGGGTCTGACCCCGTTTGGCTATTACCGCATCGCGCTGGCGGTGGTGATATTGGCGTTGACGTGGGGTTGAGTTCTCAGCCGTAGGGTGGGTGGAGCAAATGCGATACCCACCAATTCAACAACCTGCGATGTGACAATGCCAATGGTAAATCCAATGGTGGGTATCACTTCGTTCCACCCACCCTACGGGACTACGGATTCATTGGGCTTGTTCAGTCTTCAATGCTTCCAACTGCTTGATATAAATTGAATCCGTTCTCTGAATCCAATCTTTGCCAAATTTTTCTTCCATGTAATCACCCCAGATTGGCACATCGAAGTAATCCCAGAATGCAAGTGACATGTCATCCAAACCTCCTCTGTCATGCTTTCCCAGATAATACAACAGTGCTTCGCAGACAATCTTCTGTTGTTCAGATGTTAGTTTTGCATCCGTTTCAAGAACATATAAACATTCCTCAGTAGCTTGGGGGGCAGTATGCAAGAGCATGTATGGTGAATAACCAGAATCATTTTCAATACGAGAAACAATCTGCCAATCAATTCCACTACCAAGTAAGCCATGTTTTTCAGCAAGTTTTGAAAGTCTGGTTTCGATTATTTCAACTTGCTCTTTAAACCAATGTGTTGTGACCTTCTTAAGTCTGCCCGATTGTGTATCAATATAAATATAGTCAATTTTGAAATAGAAATCCGCCGTGTACATCACAAACAAATAGAGAAGCACGACAAATACTGGTGTGAGAATTGCCAAAATCTTGATCGTTTTCTCAGTTTTATCTGGCATAGCTATCCCCCAGGAATGTGACATCATCTTACGGTTCCACCAACACCTTAATCACCCCCGGTTGCTTGGCGGCTCTGAGAATGTCCGGGCCGTCGGAGAGTTTCATGCGGCGGCTGATTAAACTCACGACATCCACAGTGTTGGATCGCAGCGCGGACAACGCTTCGGGGAAGGGGCCGCAGCGGCTGCCGATGACTTCGATTTCGTTGATGACAATCGGGGCGAGGTTCATCGGGCGTTTGTCGGCGACAGTCGTCTTGAGCACCAGCTTGCCACGCGGGCGGACCATTTGCATGGCCAACTCCAATCCCTCACTGCTGCCGGTGCAATCGACGACGATGTCCTGATCGGCACGTAATCCCACTTCACTGACGAGGCGATGCTTGACGCCCCACTTTTCACAGCGTTCCATTTTTTCAGGATGTTTACCCAGCAGGCGAACCGTGCCATTGAGTTGGGTGAGGACCTGGGCACACAGTAATCCCAAACGACCATCACCAAGTACGGTGACAAACGGGCGACCTTCGACTGTGAGTTGGCGTAGAATCTGAAACGCTGCTGCCAACGGTTCGGTGAAGACCGCGTTGTCATTGTCCACCGTTTCCGGGACTTCGATCAGGTTCCGCACGGGTAAGCTGAAATACTCAGCAAAACAGCCATGACGATTTTGAATACCCAACACGGTGCGGTCGCGGCAGTGTTCCTGCAAACCGCGTTGACACATATCGCATTCACCGCAGACGCAGTTGATCGTGCCGACCACGCGTTTGCCGATCCAATGCTTGTTCTTTTTCTTGTTAGCCACGTCTTCAACAATACCGACGAACTCATGCCCGAGCACGCCGTTGTAATCCATGTACCCCTTGCAGAGCTCCAGATCGGTGGAACAAACGCCCATGAGCAGTGGGCGGATGATCGCTTCGTCTTCCTGCGGCTTGGGATCGGGAAAGTTGTTATCGAGAATGAGTTGTTTACCAAGAAGGACCAATGCTTTCACGGATTACTCCATTCGGGTGTCGTGAGTCGGGTATCGAGTACCGGATATCGTGTCTGGGATATGAATATACTCGACATCATGAATTGATGTCTTGAGACAAAACCCGAAACCCGATTCACGACACCCGTCAAACAACTCGTTACACTATGCAGCATGTCCACTGAGCAAGCAAAACCCAAACTCTGGATACTGGCGAATCGCAAGATGGTTCAGGTCAATACGGCATTGGAAAAATTCCTGCCTTGGCTTGAGTCACGTGCCCAGATCGTGGCAGACCCGGATATCGAATCGATCACGAGAGAAAATGCCTGCGAATTGCCCAAGGCAGATTTGGCGTTGGTGTTCGGCGGTGATGGCACATTGCTTGCACAGGCGAGAAAGATTGTCGATCAGCAAATTCCGTTAATCGGTATCAACTTCGGCAAACTCGGCTTCCTGGCGGAGTTCACCATTGAAGACCTCAAACGCCATTGGGACAACGTCACGCAGTTGGCTTGCCCCATGAGTCGGCGATTACTAATAGAGCTTTGTGTCTATGACGAAGACGTGCCCCGCTGGGGCAATGGCACGTGGACGGAGTTTGAGCCGATCCTGCGTACGGTGGCGCTCAACGACGTGGTGGTGATGGCTGGCCCGCCCTACCGCATGATCGATCTTGATCTTGCCATCGACCCGAAGGTGCATGGTTCGCATACCACGCAGTTCTCTGCGGACGGCGTGATCGTTTCGACGCCCAGTGGTTCAACCGCGTACAACCTCTCAGCGGGTGGCCCCATCATCAGCCCCGGGATTGACGCGATGGCGATTACACCGCTTTGCCCGCATAGCCTGGCGTTTCGCCCGATTGTCGTGAATGCCGAGTCCAACGTATGGCTTCACATGATGCGTGCCAACGAAGGCACCACACTGGTCATCGACGGCCAGGATTCGATCAGCATCAAAGCCGGCCAGCAATTTCTTGTTCGTGGTTATCAACATCCGCTGATGCTGGTGCAGAATCCGGACATCACGTATTGGCAGATGCTTGCCAAAAAGCTCAACTGGGCAGCACGTCCGCGACGTAAAGAAAAATAAACAACACATCGTCTTACTCATAATGTCGCAAGGCATCAGCGTCACGCAGTGACGCAGCTATTGTGTGTGTGTGTGTGTGTGTGTGTGTGTGTGTCTTGAACAATGTGCGTAATACGTAACGCTTATGAGATATGTCGTGCGTCGTGTGAGAGATTGTCTTAGCGGCATGTGTGATGCTGCGACAGTCGTGGAACAATAGCTGCGACACTACGTGTCGCTGAAACTGCGCAGCAGTTTATTTTGTGCCTCAAACAACACGAACATCACGCATAAAAAAAACACCCATCCGCGAAGATGGGTGTTTTCGTTTCACTGTTGTTTTCAAGCGTCAATCACTCGTCGGTGACACAACCGTGTGATGCGTCTTTGACGTTTTTGATGTACTTGTAGAGTGTGCCTTTGGAGGCCTTGTATGCCGGAGCCGTCCAGCCTTCCTTGCGTTTGGCCAATTCTTCATCGCTGACGTCCATGTTGATTTCATGGGCCTTGGTGTCGATGGTGACCTTGTCGCCGGATTTCACAAAGGCGATGGGGCCGCCCTCGATGGCTTCGGGGACCACGTGACCGATGATAAAACCGTGGCTACCGCCGGAGAAGCGCCCGTCGGTGATGAGTGCCACGTCGTTGATCATGCCGGCACCAGCCAGCGCGGAAGTCGGGGTGAGCATTTCGGGCATGCCCGGTCCACCCTTGGGGCCTTCGTAGCGGATGATGATGACATCGCCGGATTTGATCTCACCGTCTTCGAGTCCCTTGAGCATGTCTTCTTCACAGTCGAACACGCGAGCGGTACCGGTGAAGGAAGTGCCTTGTTTACCGGTGATTTTGCCAACACTGCCCCCCGGGGCAAAGTTACCACGCATGATCTGGATGTGTCCGTCTTCCTTGACCGGTGCGTCGAAGGGCTTGATGATGGGCTGCTGGTCTGCACCTTCACCGTAAGGCTTGATGGTCGGGCAGTCCTTGACGTTTTCCCAGAGCGTCTTGCCGGTGACGGTCATTTGTGAGCCGTCGATCATGTCTTTTTCGATAAGCATCTTGATCAATGCAGGCGTGCCACCGATGGCATGGAGGTCTTCCATGACGTATTTGCCCGAAGGCTTGATGTCACAGAGGAACGGTGTTTTATTGCTGATTTCCTGCCAATCTTCAATGGTCAGTTCAATATCAAACGCACGTGCCATGGCAATGGAGTGCAGCACGGCATTGGTTGAGCCACCGGTGACGATGGTCAGGACCATGGCATTGATGAAGGACTGCTTGGTAACGATGTCACGCGGCTTGAGATCTTTCTCAAGTAGATTCAAAATCGCTTTACCAGCATTCAAACATTCAGCTTCCTTGTCGGGGTCTTCTGCGGGGGTGCATGAGGAGTAAGGGAGACTCAGCCCCATGCACTCGATGAACGATGCCATCGTGTTGGCGGTGTACATCCCGCCACAGGCACCGGCGCCGGGACAAGCTTTATTGATGATGGTCTTGCGTTGATCTTCGGTGATTGCGCCTGTGATGGATTGACCGTAGGCCTGGAAGGCGCTGACGACATCGAGCTTTTCTTCCTTGTCATCAAGCACGGCACAACCGGCTTTGATGGTCCCGCCGTAGATCATGATGGCAGGACGGTTCAGACGTGCCATGGCCATAACGGTGCCGGGCATGTTCTTATCACAACCGGGGATGGTGACCATCGCGTCATACCACTGGGCAGCCATGATCGTTTCAAAGCTGTCCGCGATGATGTCACGAGATTGCAGCGAATAACTCATGCCATCGGTGCCCATGGAGATGCCGTCGGAGACACCAATGGTGCTGAAGCGCATGCCGACCATACCGGCTTCTTCGACACCGGTTTTGACCTTGGTGCCGAAGTCATTGAGGTGCATGTTACAGGGGTTGCCGTCGTACCAGACACTGCCGATACCGACCTGGGGCTTGTTCATGTCTTCGGCAGACATCCCGGTGGCATAGAGCATGGCCTGGGAGGCGCCCTGGCTGGCGGGTTGCGTGATGCGTGCGGAGTACTTGTTTAATTGACTCATGGCGTATGATCCTTGGGTTACAGCTTCAAAAAATGCAAGCGATTATTGTAACAAAGAATCAAAGGCATGGGAGTCGGAAGTCGGGTCAGATGTCACGTGTTTGAAAATGGATCGCAACTCAATCAAAAACCGCTTGCGTTGTAACGCTGCTACGCCACGCTCCAACCGTCAAACGAGCATTTCATTGCAGCAAAAATCCTGGTCACCCTACAGCCGTAACACGACTCGGGTAAACAAGGCGAGAAAATTGAACAATGTAGAATGTCCCCTTTTCCGGCCCCTTTTCCGGCCCCTTTTCCGCCCCCTTTTCCGCCCCCTTTTCCGGACCCGAACGTATATCAAGTGATAATCTTCTGCGCCGATACACTACATACCAGATCGCAAGCTTTCCAGGACCAACTTCCTCTGCTCTTTCATTCTCAATTCTTTCGGTATGTCATACTTGTTTTTCTTATGCAAATACTTTGTTCCATACCAATTTGCATCACCAATAAAAGAAATTCGCAAGCAATCTTGCTCCTTATAACTACGCGGGAATAAGCCCAAACGAAAAACAGCAGAAATATTTCTGTTATTGGCATATACGTAAAGATACACTTCCTTACTTGTGTTTCTCAAAAAACTATCTTTATACTTTCGAATATAACCTGTATCAGGCATCACCGCAACTCTATCATCTGCAACAACAACTTCAGTATCTCTTGATGCGGAAATTTCAAATCTGCACAAATCTTTATCGAACTCATATTCTATTTCTAAATCTGAGTAGAATCCGACATTGTTCACAGATTGACTCTTTCTATCTAAATATCGAATCTTTTTGCGAAGCAAGTCTATACAGACACGTCTATTTAGCCCACAACATCTTTTACTCATACTTACAGACTCAAGCCAAACTCCTTTAGAAACATCTCTGACAATAAATAACTCCGGATTTTTTTCACCAGGAACATATGCGTCATGAGTTAAATTAGAATACATAAAACTTCTAACAGGATTATCTTCTAAATTGTAAGAATATAAATCACAATGTATATCGTCTATTGCCAGCAACATTCCTTTCATGTTATTTATTATAAATATACCGTCATTACCTGACTCTACGACTATAGCTTTGGGAGAAAAACCATATTGCGACTTCCTACTATATGAAACAACGCTAGCACTAATTTTTGCTCCCGACACAGGATTACCTAAAGAATCAACAACTTTTCCATAGAAGCAAATTTCTAACTCATGTCCTTCAACAAGTTTCTTGATGGATTTTTCTTGCGATTCCACTATTTTTTCATATTGTTGTTTTTCTCCTGAATCATTTTTATGTATAACAAAAAACACGATTACTAATGCGATAATAACAGGTATATAATATTTAATTTTTTTACTCATTAGAAACTTTCTCTAAATCTGCCGTATTAACCAAATGCCTCCAGAACTCCCATCGTTTGGCAATATTAGAAGTAAACTGACCACTATGATCTTCTCCATGTGGCCCAAAACCAAAGTGATCATCTTGCAAGTTAAAGTTATCAAACCCAGGAACACTTGGGAACAGAAAAGGAACAGAAAAGGAACAGAAAAGGGAGGAACAGAAAAGGGGACATTCTAGAAAAGATTCTAGAAAAGGGGACATTCTACTTTTTGCCCCATTCTCTCTTGTTTGCAGCAAGGCTCTTAGGCAATTAAAACAGTGCTCGCACCTTTGCCAATACCTTATCTAGATCACCATCGACCTTGGCGCCAGCAGCACGAGCGTGACCCCCACCACCAAAGTTGCCTGCGAACTCCGCGACATTCACGGCGTTTTCACCGGGCTTGGAACGGAAGCTGATGCGAATCGGTCCATCATCGGTGGACTCACAGATGAGCACCACCACCTGCACCGACGAGACCACCTGCGGGATATCCACGAAGCGTTCGGTCTCCACAGGCAAAGCGCCCGTTTCGATGAAGTCTGCCTTGCGCAACACCATCAATGCAGCGTTGGCATCATTGAGCAATTCCAGACTCGATAACGCCCGAATCATCAGCTTGAGTTTTTCGGGGCGTTCGGTTTGTTCGCACTTGGCGTACAACGCTGCATGATCCACCCCTGCTGCAATGAGACGGGCTGCAAGCTCATGCGTCTGCGGGCGGGTGTTGGAGAACTTGAACCAACCGGTATCGGTGGCAATGCCGACATACAGCGCATTGGAGACGACCTTGTCTTCGAAAACATGTGCCATCAACTCGTCGACAAACCGTGCGATGATCTCCGCACAGGCTGCTGCTTTGGAGTCGATGAACTTGAAGGCTGCATCAATATCACCACTGATGTGATGATCAATGACCAGCGTCTTGTCCATGTGTTTTTCCAATTGCTCACGGAGGGGCGAAACCTGTGACCACGCCCCGGTGTCCACCACCACATACAAGTCGGCCTCGGACAATTGGTAGTCATCATCAAACAGCGTGATCGCAACTTCGCCACAGATATCCGTCAAACCATCGGGAATGGGTGGCATGAACAGCGCAGTCACATCGGTCTGCTGACGTCGGAGAACTTCGCACAATGCAATCACACTGCCAAAGGCGTCGCCGTCCGGTTTGGCGTGCGTGGTGACCACAATCTTTTTGGCAACACGCAATTTCTGCCCCGCTGCCTGCAAGGTGATATTGGATTCATACTTCATCAATTGTCACTGCTTTCTGATTGGAATCGTTCATGGAAAGACCATCACGCTTGGCCCAATCTCGAATCTGAGACAGGTCACGATCCAGTTGCTTGCGAAGGACCGCAAAACTCGGGAAAGGCTGCTGATGTCGCATCCATCTAGTGAATGACAGCGTTACCTTCTGATCATACAGGTCTCCCTCATACCCAAGCAAGTGTGCTTCAAGCGTGCGAACCTGCCCTGCGAATGTCGGTTTCATGCCCATGCTGATCGCTGCGGGGAATTTTGAACCGTCCGACAGGATGCCCCAACCTGCATAGACCGCATCGGCTGGTAAAGCACGACCGTAAACCTGATTCAAATCCAGATTCACGGTCGGGATGCCGATGGTCCGACCGCGCTTTTCGCCGTGAATGACCGTCGCTTCCAACTCGTAGGCATGCCCCAGACATCGGGCGGCGTCAGCAACGCGACCGTGCGCCAGTAACCAGCGTGTGAGGGTGCTACTCACGCGTGTGACCAATTGATCGTTGAGCAGGACCTCAACCGGTTCCACGACATCCACTGCAAAGTTCAGGGATTGCCCCAGTGTTTTGAGTGTCTTTACATCGCCAAGACGATTCAGTCCAAAGCGAAAGTCTTCGCCTTCAACCATGCCGGTCATGTGATGTTCATCCAGCAGACTTTGAATAAACGCATCCGGTGCCTGGTGAAGCCAGTCCGGTGTCGGCGTGATCACCTTCACATTGTCTGCTCCGGCTTTTTTGAGTTTCTCAATACGTCGACCAATACTCCCAAGCGACTGCATGGGCATCTGGGGTCGGATCAGGTGGGCTGGAGGCGGATCGAAGGTGATAGCCAACATGGGGGCATGCAGATTATCCGCCAATATGCGAGCGCGCGACAGGATCGCCTGGTGTCCGAGGTGCACACCATCAAAATTGCCGATCGTAATGACTGGGCCTTGAGCCATGGGGCTAACAGGATATCCGATCCAACCGCAATTGGGAATGTGACCTTCGCCACAATCCGTTAGCTGGATCGGATAAACCTGTTTGCCAATTTAATAGAACCGATCCATTCAAAGGACCGCTGAAGACTTATTCACTACCGGAGTAGGTGGTCTGATCCATTGCACTGATTAACGTCGATGCACTACCGGTATCCACACGAATGAACGTCGGCCAGGGGTAGAGCTTGATGCTGTCAGCAACCTCCGAAGTCTGTCCCATGAAGTCAATCAATTCCATATCCGAGGTTGAATACACAGCATGCAGCGACGAAGCATCGAGATAACCTGCATTCTTGTTGCCACTGTCCGTCTCAAAACCGTATGCCCATACCGCAGCGACGCGATTGCCCTGGGTGTCAGTGAACACGTAACAGCGGACACCTGTGGCAATATCGGGTTGACCTTCATAGGTCGCAGCGCCAAGGGTGCGGACCAACGTATTGACCGCAAAGGTTGCGCTGGTCGCAGTCAGGTCATAATCGAGCATACTGTTTGTTGCCATGCCCCAATCCACGAAGAGCTTGACCCGATCGCCGTACTTCATGGCAGCGAGAAAACTCCGGGCGGTGTAGGCTGCACTCATACGCTCACCCCAACCCATGTCATAGGAAAAATCACCTGCACGGAAATTATCCGTCGAACAACCCACATGCGTATTCAAACCGAGATTCGGCAGGATGTAGTTGTTGTAATACACGCCTTCGGTGAACCAGACATCACCGGTAAACGAATTGTCCGAAAGCATGCTCATCAGGGTTACTATGTCCGCATCAAGGTCCGGCGATTCGGGCTGATTGCGATAGGGATGAATCGCAACAATATCGCAGATCGAACCCGCCCCATTTTCCAGGAGTTTGTCAATGTAATGGATCCCCGTACTCGGATGCATGTTCGACGGATCATTGGTCATGACCTTGGCATTGGCGTTGGCCTGTTTGATGCCAGCAGCCAAGGCGCCCATTGCATCAATCATGTTGTCTAACTCGGCCTGTGAATTCTGCGAGGTGTTGGGTTCGTTGACCAGTTTCCAATGGGTGATCTGTGGGTTGGCCTGAGCCTTGTTATATGCATAGGTTTGCAGGTCCGAAAGTTCCTGACTGGTCAGATCAAAGTCATCCTTCAAATCAATACTCAAACTATCAGCACGGTGTCCGCCTTCAAGAATCGAACTGAGATTCGTGAAATTATAATTTGAAAGAACGCTGTAAACACCGGCATCTGTCGGGTCGAAGAAGATGGAAGACCCGACACCCATTTTGGTGAAATAGTCATACTGCCGATCCCATTCGCCCAATTGATCCGTAGCACCACCATGCAGCGCAAAGAGTTGGCGGCCGGGCGTTGACGTGGTGGCAAAGGGCATGATCGCGATGCGGTCAAAATCCTGATAGTCGGTGCTGCTGACCGTGGCAACCATCTTCACGACATACAGACCACGATCGAGATTGGTATCCCAGTTTTGTGTGATGATGGTCTGGCCATTGGACGAGAGATTGAAGTAGTCCTGTTGGACCTGGTATTCCTTGCCTGTGAAATCCTGGAGATAGACCGTCAGTTGCCCGGAGGTATTGGGATTGCCGACGATCTTCACTGATGCGTTGGGATTGTCTCCCGGTTCAAAAAGATTGTTGTCTTCGTCGGTGACCAGGCTCATGGAGTAGGGTCGTTGGGTGAAATTGCTGGCCGAGGATGCTTTTTCCAACTGCATGCAATCGACCCAAGCATAGCAGTCGGAAGTCGGCGAATTCATGGTCATGCCGATGGAAGCGATGCTGTTGGGGACGGTAAAGGTGTAGGTGTATCGCTGCCAGGATGTGGTCAGTGAAAGTGAACTGGGAATATTGGGAATCCAGACACCATGTTTGGACGTGTAGCCGGACATCCATAATTTTGCAGCCGAGGAACTGCCCTTGGCATAGAAGCTCAGTGTGTAGGTTTCACCGCTTTCCACGGGAATGGCAAACGTGGAGAGCAGGCCGGGCGCCTGTCCCTGTTTGCCGGTGATTCGCAGACTGGCATTGCCATCATAAGATTCACTGTCATCCGCCTGGTAATACCTTGACACAGGCGACTGGGTGGCTGATCCCTGCGTACTCCATTGCCAATAGTTCAGTCCGTGTTCAAAACTCGGATTGGAAATAAGGTTCGGGCTTGTGTCATACTCAGGCAATCGCAGGACGTTGGACTTCCAGAAATCAATGCCACCGTAAGCTTCCTCAGATGGATTGGTATCCGTTGGGGGCAAGGTGATATCCCAGGAGACACTGTTGGTTGAGGCACTGGCTTTACAGCGTAAATCGAACAACGGTGATGTGGTGTTGTAGTCGACTAAATAATCGTAATCGCTCATGATCGGCTCGAAGCTGATCATCTGCAACGGACTGTCTTTCATAAAATGCGTATAGGGAATACTGCCTGACTTAAGAATCACACCACTGGAGACCGGCGGTTGAGCGATGATGGGAAACTCAGTCCCACCTGCATCGATCACATGACCGACAAATGCATCATGCGGCCGGATGTGTGCTTTCATGTAACAGGAACTCATCACGTCATAAATCGAACCGGATCGCGTGAAATCTGCACCCACGCGAATCTTGTTGTTCGACAGTAACTGCATGTAAAACGTCACCGGCATTTCACCGCTACCAGGAAGCTGTATCTTGCCTGAATAGGATGTCTTCTTGTTGGTGGTATCCACGGTGAATTGTCCGTCGGTGACGTATTGCGAATAGCTCATGGTGAACCACCCCGGGCCGTTGATCAGTCCCATGGACATGTGGATTGAATAGGTGATGCCGTTGCTGTCGACGAGTTTGATTTCCTGGCCGTTGGAGTACAAAACCATTGACGCCGAGCCGCAGATAATTCTGCCATCACTGAGAAAGGTTGGTGTGGCCACAGCCAAAGCGGGTGTTTCCTCTGGCATGATCACATCCCAGGCCATCAAATTCTCATAACCATTGGGCATGGAAAACTTGGTTTCAATATGTGCATTGGAGGACAGGTCCCGGTCAATGAGGTATTCATTCTTGGATGCCACCAACTCAAACTGGACTTTCTGATCCGCAATGTCATCGAGCAGACTGATCTGGTCAATGGGTTGCGACTCTAAAACCACGGTTCCCAATACCGGATTGTTATCCGAGATCAGATACGGCGTCCCGTCTGCGACCACATCATGACCAATAAATGCGGTGCGCGGGCGGACATGGTCTTTGATGTGGCAACCTGAAAGAATGTCATTAATCGCAAGTGGGGTATCAAATGCCGCCCCGATACGAACCTTCCCGTTATCCATCAAGCGCATCCAAAACTGCATGGGAATCGGGGTCGTATCCACCGAACCGGCAGGCGGGTAAAGTGTGCCCGAACAGGTGGTGGTCCGAGTCTGGGGATTGCATGAAATTTGAAGATCAGGCAAGCTTGAAGGTGTCAGCCACCCCCCGGCCTGGTAGTCCATAGCCAAGTGAATGTCATGCCGGACATTGTTCTTATCGTAAAGTTGAATCACGCCACCGCTGCTCATTTCCAGTCGTGCATTGGTCGTGCGAATCACACCATCCGGATCATACTCCGGCACTGAAACATCCGCGCAACACATCGTGGCACACAACGCCACGATCCAAACTGACCATATCAATCTGAACCATTTTCCATTAAGGCAACTCGTGCATCCTGTCATTTGTTGTCTCCTTACCATGACATGAACTTTGCTGTGGACATCACTTGATTACAAATTTCACAAATCCACCCGGACTACAGCAGGCGCACAGAACAGCGATGACGGGCCTGCCGTGTATCTCTGATTAATCGAAGCGCAAGACAGCAAACAGGCAAGCCAAAAGCCCCCTGCTTGGTAAACGCCCGAAATTTACAATTGTGTTAAACAGCCCCAAGTCGAAGGCTGCGTTGAAAACGACCTGAAGAAAGTCTCCGTTGAATCACATGACACTTGAGTGAAAACGCCTCTCGTTCATGACGGACGTCCACCAATGCCAACAAGGCCAACAAGGCCAACAAGGCCAACAAGGCCAGACGAAGCAAAAGAACACATGCACACGTGTGCAATTGTATAAATAGTTAAAGTCAAGTCAAGCGCGTTTGAATATTTTTTATAACGAAAGTTAATCCTGACAGGAAAGTCAGCAGACATGGTTAAAGAACGTTTGGCAAGTTGCTCAGCCGTTTTCACGCCACCATTGAATCGTCTTTTGCAGGCCATCTTCAAAACTCACCTGTGCCTGCCAACCGAGTAATTCGTTAGCCAGCGAGGTATCCAACTGCCGACGCGGCTGGCCGTCAGGCTTGGTCGCATCCCATTGGATCTTGCCTTCAAAGCCAACGAGTTTGGCGATGAGTTCGACGAGGTGCTTGATGGTGATCTCGTTACCTGTGCCCAGGTTCATCGGAGTTGGCGTGTCGATCTTGATCGTTGCTTCGACGATTCCCCTGGCAGCATCTTCGACATAAAGAAATTCACGTGAGGCACTACCGGTCCCCCAGCAGATAATTTCATCATCGCCATTCACCCGTGCCGTCTCACATTTACGGATCAATGCGGGAATCACATGCGACGAATGCAAATCAAAATTATCATGCGGTCCATACAGGTTCACCGGCAAGACCACGCTGCTGTTAAGCCCATACTCACGCTTGTAACCATCGAGCATCACAAAGACCGCTTTCTTGGCAACACCGTAAGGCGCGTTGGTTTCTTCAGGAAAACCGTTCCACAGGTCCGACTCCTTGAAGGGAACCGGGGCGAATTTCGGGTAAGCACAAACCGTGCCGGTATGCAAAAACTTGGTGATGTTGTGTCGACGAGCGTATTCCACCAGGTGCAAGCCCATGGCCATATTCGCGTAAAAGAACCGGCCCGGATGCTCGCGATTGGCACCGATCCCGCCGACTTCAGCAGCAAGATGCATCACAACGTCCGGCTTGACTTCGTCATAAAGGCGTGCGACGTCCGTTTCAACCGTCAGATCAAAATCCTTGCGACGTGGGACAAATAACTGCTCATCAGCCACACCACGGGCTTTGAGTTCTTCGATCACGTAACGTCCCAGAAAACCCGCTCCGCCTGTGATGCAAATTTTATGTTGCGTTAAATCAAGCATGATTATTCTTATTCACCGGTCATATCTACTTTATGCCCAGCGTCAATCAGCGTCTTCTCGCGGGCAGCCAGTTCCAGATCACTATCAACCATCATTTCAACCAACTGCTGGAAGCTGCACTTGGGTTCCCATCCGAGTTTGGCCTTGGCTTTGGCAGGATCACCGAGTAACAACTCCACTTCCGCAGGACGGTAATAGCGCGGGTCGATTTCGACAAAGTCGTTGTAATCCAGATCAAGACGACCGAATGCACGCTCACAGAATTCACGCACTGAATACGTCTCACCAATGGCAAGCACATAGTCATCCGCCTGATCCTGCTGAAGCATCCGCCACATGCCTTCGACATAATCGCCTGCAAAACCCCAGTCACGCTTGGCATCAAGATTACCCAGATACAACTTCTTCTGAAGTCCATGCTTGATGCGTCCGATGGCACGGGTGATCTTTCGAGTCACAAACGTCTCACCACGTCGCGGCGATTCATGGTTAAACAGAATCCCGCAGGAAGCATGCAGATTGTAAGATTCGCGATAGTTGACGGTGATCCAATGGGCGTAGACCTTGGCAACACCATACGGCGATCGTGGGTAGAACGGCGTGGTTTCCTTCTGCGGTGTTTCGACAACCTTGCCAAACATCTCAGAACTCGATGCCTGGTAGTAACGAATTTCATAACCCGTGGACTCCTGAAAATCACGTACCGCTTCAAGCAATTTCAATGATCCCACTGCTGTGGTGTCCGCTGTATAAATCGGCTGATCAAAACTCACGCGAACGTGACTTTGGGCAGCAAGATTGTACACCTCGGTGGGCTTGATCGTGCGGATCAAACGTGACAAACCGTTGGCATCCGTCAGGTCACCGTAATGCAGAAACATCCGGGCGCCCGACTCATGGCGGTCCTGGTAAATCGGATCAATGCGTTCGGTGTTAAACGTACTGGCTCGACGGATAA
>PAIY01000033.1 GCA_002704825.1 Phycisphaeraceae bacterium
ATGTATGTCCACACACCACGAACCCAGCTGTCTGTGTAGGTCCCGCTGACGGAAGTCCGACGGATGGGCATGTGGTCATCGTAGTCCTGGGCATAGATAAACATCATCGCTGCAACCGAACGTTGGTTGGACATGCACTGAGCGCTGCGCGCGACGGAACGCGCATTTTTGAGTGCAGGCAGGAGAATGGCAATGAGCAATGCCACGATGGAAATCACAACCAATAACTCGATGAGTGTGAATCCGCGATGCATATCACGTGTTATCAAAGTCCCCAAAACGGTGTGCTGTTGATGTGTGTTTTTCATGGCCTGCTATCTCCTGAACGTGCCCAGCACGGACACCCCAATTCTCTGTATTTCCATGCCAACCCTGGCAATGACCTTGTTGATTTTTTTAACAAATACACTGGCTAAAAAGCCATTTCGAAACATACGATTCACTTCAACCCGCTGACTGGCGGATGTTGAATCGCATGGGAACATGCCGACTTTCGTACGGTCTTTTCGGATCAGCTAAACGGGCGTTGACCAGATTACACACGGACTGAACCAGGTGATCCTGCTGACGATTGACCATGGCCAGTGGCGGGTCCCAGTACCGACATGCCAGCGTGTCATTCAAGCCTGCCAGCGCAATCTGACGTGGCACATCAATCCCCAACTGACGCAAACGTCGTGCAACGATCAACAGCACCACGTCGTTGGAACTGAAAATCGCATCGGCATCAAAGCGCTCATCAATCTGCGTTTGGACCACCTTCTCAAAGTGCGCGTAAATTTCGTCTGCTGAATGCTTCTCAACGCCGCGATCGATCAGCATCAGACTTGTTTTCGGATCAAGGCCGTGATGGATCAATCGGTCATGGAAGACCTGATACTTGCGCTGCTCAGTCAGATCACGCATCGCCAGACAGACTGCGATTCTCCGGCGACCTGTTGCAACAAAGTGATCAACCACTTCAACCATCCCCGGGTCGCGATCGTGAATAACCTGATCCATGGTGAATTTTTCAACTTGCCAGGGAACCACAGCAATCGCACTGGGAAACTGCTTGAGCAAGTCCAACACCTCAGGCGAAGCATAATGATCCGGACGCAAGCGAATGATCAGCGAATCCAATTGTCTCGACAGCAGGTCATCCAGCAGGCGGCAGGTCTGCTCGATCTTCACCGGGTGATTGGACTGATAGGTGGCATAGCCATCGGCTTGAAGCTGGGTCAAAATGGCGTTAACCAGAGACGCGTCGGTGGTCTGAGGCTCTAAAACCGACCAAACCGCCCCAACGGATTGCGTCCGGGCGCCACGCAGTCCACGTGCCAACCGATTGGGCTGGAAGTTCATTTCCTTGGCAATCTTGCGAATGCGATCCGCCGTCTCCTCACTCACACGGACATTCGAGCCCCCCGAGCCATATAGTGCCTGGGCAGCCGTCGAACGAGCGACCTTGGCGCGCTTGGCAACGTCCACCAAACGGGTCCGAGAGGCACCGGATCGCCCTGTTAAGGGAGTCGATTCTGTTTGCGATGATGACGTGATGGATCGTGCCATTAACGAATACTAGGCATGATGGCACGATCCGTCAATGATGTCATCAAAACATTTTTCACATAGGAGGATTGGCATCTGTCTCGCCACAACAGTCTGACAAAACAGGGCTTGCTGTAATTTCAGACGTCCAGATCACGTTTTTGCCAACTTCCGGGTACACTTAAGCCATGGGGCAGACCACCACGCAACCGCATGAATCCATCTGCAAACTCGGCCAGGACCTGGGTTTTGCCATGATCGGTATTACCAAAGCCCTGCCCAGTGAGCATGTGGACTTTCTCGATCAATGGTTATCGGATAACAAACATGGGGAGATGGATTACCTTGCTCATCATCGGGATGTCCGGGTGGATCCTGCTCAATTACTCGAAGGTGCTCAGTCGGTGATATGCGTGGCAGACCGCTACCCCCACCAAACCGATTTACCTGCTCCGACACCTGCTGGCCGGATCGCGCGATATGCCTGGGGCGATGACTATCACAAGGTGCTCAAAAAACGCCTGATGCAATTGGCCGACACCCTGCGTGAACAATATCCCGACCAGCAGTTCCGTGTTGCAGTCGACACCGCCCCCATCCCCGAACGCGAACATGCCAAAAATGCCGGCCTCGGTTGGATCGGCAAGCACACCCTTCTCATCCATCCCGACCAGGGATCGTGGTTTGCTCTGGGTGTCATCGTCACCACATTGCCCATCACCCCCACCGTCGACAAACCCATGCCTGATCACTGTGGCAGTTGTACACGTTGCATCGATGCCTGCCCGACGAACTGCATCACCCCCTACCAACTCGATGCCTCACGCTGCATCAGCTATCTCACGCTTGAACACCGCAGTGAAATCTCATCCGACCTTCAACAACAAATGGGCAACTGGCTCGCAGGCTGTGATATCTGTCAGGAAGTCTGCCCGCACAATCGACCACGACCGTCAATCGACAACGCGCCGCATCACCAGCGTTATACACCGCGTCCACCCGCCCCTGCTCTGAATCTGCTTGATGTCCTCAACTGGACCGCTGTAGATCGTCAGCAGGCCTTCATCGGTTCCGCCCTCAAGCGCATGAAGCTGGAGATGGTCAAACGCAATGCCGTCATCGCTGCAGGCAATTATCTCAAGGACAACACCAACGCCCCCATGCTTGAAAAACTCCGTGAGTTGTCGATGGACTTCAACGAATCAGAAATGGTCCGACACACCGCCAAAGATGTGGTCAAGCGACTTGAATCCAAACCAATCGACTAACCAAACAAGCATCCATCTCACTTGGCAAATGACACCAGTGATTTAAGCTTGGCGCACGTCTGGACATTGGCACCATCGCCGTACCAGACTTCCAGGTAACGACCTTTGGCTTGATTGAAGTGATCAGCAGTCCGCTGCATACTTCCCTGTCGTTTACTGCTACGTTCATACGCCCAACCGGCAACCGTCTGAAAACCGTGATAAACCTGATCACCATATTCCATGATGGTTCTGTAGGAGAAGATGCGCATGTTGTCTTCACGCCCGTTGAGTTGATCATTCTGGATCACAAAGTGACCGGGATGTTCTTCGATACCATGCTTGACAACGTTGACCAGATGCGTATCCATGCCCGGTAACGCCCCCGCCAACTCAAGGGTGATCTGTTGCTGTGGGTAAAGTATCGCAAATCGGTCGATCGCCTCTTTCCAACACTGCTCAATACGCTCGCGAAAGTCCGGCGCTGCTGCTTCCCACTGCTTGACGTCTGCATCACTGCGGGGCAGGTGTGTTTCACTACTCATGTAATTGGCCACCGTCACCGTCACGCCATAAAGCAACGGGTCTGACGCATAGCGTTTTGCAACTGTCTCAACAAATTGCCAGTAACGATCCTGAAAAACCGAATCCCATGGCAAGGGAACTTTCACCGCTTGACCCAAGTCCCCGCGATACTTGTTAACCACATTCGTCGAGATGAATTTGGCCCCCTGTTCAAAAACATCATCCGGTGTCTTGGAGCCGGACATGATCACCAGCTTGTAAGGCATCTTCGCATCGCGAGCAGCATTGATAAAACCATCAAGTCTTTCAAAGGTGTACGCTCCCTTGATCGGTTCGATGTCCTTCCATCCTCCGGTAAAACTCACGCCATCCAGATGCGGATTGTTTTTGAGATTGTTTTTAAAACGTGCCAATTGATTTTCATAGAGTTGCTTTGGCGCATCGGCTGGGAGCAATCGCCCAGTCCCTGCCATCCAGATCAAACCATGCAGGTGGCGAATGTCAGACTGTGATGGCGCGTTGATGGTTGAGGTTTCAACCGGTTGGGTGATACTGGCTGACGTTTGGGTTTCCAGTTGATTCAACACCTTGCCAGCGTCGGACTGAGTCTGCGATTTAAGATGCTGATCCAGAAACGCTTTGATCTGCTCATATACACGCGGGCTCGAAAACGCACGTCCGCCGTGACCTGCACCTTTGAGCATGTGCAAGGTGGAAGTCAAGCCGAGTTCCTTGTATTTGGCATCGATTAACGTGCTCTGCTCAGGGACCACGGTGCGGTCGGTATCGCCTTGAAAAATCAACACCGGCGGATCGTTGGCATCCAGAAAATGAACCGGGCTGGCGGTCTTGCCAAACGCTTGAGTCAAGCCCACTTCCGGCCCGCGATGCTTGGCCTGCCCCAGTGCATACAAGTCCGACGGACCATAAAAATCGACAATGGCATCCACGCGTGATGATTGATCCAGATGTTCACCCACTTTGCCTTGCAGATCAGGCACATCACTGCCAACACCCACAAGCAGCGCCAGGTGTCCGCCTGCACTTGAACCTGCAACGCCGACTTTTTCGACACTGTAGCCATACTCCTGAGCATGCGCCTTGAGCCAACGGACTGCTGCGTTGCAATCGTGAATGTGATTGGGATGGGCCTGAATTCCGCCAAGACGATAGTCAATGCTGGCGACGGCATAGCCCTCGGTGACCAGCTTGAGCATGTGTGGATTGACGTTGAGTTTGCTACCGTTGCGCCAACCCCCGCCGTGAATCCAGACGACCAGCGGTTCCTTGCCGGTTGCTTTTTCCTGTTGATACAAATCCAGCTTCATCGGGCGGTCATCATCGACCGTGGCATACACCAGATTGCGATGCGAAATCACGCCATCAGGTAAACGGCGTTGACGTTGCTGTTGTTGTTGAGCGAATAACGGACTGACGAGTATGGCCAACAAAATCGCAGGCAAGAGTCGGGTAATGGACATGATCAGCTCCCTGTGTTGGAAAGCTAACGCATGACTGGGATCGGTTATTGCTTCTTCATCCCCATTTTCTGGATATTCAAGGTCCAGTCGTATTCGAGGTACCGAACCGCATATCCCTTGAGTCGGTCAGGATGATGCATGTCGACATACTTGAGGACATTGGCACTGCCACCAAAATCTTCTGCATACCATTCAAAAATCTTTGACAGGTACACGGTGCGACGATCAGCGTTGATTCGGTTGCGCGTTGGATCGTTGGTCAGCCAACGTTTGAGATTCGTTTCAAGCGTGCGATCCAACGTTGCAGCGGTGTAGGCTGAATCAATCAAAGGCGGACATGAGATCGCACCACAGACCAATGCGACATGAATCCGCGGATCCTTGAACGTCGGGCGAATGATCTTGTTTTCCAAGTCATTAAGCGACACTGTCCCCGACTTCAATCGCACCAGCGGGTCCTTGAAAACTTTGAACTCATCTTTGGATGGTGAGTAACCGGGCACATACCGATCACAAACCGCTTTGAGCATAGTGGCGTTGTAGATGTTGATATATGCAGCCAACTGTTCATTACGCGAGAGCGAAGCAATGTCGAGTTGTGCCATCGCGTCCAGATAGCTATTGAGTTGGGGCAGAGCCTCATCACGCAATGGCACATAGGCAACAAGGCCCTTTTGGACATATTTATTGAGTAACTTATCAAACGCAGCATGTCGCGAAGTCGACTGGGCAAACAGCGAACCAGTCAAACTCAAAAGGCACATCGCAATCAACGCATAACGGGAAGTCGTGTTTTTCATCAGTAATCTCACAAGGTAAGCGGGATACCCATTCTACCAACAACCCTAGCAAACTATTCCAAAGTGCGTAATGCAAATCGGATTGGATCACCTAATCGCTTGGCTAACTGCGTCTGATTCATCACCGAATGTTTGACCACCCAGTTCACTTCGTCGGCCAAGGTGACATTGAAAATCCCCGGATCATCTGCCGCAATGAGCAGGTTCACATCGCTTTCCAAGAAGCGATGCACAGGATGATCCGCAGGTGATGGGACGCCCCCAATCCGAAGATTGGAAGTTGGGCAGGTTTCAATGACCGTACCCAATGCAGTCAGACAGTGAAGTACAAAACGCTGACGCAGACGAATCTCTGCCAGGCGATTGGCATCATAGGTCCGATGGACTTTATTTTGGGGTGAGAGCTTTGCCAAATCGTTACGCTCTGCGATCATGGCTTCGACATCCACTTCAATCCCAAAGGCCTGCATGGCGCGTGCGTGCTTAAGGTCATATGTAATTTGATCCAAACGTTCACTTGCTGACTCAGCAACATGGGCATCATCATATCGACTGATGGCAACCAGTGGGTCCATCCCCAAGGCAATCGCATGTCCCAATCGCTTGGCATTAAGCATCGCCGCTTCATGACACCAACGGATCGCGCTTTCCAGAGACTTATCGAAAAAGCTTTCACCGACGTGATACACCACATCCAACGCATGGGTAGGATTCATTGCATTATCCGCATGCAGCTGATCGAAAAACGCCGTCATTGATTTGGGCGGATAGCCTTCTTCCCAGAAACAAAAATCAATGCCGACAATTGTCTGCCTTAGTTGTGGTAATTCATCAAGCAATTGACGTAGCCAACGGTAACTGAGCACCGCATTATCACGAGGTAAAGAGGCTATGTAACGCACCGTCATCTGCTCATCACTGGCTTGCATGCAAGCGGTTGCATACTCACTGTGAAACGCTTTGAACTTTTCGTAGGTATCTGCGATGGCAGACATCGCACGGTATTCAACATACCGCAGCCCTTCAGCGCGATGGCGTGCAAAAATGCGATCGAGCATCGGGCCTTGATGGCCAAGTTTCTGCTTGAGATGTCGGGCGATGTAGATCAGTAAATCAAAGCGTGCCTGGAAACGAGCGAAGTCACCACTGTCTTTGTCGGTGACGTAGTAGCCTTGTTCCAGGAGTGAAAAATCACGATTGAGAACCGCAGCATCGAACCATGCAACGGGGTCTGCAACTTGGCAAAACACACGCTGATAATTTTCGACAAACGGCTGCCAATCAATCTCGCGATAGAAGTCCGCAGCGATGTGAGCCAGGTCCTGGGCGGAAAGGCAGCCACCAATGTGGACGTGTAATTCGGCTTGCTTGAGTTTGTCGTGCATGGGTTGGCTCGCTGTACTCGATCGCGGCTATGGTCCCGGGGGTTAACCCCCCCGGGCTTTATTGTGCATGCCATCATTTTTCAGATCGATGGATGGATTACTTGCGTTTTTTCTTGTTCTGTTGCTGCTTAGCCTGCATGCGTTGGGCTTCTTCCATTTTCTTCTGCATGTATTTACCCATGCGATCACGCAAGCCGCCTTCCTTGCGGGGCTTGGCCTTGAACAGTTCGCCGGACTCTTCCTGTTCCTTGATGTGCTTGCGGACGAAGTAGCTATCAATCATCCCCGCTGTGGTGGAGCTGAGGATGTAAAGCGTCAGACCACTCGGTGCTGAGTACAGGAAGAAAGGGAAAAGCAGCGTCATGAACTTCATCATCTTCTGCTGCTGGGCGGCCTGTTCATTGGCTGCTGGTGGCATGGTGAACTTCTGTTGCAGGAAGAACATCACCCCCATCAAGATCGGCAGGATATTGATGCCGGTCATGTGGAAATTGATGAAGATCAGCGGGATCGAAAAACCGGTGCCACTGAACATGATGAAATTATCCGGCGCTGAAAGGTCCGCCAGGAAATGCCAGCTGCCGCCGGAGATCGCCTGGAAAATGCCGTAGAACGCAGACTCATGACGCAGTTCGATGGCAAAGTACAACATGGCATACAGCGCGATCCAGATCGGCGTCTGCAGGAACATCGGTGCACAGCCAAGCATATTCGCAGGATTGATGTTCTTCTCACGGAAGAGCTTCATCTGTTCCTGTTGGAACTTCTGCTGATCGTTGGCATATTTTTCCTTGAGCTTCTGAATCTCAGGTTGGATGGACTGCATCTGCTTGCCCATCTTGGTCATCTGGATTTGCGCCTTCTTGGTCAGCGGGTGAAGCAGTGCACGCACGCAGAGCACCAGGATCACAATGGAGATGCCCCAGTCCCAGATAATGCCATGCAGGAATCGCAGGAAGTTAAGCAGGCCACGCGCAAGCCATTGGAAGGTGAACCAGGTGCAACCCAGTTCATAGCGAATCGTCTCATACAATGACAGGCTGGCGTAAGGCTGATCGGTGAGTACGTCCTTCAGTCGCGGGCCGGCATAAAGCTTGAGGTTCAGATCGGTCGACGCATTGGGCTTGACCGTGATCGGCTTGGAAACCATGTTGAGCATCACCACGCTCATGTCCAATGCCTTGTGGTCCGGGTTGGGCGTGCCGATGAGCATTGGGGAAATACTGGCAAACATGCCATCGGGGCCGAGTAGCGTCTGCGCTTTACCGTTGGTTTCTTCAGTGGGTTGGGTGACCAACGGGCGATACATGGCCAAAGCAAAATAACGGTTCACCGAAGCGGTCCAGACCATCTGCCCGTTTTCGGGTGACTTGGGTGTCGGCCAGTAAATGCCGGGTTCGGTGGGCTTGCCTTCAGCGCGGAGTTGGTTGTTTTCGAGAATATTATCCGTGAGTTTCTTGCGTTGGATGAAACCCTTGTTGGCATAGATGTAGCGACGCTGATTGTCGTACTCCGGATCAAAGTAGCCGGTGGCAAACTCACGACGATCTCCCATGTAGGAAACCTTGTCAGGGGTAACATCGGCAATGCCGTACTGGTTCCAGACGACGCTGAGCTGAATGTTGGTGTGATTGATGATGGACTGATCACAACTGATCTGATAGCCATTGAGTTTGTATTGGCGAACAAGTGTCACCAGTTTCTTGCCGTCTTCGTCTGCCAGGTCCAGGGTGTAACGTCCGGGTGTTTGTGGGTCCAGATGCCAACGCTTGTCCGCGAGCTTGACGGTTTGGCCGTTGATGGTGATCTGGCGGGCAGCAAAGGCGAAGTAGTAACGCCCTTCATGGTCCGGATCTTCAACCACATCACGAATCATGTAATGGGCTTCGCTGTGCAGATCCTTGTCATAGTCGGTGAGTTGAATTTTCCAGAGACCTGCTCCCCAACCGGTAAGTTGGACTTCGAGCTTGTCATCCGATGCCTTGTCCAACGAGCCGAGTGTGCTGGGTTCGGCGGTCTGGGCAGGAACGGTATGCAACACCGGCAAAGCAGAGAACTCGGCGGACGCGGCCACCGGTTGATCGGTGATGGTCTGCACGGTCTTCTTCACTTCGTTGACCAGCGAGGCCTGATCATCAGAAGCAGACTCCGACTGGGGTGTCGGGGTTTGTGTATCGTCAACTTGTGTGGTGTCTTGAGCCTGTTTCCCGGGCTGGTCTGCTGGTGGTTTGAGCATGGCCAACACGAAAACAGCACCGATGACTAAAGCTATGATTGGTACGAGTATACGCACAGTGAGTTCACCTTCATCAGAATCGGAGTTAGCCCCACAGTATAGGCAGTTGGCTAACCACGTGCCAATTATGGCAGCAGCGATTGCCGTGAGTCTGCTTGGTAGCCATGACTCGGGCATTCCAATCCGTGAAGATCAACGCGGACGAATCACTGCACCACAGTCACCTAAGGCACCGTCGATACAGCCGCTTAGCAATGTGCGCATGAAAAACCAGGGGTCAGATTCTGACCACCTGGTATGAATCTTGAAACGTTGGTTATTCGGACTTAAGCTGCTTTACCGCACTTTTCCATCGTCTGGGCAATCTTGCTGCTCAGTGCGTCGGGGGTGAACGGCTTGACAACGTAATTGTTGACGCCGGCCTTCAGTGCATCGACCACGCGGTGCTTTTCAGCTTCCGTGGTGACCATGATCACCGGGGTGGTTTTGTCTTTCTGGCGATAGGCCTGAAGGAAAGACAAGCCGTCCATGTTGGGCATGTTCCAGTCCAGAAGGATCAGATCAGGCTTTTCAGCAAAAACCTTGCTCAAGGCATCCTGACCATCACATGCTTCAACCAGATCAGTGTGACCCATCTGCGCGAGAATACCCTTTTGAATACTGCGCATGGTCTTGGAATCATCCACAAGCATAATTTTCATTGCTAACTCCTCTACTTCGCTTACCGTCCTTCGATAAGGATGGTAGGTTTATCGTCACTTTTACCAGGGGACTTAATATCCGTTGGACTTTGGTTTATTCATGCAGCAAGTTGTGTCGGGACATCGTCAGGCTCAGTCGATTCGATATTCACCGACAATTCAGGACTCGGTGCATTGCTGGTGGTTCGGAACAGTGACATCAGGCCACTGATATCAACCACAAGCCCCACACGTCCGTCGGACATAATCGCGCCACCTGCAATACCGGGTAGACCGCGCATCGTCGCGCCAAGCGACTTGATGACAATCTGCTGCTGACCGATGAGTTCGTCGGTGAGGATCGCCATCTTGCGTTCGGAATTTTCCACGATCACCACGGTCGCCTGTGTTGGGTCCTGAACGGCTCCCTGAACCTCAAAGAGCTGATCCAGTCGAGCAAGCGGGATCAGTTCGTCATCAATCAGTAGAGCCTGTCCATTTTGCATGATGCTCTTGATGTGCACTTCACCAGGCTGAAGCATGCGAACGATCGACAGCGTCGGGATGATGTACCGTTCGGTGGAAAGTCGCACGACCATGCCTTCGATGATGGCCAGTGTCAATGGCAGGCGAATGGTAAAGGTCGAACCTTTGCCCTTTTCACTTTGGATTTCGATCTTGCCACGCAGCGCTTCGATGTTTCGCTTCACGACGTCCATGCCAACCCCGCGACCTGAAACGTCGGTCACCTGTTTGGCGGTGGAGAATCCGGGCGCGAAAATCAGTTGGAAGATATCCTGTTGGCTGAGTTGTTCACCTTCCTGAATCACGCCGCGTTCAATGGCTTTATCAAGCAAGACCTGTTCGTCAAGGCCGCGCCCGTCATCCTGAATCTCAATGCAGATGCCACCACCTTTGTGATAGGCTTTGAGTGTGACGGTGCCTGCAGCTTCTTTGCCCGCAGCTTTACGGTCATCTGCTGATGCTTCCAAACCGTGATCCAGGGCATTACGCACCATGTGAACCAATGGGTCACCGATACGATCAACGACGGTTTTATCCAGTTCGGTATCTTCACCTTCCATGACAAAGTTGACCTGCTTGTCGAGTTTGCGGGCAACATCACGTGCCAGTCTTGCCATCTTCTGGAAGGTTGATCGGACGGGTATCATGCGCAGAGATGTTGCCATTTCCTGAAGTTCTCGGGTGATCTTGTCAAGGTGACTGAGATTGCGTGCCACCACTGCAGCATCACCGCTCATGCTCTTCATCGCAGCCTGTCCGAGCATCGCCTGGGCAATGACAAGTTCACCGATGGCATCAACCAGCCGATCCAATCGCGGCGCGTCGACCTTGACCGTCTCAGCGACCTGCACCGATTTACTCTGCGTGGCTTCGGCAGCACGGGTTTTGGTTTGCTGCTGTGTTTGCAGTGCTTTTTCGACTTTATCCTTCTCAACCCCGCACATATCCGTCAAGACCTGACCGATCTTGGGAACCTGATTTCGAAGATTGTTTTGTATTTCCAAAGCCTGGTTGATTTTCTCTGCAGGAATCTGTGCCTGCATCTGAAGAATCTCACCAATCTTGGCATTGGGATCATCCTTTGGATCTTCAGTCACTGGCGCATCATCGACCTGCTCGCTGGCAACCGACTGAGTGGATGCAGTGTCAGGTTCGGCTTTGGTTTGAGTCGCTTCGACCGTCTTATTCTGATCTGGATTCGCCAATGCATGCAGCTTTTCAAGCACCACATGCAAATCAGGATCAGGCGTTGGAACCGAACCTGCTTCCAAAGCGTCCTGCAATCGATCGATCAGACGCTTCATCGCATCGACAGCTTCAAAGGCCACATCAAGTGGATGCCCCGTGAGAACCAGCGTATGTTTGCGAGCACGATCGAGTACGGTTTCAGAGATATGAGCCAACGACTGAATGTCGGGTAAACCGATAAAACCGGCAACTCCCTTGATCGTATGAAAACTCCGGAAGATCGCATTAAGCTTGTCTTCGTCTTCTGGATTTTCTTCAACATCAAGCAGCTCGGCTTCTGCTGCATCCAAATGCTCACGTGATTCAGTAATGAATTCAGCCACCAGCGTCGGGTCGGCGAAAGTCTGCGGCCCCGTGTTATCAGGTTCTGCAACAGCCACAGCAGGAGATGGTTCATTACTTGGTAAGGTTTGACTTACTGGAGCAGGCTCAACTGCAGATGACGCAACATCGGAGCCTTCAAGCAATGCAAGTACATGACGCACAGGCTCGGGTGGTTCATTCTGGCCGGAATAGGCACCAAAGATACGTTCCAGCCAATCCTTGATCTTCAACATCGGTTCGATCAATTCGCTGACCGGGCGATTGGCAATGGCGTCTTCAATAGCGTGACAAAGATCACAAATGGGTGTCAGCCCCAACAAGCCAGTTTCACCCTTGAGGGTGTGAATCATACGCTTGATCTCTCCCAATGCATTACTGGCATTGTCCTTCTCAAGTTCCATGAGCTGACATTCGAGTTTTTCCAATTCACCAGGCTGACGCGACAGAAAGTCCGCAAGAATACTCTCATCAACATTGGGGGGCAGTTCCACGGTTAATGCCTGCGAATCTTCCTGTATTTCTTCTGTTAATACCTTTGATACATCTTCGATGTCAGACGTTGCTGACTTCCAATGAATGGCGTCAGGAAACTCAGCGTCATCAATGGTCAACTCACCGCAAGCCAAGGCCTGCATCACACTGACGGTCATCCCCAGATCATCCAAATCCTGTTGTGGTGTTTGCGATTCGTTGAGAATTAATTCTTCGATCATCTCAATACAGCGTGTCGGAATGGCAACCGGTATCACTGGTGGCTGTTGTTCATTGAGCTTATGAGTCAATGTTTCATACAGCGAATGCAACTCAGCCAAACCGGCAGGATCATCCAAGTCCGCAAGAATGACGGATTCAGCAAGCTGATTAACATGATCGGAAATTGTTTTTGAATCCATAACGTCCCTCGGTTATGAAACGACCTGTCCCCGTCAGAACGTATCGGAATTCCCGATGTACATCCTTAATGAATATGTCGATAAAACAGATCAATATTTTCCAATGCAGCCAATCAAAACGTTATCGGTCGGACACTTCAAAAAAACAGGGTTCAATCGTTACTTTCGGACTGGTTAAAGTGATAATCTGGATATATCAGCTTCACAATATCAAGTATCCGACCTGCAATGCCGAATACGTAAGAAGATAAATAGGGGTACGGCAATTTCCGCGTATGAACTTTCTTACGCTTCCGGTTGGATTTTTGTCTATGAATGCCAGGTCAAAACAAAACTTGAATCTATTATGGCTCGGGGCCACTGACTTGGCGCAAGGCAGCCGTCTAAAGCTATCGGACGTCCATCCGGATGATCTGGACAATACCTTTAATGGCGAGTTACCCAATAAACTCATTCATAACGGTGATCCTGAAAATGGAATACTTGTTCATGTGATCGAAGATATGGATCTGACCAAGCTTCACTCCATCGACGCCCTGCTTGATGGCATGATCATTAACAACCAGCCTTCTGAACTCTGGCTTGAGTATGTTGATCGCTTACCCATCATCTACATCCGCCACAATGATCAGGACAAGCAACCTGCAGCATTCACCAACGTGACTTCGTTACGTATCGATGAATCCATCGATCATGTTCAATCAATCATCAACCTTTGGCTGAACCTTTGCAGCACTCAAAAAGCCTGCAAACAAACAAACGAACAGCAAGAGCAAATCGCCCTGCAGCGTGATGATGCCCGGTTAGGCCTGGCAATGCTTGGTGAACAACTGGTTCAAATCAGCGAACACGAAGAACAGGCCAGTCATATTCAGGAACGTATCCTTGCTCTGCTCAGTCATGAAATGCGGACCCCCCTTAATGGGATTGTCGGCATGACGGAACTGCTGACACAATCCGCATTGACAGATGAACAAAGCGAAGAAATCCAGTTGATCCAAAGTAGTGCCATGCGATTGGCATCGATAGTCGATCGGCTCCTGGACTATCGTACACTCACCAATTCCGAACTGAATGTGGTGGATGTTGATTTTGACCTTTACCAATGCATCGAGAATGCGATCCAGATGATGCAGCCTCAGGCCATTGGTACCGGTTTATTGCTTTATGACCTGATTGACCCGAACACACCCCAGTTTGTCTGCGGCGATTCACGTGTTCTAACCAAGATTCTCACAAGCCTGCTGAGTAATGCCATCAAGTTCACACCGCAGGGACAAGTCGTCGTCAACGTCAGTTGCCTGCCTGTCATGGGTGATACGGATTATCTGCAAATCCGGATTGAGGATACTGGCATCGGCATCGATGCTGAACATATCGACAGTATTTTTGAACCATTCAGTCAACTTGAAGACTACCATACGCGGCATCACGAAGGTCTTGGCATCGGCTTGTGCATGACCCGGAAAATGATCCAGAAACTTGGTGGAACCATCGAAGTTGAAAGTGAACCGGACGTCGGCAGTCATTTCACGGTCCACCTTCCAATCAATAAAGTTTCGACGCATGTCACCAAGGGACCTTCCCTCTGGCAGCAAATGAAAACCGCCAACATCCTGCTTTGGACCAGTGACAATACATTGTGCAGTATCCTCGACAGACAAGCCAAGCTTGCCGGGTTCCAATGTACAGCAGTCAAAACGGCAGGTCAGATTCAATCCATGCTCAGTCAGCAGAGCTTCAAGTTTTCGCCAAACCAGAACATCCTTTTGGTAGACACACGGATTGAGGAAGAAGTGGGTTCGGACGAGATGAATCAGATCATTTGCAACAGCACCATACCAACAGCCAGTTGCTCTGCCATGTCGGTCCATCTTAAGAACGATACCTGCCCGATTGATCCGGCCAAGCCGTGGGACCACCAAATGATTTTCGACCATCTGCAGATTCATTTCATGCAGTTGCTCAGCAATATTTGTCATCCAAGCATGATCCATTGCCAATCTGGTTCAAATTTCAAACCCTCCAAGCATGGAGTTTATATGTCATGAAAATACTCATTGCAGAAGACGATTTTGTCAGCCGCAAGGTGCTTCTGGGACACTTGCAACAGTATGGCCATTGTGATGTTGCCATCGATGGTATTGAAGCTGTCGAAGCGATCACCGGAGCCATTGAAGCCAAAGCCCCGTATGACCTTGTTTTCCTGGACATCATGATGCCCAACATGGATGGCCAGGAAGCCTTGACATGCATTCGTCAGGTTGAGGGCAAGAACGGGATTTCAGTGGGTGATGGTGCCAAGGTTGTGATGACCACCGCTTTGTCAGATGCCCACAATGTACTTAAGGCATTTAATGGTCAATGTGAAGCGTATATCGTCAAGCCAGTGACACGAGAGAAAATTCTCACTCAGCTCATTGAACTGGAAATGGTGCCCCGCGAAGCCGCGGGTTAAACAATCACACATTTACTGGAGCAGGTGTGCCCATGAATACAAGGGTGATTGCCATAGCTGAAATGTATGTAAGCGAGAATGTCGATGACATGCTCATCACCTATTCACTGGGTTCATGTCTTGGTGTGACGGCATACGATCCTGTTGCCAGAGTCGGCGGGATGATCCATTGCCTGCTCCCCTCATCACGATCCAATCCGGAAAAGGCCAAGGAAAAACCGACCATGTATGCTGACACGGGACTTGTTGCCTTGTTCAGCAAACTGTTTGAATATGGTGCTCACAAAGACAGAATCAAAATCAAAGTTGCCGGCGCAGGGGCCCCCATGGACATGGGTGAACAATTTCGCATCGGTGAGCGTAACTTTGCCGTCCTGCGAAAGTTTCTCTGGAAAAACAACATGCTCATCGAAGCCCAGGACATCGGTGGCAAAAAACCTCGAACCATGACACTTGATATGGCAACCGGTCAAACCTGTGTCCGAACCAAGGGAACTGAGACAGTCCTCTAAGACAACTCACGAACAATTGATCAAAAGCGATCTTGAGCCAGGAGATAGAACAATGAGTCTGAACGTATTACTTGTCGACGACTCGATTACCGTCCGCAGTGTCATGGAAAAAACACTCCATCTAGCTGGCATTCAGACCAACATGGTTCTGCATGCGGCCAATGGCAAAGAAGCCCTGGACATCCTGGGCAAGGAGTGGGTCGATCTGATCTTCGCTGATATCAACATGCCTGTGATGAATGGCGTGGAGATGATCGAAAAAATGAGTCATGACGGGTTGATGAAAACCATCCCGGTGGTGGTCGTCTCGACCGAAGGCTCGCAAACGCGTATCGAACAGCTCAAGGACAAAGGTATTACCGCTTACATCCGCAAGCCGTTCCAGCCTGAAGATTTCAAGGCCATCGTTGACGATTTAACAGGATTGAACAATGCAGCTTGAAACCCAACAACCAATGATCGACGTCTTCTGCCGCGTCATGGAATCACTGGCTTTTTACTTTGTTGATCCCGTGGACAAAGCCGATGTGAATATGGACTCACTGGACATGCCTTACCGCCAGTTGAGTATGCGTTTTGAAGGTCCACACCACGGCTCACTGGTGATGTACATTCCTCAAAGTATGACACCGGTGATCTGGGCCAACATGCTCGGAGTGGACGAATCTGAAGCTCAGGATGCCGAACAGCAAAATGATGCGATTCGGGAATTACTCAATGTGATCTGCGGTCAGACACTCACGGAACTCTGGGGCACAGAGCCTGTGTTTGACCTGCATGTACCGCAGTTGCAGGATCTTGACCAGTCGTCACTCATCCAAACGTTAACCCGCCCTTCAACATGTTGCTTTAGCAGCGATGATGGCATCATCTTGCTGGAGATTCATGTTGATGAATAATGCTTAGGAGAATCAAAATGCCTGCACACAATAAACCCGTCCGTGTGATGGTCATTGACGATTCTGCTGTGGTCCGCCAAGTCCTATCCAGCAGCATCGCACAGGATCAACAAATCG
This sequence comes from Phycisphaeraceae bacterium, assembly GCA_002704825.1. Classification (GTDB taxonomy): domain Bacteria; phylum Planctomycetota; class Phycisphaerae; order Phycisphaerales; family Phycisphaeraceae; genus UBA7800. The sequence goes on from PAIY01000033.1 coordinate 16,861, forward strand.
AAGTCATCGGCGTGGCGACTGATCCTTTTGATGCGCGAGACAAGATCGTGAGTCTTCGTCCAGACGTTGTCACCCTGGATATTGAAATGCCGCGAATGGACGGCCTGACTTTTCTCAAGAAACTCATGAAGTTCTATCCGTTGCCTGTGATCGTGGTCTCAACCCTTTCACAGAAAGGTTCAGATGCAGCTTACCAGGCCATGACCAATGGCGCAGTGGATGTCGTGGGTAAACCCACCGATCGTACTGCGCTCAAGCAGTTAGCCGTCGAATTGCAAGAGAAAATCAAAGCGGCAGCCAACGCCAAGCTCTCGAAGTATCTGACGTCCGCCCCCCCCAAAGCATCTACCGCCCCCATACTCAAATCGTCAAGTCTGATTAAATCACCAACTTCTTTGGGTGGTAAAGCCAACCAGATTGTTGCTATCGGTTCTTCAACGGGTGGCACGCAGGCCCTTCGACACCTGCTTGCGGAGTTACCTGCTGACTTCCCGCCGGTTGTCATTGTTCAGCATATGCCATTGGCCTTCACCGAATCCTTTGCACAAAGCCTGGATCGTATTTCCGCGATGAATGTCGTCCATGCCTCTGATGGTGATGTTCTGGAGACCGGCAAAGTGCTCTTGGCGCCGGGCGATCGTCACATGCTGCTGCAATCTTCCGGGCGTGGCTATTCCGTCAAGCTCAAAGATGGGCCCAATGTCAATCGACACAAGCCTTCGGTTGATGTGCTTTTCAAGTCCGTTGCACAACATGCTGCGGGTTCAAAGTCCATCGGCGTCATTCTCACCGGCATGGGTGATGATGGGGCGCGTGGCATGCTTGCCATGCGAAACACCGGCACGCGTACCATCGGTGAAAGTGAATCCAGTTGCGTGGTCTACGGCATGCCCCGTGAAGCCTATGAAATGGGCGCTGTCGAAGTTCAGATCCCCCTGGATCAAATCGCACGTCGGCTCAACACATGGATCAGCCAACCTGCAAAACGCAGCGCTTAGAGCGTTCGCAATCCAAGTGTAGCGTCTTTGTCGCTAGCGACAGATGGATTGCGAACGCTCTAACACTCACTTGAACAACAAACCAATCTGGCTTGCGTTATTCATCAATCCTGGTGCGCAAGCCTTTTTCACGTTCCAACAAATCACCCGAGATATCTTCTGCAAAATCCTCCAATTCATACAAACGTCGAATTTCAATGTCCGAATCGGTCTGCATTGGATTGGGACATCGCTTCACCCACGCGATAGCTTCTTCCATGGATTGCACTTCCCAAAGCCAAAACCCCGCAACCAGTTCGTTGGTATGTTCAAATGGACCAGCGGTGACCGTGCGATCCTTGCCTGAAAAACGCACACGGTATCCAGCGGATGTTGGATGCAAGCCTTCCCCGGCTTTAATGATGCCTGCTTGAGCAAGATCTTCATTGAATTGTGTCATCTGCTCAAAGAGTTCCTGGCTGGGCATTTTTCCAGCTTCGGAGTCGACGGTAGCCTTGACGAGAACCATAACTTTCATGAGGTTATTCCTTGAATTGAATGTTTCATATGAAATGCAGTGAATTTCAAATACATCACTGAATATCTGGTAAATCAGGCAATTCATAAACAGGTCGGATTTCTACCGTCCCCTTTTTCGCACCTGGTATTTTTGCTGCAATCTCAATGGCTTGATCCAGATCAGCCACATCAATCAGGTAGTATCCCCCCAACTGTTCGTGGGTCTCAGCAAACGGCCCATCGGTGATCAGACGCTTGCCTTCACGGATTCGGACACTCGTTGCCGTCGCCACCGGGTGTAAAGGCGATGCCCCCAGATACTGCCCATTTTCATTGAGTTCATGGGTTAATTGCGTGGATTCGACATAGCATGCCTGTCGTTCCTGGGGCGTGTAGGATTGTTCATCGGCGTAAATCAGCAGCAGGTATTTCATGTGTGTTTCCCGTTGAATTGAAAACAAAAAGTGGCATGGAACATAGGCTGATTAAATGCGTTGGTATTTACCTTGCATAATTTGCTGCCAACTCCCGTCGGGCATTTTCATGCGCGATCGCAGGACACGGTGATCTGTATCGATGATTTCCATGGCATCTTCATACTCAGCCAATCCTTCCCCGGTACACAACGGGCCGGTGGTTTTGAGCGTGAGTATTTTGCCAGCATCATCAAGTTGCCCGTCATGGTATTGCCACATCCAATTCATCATGCTGCAGACAAAGCTGCCAACGTAGTAACCTTTGGCTGTGTCATATCCGAGTGTCATCATGCTATTGCCTGCTTGATCGCCATCACTGCATGGTGTTTGGTTTTCACCCCTTGCGATGAACCAGATTTCCCCAATGCTTTGCACGGTTTCGACACCCTCAAATGCTGCGGTCGGTTGATCAGGGCCCATGGCACACTCGAATGTCACCTTCCATTTTCCAAGGATTTGCTTTAACCAAAGATGTTCTTTCTGCGGTTTGACGGGTTCCATTGTTTTTCTCCGGGTTCATGGTGTTCCTGCGGGAACAGTGTTCTTATTTCATGTTGATGGTTATATGTTATTTCCTGATGAGTTTGTTCATTTCGACATGGACCGGTCGGATCTCGAAACTGCCGAACTCGGTGCCGGGATGTTTGGACATCAATGCGACGGCATGATTCAAGTCATGTGCTTCGAGAAACAGAAGTCCGCCAAGCATTTCCTTTGTCTCTGCAAAGGGACCCTCGGTGACAGTGACCTGGCCTGCTCGGGTTCGGACGGTGACTGCCATGTTTGCTGGCATCAAGGCATAGCCATCATTGAAATGCCCTTCTTCTCGCAAGACATCGTCATAGGCAAAACAACGTTGCATGTTCTCTTGCTGCTGTTCAGGGGTGAATGTCGCCCAGATCGTTTCATCCAGGCAGCCCAGGCAGACAAATTCCATTTTGACCTCGCTTTCATTGGCTTAATATTGCTTGTTCACAAGGTAGTCGAATTGCAAACCGTCGAATCGACAGACAAATCACATAAATTTAGAAATTTCTTCAAGACGTTTTTGCAGATAGCGTTGCTCGGGTTCCTGCTGTGTGAGGGACAAGGCGCGTTCATAGGCATCGTGTGCATCCTCATACCGCTCAAGTCTCCGACAGAGGTCGGCTCGCGCGGCATGGTACAGGTAATACTCAGCCAACTCCCCCCGGCCGGATATCGCTTCAAGATGTGTCAAGCCAATCTCGGGTCCATCACGCATGGCAATTGCCACGGCACGGTTCAGGGCGATCACCGGTGAATTCTGAATCTGTAGCAGCACGTCATACAGGCGGACAATCTGTCCCCAGTTGGTGAGACTGACATCACTTGCCCGGGCATGTTCCGCAGCAATGGCTGCCTGGATGGTGTAGCTGCCGACCTCACCTGTTGCCATCGCTTGCTCAACGAGTTCAACGCCCTGACGGATCATGTCCTGATCCCATTGACTGCGGTCCTGATCTTCAAGCAGAACGATGTCCCCATGTTCATCCGTCCGCGTCCTGCGACGTGACGTTTGCAGCAACATCAAAGCCAATAAACCCATGACATCAGCATCGGGTGATGTTGACCAGTGATCCGTTTGTGATTGGAGATCAAGCAATAAACTTCCCAAACGAATCGCCTCATCGGATAAGGCTCCAGCAGTGACGTGCTCACCGGATGATGTGTTATAGCCCTCGTTGAACAACAGGTAAATCACATGGAGAACCGCATCCAGACGCTGAGGCATTTGCTGGATATCAGGAATCTCATATGGAATTCCAGCGGTCTTGATCTTGGCTTTGGCGCGAACAATCCGCTGAGCCAATGTCGCTGGTGAGATGAGAAAAGCACTGGCAACCTGCTCCGTGGTCAACCCGCAAACCTCGCGAAGTGTCAATGCCAACTGCGCCTCGATGGCCAGTGACGGATGACAACAGGTAAATATCAGACGCAGTTGATCATCGGGAATCTCGGTGAGAAGTGATTCAAGCGGAGATTGTGTCAATGATGGGCGTTGCGACAAAATCTGCTGCATGGATGCATCAAAACGTTCACGTCGCCGGATCATATCAATGGCTTTGAATCGCCCTGTGGAGATCAGCCATGCAGTCGGATGATCGGGTATGCCTGCGTCTTCCCATTGCAACATAGCAGCAGCAAACGCTTCATGCATGGCTTCTTCGGCCAGATCAAAATCACCGATCAAACGCACCAATGTTGCATAAACCTGACGGGAATCGGTTTGATAGAGCTGTTCAACGATTTTATTTACAGGCGGGTTAGGCGTCATGAGAAAACCTGGAAGGAAAAATCCGTAGCAACAGTTGGATGCTCATGATCATAATCTACCAAGTGCTTTTCACACAAAAAAACCACCGTCCGGGAGTCCGGCGCGGTGGCGTGAATGGGGTGAGTCGTTTTCCACTGGCCCTCGCTGTCATCGGGACATCGATCCAGTGTTCATTTCAGGTTGTGTTATTCGACATCAGCATCGCTGGGGGCTTGTCCACGACGTTGACCGCCTTCACCGCGACGGAACTGACGACCACCTTGAGCGTTTTCGTCACCATCGCGACCGGGACCGCGACGCATGTGTTTGCCTTGACTGTTCTTCATTTCTTCAGCTTTGGCATCGAAGGTAGTCTTCTGCTCATCGGTGAGAATATTGCGGATATCAGCAGCAAGTTCCTTGATGGTCGGGCGATCAGCTTCAACGGTTTTGAGTTGATCGATCAGTGTATGAAGCTTGTCGTAATCCTTGGCTTCCATGGCTTGGCGCATCTGTTGGCGAACCTGCTTGAAGGAATCACCGTTCTTTTCACGAAAGGCTTCAACCTGTTCATGATGCTTCTGCATGATGTCCCGGACCTGTGTCTGCTGTTCTTCGGTGAGATTCAATTCCTTGAGAACCTGCCCAAACGGACCACGCTTGCCGTCACGGCGAGCCTCACCTTTCCCCTGTCCCTGTCCCTGGCCGCGTTCACCACGTTCACCGTTCTGGA
>PAIY01000034.1 GCA_002704825.1 Phycisphaeraceae bacterium
AAACAACGGCTGACATTTGCTGTCAGCCGTTGTCAAAGAGCGGGTGAACGGACTCGAACCGTCGACAATCACGTTGGCAATATTCAATTTGTAATCAATCAAATCATTAGCACGAATACCGTTACGTACACACTATTTTTTGATAGAAAAGGACTTGCGTTAAAGCGAGTCCTTTTTTATTTGCCTAAAATCAGCCAGTTGTACATCAAACTGTACATCACTTTGCGCCTAAGTGGTCCCACCTACAGGTGTCATAAGAATCTGATTTGCGTCAAACCTACAGGACTCGCCAATTTGACCCCCTTAACCGAAGGAAGGTCCAACATGGCCAGTCTCATTCAACGCGGAAAAACTTACTACATCCAAGATCGCTTTGGTGGTCGCATCAAACGCCAAAGTCTCTACACCGACTGCAAGCAAATTGCCAAGGAAAAACTCAGGGAATACGAGTCCGCCAAACTGCGTGGCAGGTCAATATCCAACTGGGGAAACCGCCTTCGGGATATTTGGTGAGGTACCTGGTGACGTAGAACATCGCATGCTTAAGCTTTTCAATCCACTCAAATGATGGACTTTCATGGTTCAGACAATCACGTTTGGCAGCACGCAGAACAGTCAACGGGAATTTGCGGTAAACGCACATGCAAGGCAAAGCAATCCGCATATAGAAATGAAGCCCCGGTGATGATTTAACTCGCTCATCAAATTCTGCATCGTCGGTTACAGGGATTTTCCCTTGGGCAATCTTATGAAGTTCATTGAGCTGACGCCGATAGCTGAACATGCCTAATCGTCTGCTTAAGCGAAACATCTTCACCAGCTTTGCAGGGGAATACTCTTCTCGAACAAACGTTTCAAAATCTTCAGGGTCTCTCTTTGCCCAATTGGAAACCAGACGGGATTGATCCAATTCTTTTTGAACGTTCTTGGTTCGATATGGCCACATACCATTGGGTTCAGAAACGAAGGACACGGCCTCAGTGATCTTGCGATGATCCCGATACAGGTCTTGCCAAAGGTCTGTGTCAACCCCCGGCAAGTAGTGATCCATGGTTTGCGACCGTACCAATTGCATCCACTGATAAACAATGTCAGCATGAGCCACCGTCTGCTGAGCAATCGATACAGAAAAAGCATTAGCTTTGGATTTCTTGGCCCAGTGGTTGATTTTCAGCTTGAATTTTTATGACATTTTCATTCACTTGATTTTACAAATACTCTGCTATTGAGTTTCTTATCAGAGGATTACTTTTCTAATAATAGACGAACCAATGACAGGAAACTTACGATTATTTCCAGTTGATTGTAAATTCTCGCCTGAAACACATCCAGACACAAACATTTGTGGATTCGATTCGTTGTTATAACGTGTTGTTCTCCACGCTGCTGAACGTAGAATCCGATCCCATCGCATGCGACCGATGGTTCCAATAAACGGTGACTTGTTATAGACCTGTCCGGCTATGACAAGGTTTTCGCCACTGGCCCAATCCAAGCCAGTACGGTCGTTATCAAAATGGGTCGGGCCGGTCGCATTGTTGACATATCCAAACGCCTGGCCACTGCTGGATTGATAGGTCGAACAGAGATATTTGAGATTCCCATCGTTGATGGTGTCTTGGCGAAAGTAAATCGCACCGATAGATGAGGTTTGATTGACCTCTGTGTTGAAAGTCTCAGCATCGGTATAGGAAAGCAATACCCCCTTGATGCTGGCATCCGGCCATGTACCGGCAATGGTGCGGTAAACCGAACCGGATGTGGTAGACTTAATCTGTGCCTCAACGGTCAGGTCACCACTTCCCGCATCCAGCACCCCCCCGGTGTTGGGGACCACAATTTCCTGCGTCCCGTCAAAGACAATGCCGTCACTGGTTGTATCACCGCTGGCGAATGTGCCAGCAACCACCCCATGCAACTGGTTGACGGTTCGATCCTGGAGGGTGGAACTGACAGAAAGATCTTCAACCATTGGCCAATAACCAATGGTGTCACTGTCATAGGCGTGAAACGCGCCATACGTACTGCTGGCAGCCGGTAGCGTATCCGTCCCGTTGTACCATGCCTTGATGGTATTCAACTGATCATCATGGAGCGTAGGCACATTCACGCGAAATCCGATCACGCTGCCGGACGTATTACAGATCGCATCGGTTGCCAATTGCGTGACATCATCGTTAAGCGTAAAACGCACATCACCACCATCACTGCGCATCGTGGCCTGCGCCTGATCGGACATTAACGATACCGGCAGCCAGAAATCAAAATTCGTCACACCGCCGCTACCCACCAAGCTGTGATTGATGATGACGGTGTCAAATTTTGTGTAATTTTGAGGGAAAGCCATAGTCATGTGTCCTTGTGTTGAGGTTGGTTCAAAAGGGATTATCTCGATACTTGGGCAAGACGCGGATAGGTACGTAAGCCTAACCCAACTCTATGACTTGATTAAACGCAGTGTCAAGGCCAGTTGTCAATGACCAAGCCAGGCAGGATAATCCTTGCATGTGGATCACTGCGGGTATACGTCAAGCCTTGCACAATGTCGCTTGGCTGATGCTCAGTAAAATTCTGGCCTATGTCACAACTGGTCTTGCCAGCATTGTGGTCGCGCGCGTCCTGGGGCCGGAGAAAACGGGCTTGATCGCCTGGACCATGAGTGTGGTGATCTTCGCAGACACCATTGCCTTTCTGGGCATGGACCCGATCCTCTTTAAACATTTCACCCGACGACCTGGTGGCAGTTTGAGCCTGCTTCGGACTGCATTGCAATGGCGTTTTACACTAGCCAGCTTGTGCTATCTGCTTCTTGGCGGTTATGTCTGGTTCAGTTATGCCCAAGGCAAGACGGATCACCTACTCTTGCTGGTGGGCGCCTTGCAGCTGTTTACCCACTATGGCTATCTGGTTTCATTCTGGTTTCATGCTCGCGTTCAGGCCGCCAAGGTGGTGCGATGGGAAATACCCGCCGCCTTGTTCTCCTCGGGTATGCGGATCGCCGTAGTGCTCATGGGATATGATGTCTATTCGGTCGTCAGCGTGCTGATCGTCAGTCAACTTCTCGAATCACTGGGCATCACCTTGGCACTGGTGCGTGACAGCCAATTTCGCCTGCAAGCCGCCCGGGCGCTGCGTATCAAGCAGATGTCCCACTACACACAATGGGGAAGGCAACGCTTCACCCGCAACAGCACTCTGTTACTGGCGCACGGCTGGCCGTTCCTGTTCGTGAGTCTGACACACTTCATTTACATGCGAATCGACCAAGTGATGCTCCCGGCCCTGAATAGCCGCAAAGAGACGGGCTTCTATGCCGCCGCCGCCATTCTTGCCGAAATCCCATACCAGATGTCCATCCTTATCACCCAATCCGTCCTGCCCGGCCTGCTCAAACTCCAACGGCTCAATAGCGATCTTTACCGCACCCGTATGATCCAATTCTTCGGTCTGATGATCTGGACCTCCCTGGCCATCACCGCGGCCCTCTGGTTTATCGGCCCAGGTCTCATCGGATTGCTCTTCGGCCCAACCTATGCCCCTTCATCAATCATGTTCCAGACCCTGGTACTCGGACTCCCTTTTATGTTCTGTAACTGCATGATCGGCCCATGGGTCCTGGCTCACAATCTCCAACGGCAATACAGCCTGATGCTAGCCATAGCCGCCCTGCTCAACGTGCTGCTCAACTGGTTCTGGATTCCGATCTGGGGTGGCGTGGGCGCTGCATCCGCATCCGTCCTGGCCTACATGGTCATCGGGCTGGGTTGCCCGATGGTATACCGGTCATATCGACCGATCTTGCAGTACATCATTCGCGGTCTGATCCTTCCACTGACAGTCACAAAATAGTGTTTCGTGTAGAATGCATGCGAATTAAAAATCAGCACAGAGTCACAGAAAGAGTCAGGTTATTTCAGGTTATCACATGATTTCAGACAAAGATATTTCAATAGTGATGCAGGGGCCAGTCATCGGCCAACAGACTGCCAACACATTCGAACGTGTGACCTACCTGGCGCTCCAAAGCATCAGATGCTCTTATCCACAAGCAGAAATCATTCTCTCAACGTGGGAACATTCGAATCTTGATGACTTGGATTTTGACATAATTATTGAAAACAAAGATCCTGGCAGTTTGAAAGCATTTCGTGATCGTGATTGCAATGTCAACCGTCAGATCGTGACAACGCATTCAGGAATCAACCGATGCACTCGTCCCTATTGTGTCAAGTTGCGCACAGATTGTTCGATATATCATCAAGGCTTAATCAATTGTCTTGAGCTAGCAAACATTCAACCCGCATTGCCCCATCAAATTTTTGAAAAGCCGATTGTGATAAGCGAACTTGGAAGTGTATCGCCCCTTCGATGCAGTAGACTTTTTCACCCCTCGGATATTTTCCAAGCTGGCAAAACGGTTGACATGCAAAAGCTATGGGATACTCCCTTTGAGACGGAGTTGGAGACTTTACACTGGCACAAGCATGTCAGACGTCGTCGTTTTCTTGTACCGGCGAATTACATGCATACTCGACATATGCCAGAACAGCACATTTGGATTAGTTGCCTTCAGAAAGCAGGAATTAAAATTGACATTAAACATTTCGAAGACTTTCCTCGCCATATGATTATTCTGTCTGAAAGATATCTCGCTGCCAACTTTAACATTTACAGTGCGAGTAATCTTGGCTTTGCACCATCCTCACATTTATGGAATCAGGGGCAAGCAGTTCAGTTTTTTCAACAGAATGAATTTCAAAGCATGCATGAATTGTGTATCAACAATATTCCGGACACGGCACCGCAGTGGACACACCGTGTACGATCCTGCCTGAAAAATCATCACATTCGTCAAATACAGGCGTTCCTTATTCATAACCTTATGACTCGTCTATTACGTATCGTCGGCCACGGCAAGCGTAACGATTAGGCCAGGGGAGACAGCTTTGATTATTCTCAGCCATCGTGGTTATTGGAAAACTGAATCTGAAAAGAACCAAGCCATTGCGTTCGAACGATCATTCTCCCTTGGCTTTGGTACAGAAACCGACATTCGGGATTGCGCAGGGCAATTGGTGATTTCACATGACCCACCAAAGGGCAATGAAATGACTGTCAGACAGTTTTTCTCTATATACAGGGAGCACTCCACAACCGATTTGCCGCTAGCACTAAACATAAAAGCAGATGGGTTGCAACCAATGCTCAATGAGTTGCTAGACGAATTTTCTGTAAGAAACTATTTTATTTTTGACATGTCTATTCCTGACGCATTAGCTAGCCGCCGGAACGGACTAACACTATTCACTCGCCTTAGTGAATACGAATCGGAATCTTCACTCTTTAAGGATTCCGTGGGTGTTTGGATTGACTCGTTTTACAGACGCTGGTACGAGCAGAAAGATATCATGCGGATCTTGGAAGCAGGGAAAAAAGTATGCATAGTTTCAGATGAATTACACAAGCGCGATCCCAGACCATTGTGGAACTGGCTTGTCAAATTGCCATCTGATATTTCAACCCGAATCATGCTGTGTACTGACTTACCGGAAGATGCATTGGAGTTATTGGCATGAATAAAATCAAATCTATCATCTTTGACATGGACGGTGTTCTGATTGATGCACGTGAGTGGCATTATGAGGCTCTTAATCAGGCACTAGAACTCTTTGGCTTTACGATTTCACGATATGATCACCTTGTAACATACGATGGTCTTTCCACTAGGCAGAAGCTTGAACTCTTATCCAGAGACTCTAATCTTCCCCGAAGATTGCACTGCTTGATTAATGATTTAAAACAAGAATATACACAGACCAAAATTCTGTTACGTTGTCGTCCGGTTTTTGCCCATCAGTATGCACTTTCTCGCCTGAAAGCCGAAGGTTATCACCTTGCAGTGGCATCCAATTCAATCCGCCAAACCGTAGATGAAATGCTCGGGCGTGCCGGACTGATCGAATTTCTCGAGTTTTCTTTGAGCAACCAGGATGTCAAAAAACCTAAACCCGATCCACAAATTTACATCACAGCAATTGAAAAATTACGTTGCCAAAAAGATGAATGTCTTATCGTGGAAGACAACGAGCGTGGCATAGCATCAGCCAAGGCATCGGGTGCATATGTATTGGAAGTTGCGGACCCCAATGAGGTACGCTACCACAGCATTATCAATATGATTCGTCAGATTGAAAAGGATGAAGCATGAAAATTGTCATCCCAATGGCAGGACCTGAACCTCAATTCAGTAAAATCGGTCAAATCAAGGCATTGGTTGAGATTGCAGACAAACCCATGATTGAACTTGTGGTTGATAACCTCAAATCCATTCGTGATGACGCTGAATTTATTTTCGTCATCAGAAAAGAAATTTGCAGAAAGTACCATCTCGATGATGTACTTAAACTGCTTGTACCCAATGCAACCATTGTCACGGCACAAAATGACACAGCAGGAGCAGCATGTACAGCCATGCTTGCCATTGATCACCTTCAGGACAACGATCCCATGATCATTACTAATGGCGATCAGCTGATCCAAACAGATTTGAACAAGGCGATGACCGACTTGACTTTAAGGAATCTTGATGCTGGCACAATTGTATTCGAATCAATTCACCCACGTTGGTCGTACGTATTGGTCGATGAAAACCAACTCGTTGTAGAAGCTGCTGAAAAATGGCCCATTAGCAAAATGGCTACGGCAGGTTTCTATTACTTTAAACAAGCCGGGGACTTTATTGAAGCGGTTGGAAACATGCTTCAGAAGCAAGCATCTGTTAACGACTGGTACTATGTCTGCCCGACATTCAATGAATTGATTCTGAAACAAAAAAGAATTGGCATTCATCAGATCAAACGAACCGAATATATTTCTCTTGCCACCCCTGAAGGAGTCGAAGCTTATAGCCAAAGTCTCAGAGGTAATCACAGAACTGGCAAGGACGAGTAATTCAACATGCAGCAATTTCATATATCAAACATGACAGGCGGTTGGTTTGTAGGTGACTTTAGCCCCGTAGCCTATCGAACCAAAGCTACGGAAGTCGCATTTAAAGAGTACAAGGCAGGTGATTCAGAACCCAGCCATCATCACCGCGAAGCTGTTGAATTGACTATGGTAGCCTATGGAACCGTTCAGATGAACGGTCTGGTTTTGAATCAGGGGGACATTGTGCTTGTCGAAATGCATGAGTCAGTCGCCTTTAAGGCATTAACTGACGCAGCAACCGTCGTTGTTAAGACACCCTCTGTCCCGGGCGACAAGTATCCTGATTAAACAATACGAATTGGAAAATACATGCTCAATATTCTGATGCCTATGGCTGGTCGAGGCAAACGCTTTGCCGAAGCAGGTTATACAACTCCCAAACCTTTGATCAAGGTGCATGGGATTCCACTTACAGAACTTGTGATCAGAAACATAACCCCCTCCTGCAAACATCGATTTATCTTCGCTTGCCTGCAAGAGCATATTAACGAGTTCGGTTTTGACGAGCATCTAAGAAGGTGGGCGCCCGGTTGTGTGATTATTCCAATTTCTCAGGTAACTGCCGGAGCAGCATGTACCGCATTACTCGCCCGGCAATGGATTGAAAACGACGATCAATTAATGATTGCCAATTGCGACCAATGGGTGGATATCAATATTGATGATTATCTCAAGCATATGACTGACTTGTCTGCTGATGGGTTAATCATGACGATGAATGCGGATGATCCCAAATGGTCATATGCTGGTCTGAACGAAGATGGCATGGTCACGAATGTGGTTGAAAAAGAAGTTATTTCAGATCAAGCAACCGTTGGAATATACAACTATGCCAAAGGCCGATATTTCTGTAAAGCTGCTGACACCATGATTGAACGAAAATTCCAGGTCAATGGCGAATATTATATTGCTCCAGCATATAACGTATTAATTGAACAATCCCAGAAAATTGTGACGTACAGCGTAGGTTCAGAATTTGACGGTATGTACGGTTTGGGTACGCCTTATGATCTTGAGCGTTTTCTCAAAAACCCCATTTCAACCAAAGCCGCTCGAAGATAAGTAACGATCATTACCATTGCGATTTGGCACACAGACCTCGCAAGACAGCCATGAGCTTTTGTAATTTATTGCGTTCGATCAGCAGGAACCCCAGGGTTTCCCGGAATTGTCCCCACCACTGCCCCAAAACAAATCGTGGGAAAGTACGCCAGTATGTTCGTGTCAATCGGACGCGGTTTCGGGCGATGTAGTAGCGGCGCGTGGCATTGTGGTTGGAGGGGCGAAACGTCATGCCCAAGATGTGTACAGGGGTTTCATTGCCCAATTGGTGATCCAGAATCGGCTGCGTGGATACCAGTCTTTCGAAGCCCAGCAGTTTCAAACGCAGGCAATATTCATGGTCCACCAGATCGATGAAATAACGCTCATCAAAGGGGCCGGCCTTTTGCCATGTGGTGAGGGGAAGAAGTGTGCCCGAGGTGATGACCGTCAACACCTGTCTGTAACATGGATCGTCTGCCCGGAGAGGGTAAGCCCAACGACCATCGGGATGCGTGAAATTTGAGCCGATCAAACCAATGCTCTGCGCTTTGGGAAATTCATCGACAATCTGCTGCATGGTCGAGAGCCAATCCGGCGTGATCAAAGAATCCTGATCCAGACAGAGCACCCATTGATATCCATCCAGTGAAGCCTGCAAGACACCTTGATTCAATGCTGCGGCAATACCTTTGTTTTCGTGGTTTTCGATCAAGGTCAAATCGGGATGCGTATCAACCAATTGACGAAGCCACGCCCGTGTTTCGTCATTGGATGCATTGTCGACAATGTAAAGATGTCGAATTTGTTTGAGGATGAGCGGCACATGCTCTTGAAGCGTTGTCGCGGGATGGAAACTTACCAGCACGGCTGCTGTGTTATTTTCATCGGGGAATGGCTGTGCGGTTGTGTTCATGTCCACCTGAAACAGACTAAAGCAGCGAATCGCGGATCACACTTTTGAGGCCATGATCATAGCGAAAATATCGGCCGGTGATCAGCTCACGAAAAATCAGGGGCCAACGCAGCAGCCAACTGTGATGAATCGCGGCAACTGCATGAGCATGCGAGAGTATTCCCGATGGCCAATGGATGTATCGAGGGTTGCACAATATGTCCTTGTGGGTTTGGATGAACTGCACGATGGCTTGAGCACGGGTGATGCGGTTTTCAAAGTAATTCCGATTCATCAGCTTCCGCGCGTGACGCCACTCTCCCAACAGGCCGGATGCTGAGCCAATCTGTTGCGCCTGATGGATTCGATATTTTACCATAGGGGCTTTAATCGTCAGAATCGTCCCGGTTAACGACGCAACCAAAGCAATCCATTCATCGTGAATAAAACCGTGGGGAACAGGACATGCGATTTTTGCTAGCGATGATCGGAAGACCATTGCAGCACCTGTCACAACGTTTCTTTGTATAAGTTGTTCAAATGCATTTTCTGAACCATCCAACTTACTACTAATAAACCCCAAGTCTTGCCACATGTTCCTTCCAGTTTCCTTGCCATCTTCTGAGATTAAAGTCAGGTCAGAAAATGCAAGATCACAATTGGGATACTGATAAAACAACCTGCTAAATACTTCCACTTTGTCTGGTTGCCAAATATCATCTTGATCACATGTGAAAATCAAATCTCCAGTACATTCCTGAATACAACGGCTAAAATTTTGTCCTACCCCCAGGGAATCATGATTAACAAGTACTCTTATTGGGAACGGTGTCTGTTTCGCATATTCTTGAATTATCGGAACAGTGCTGTCTGTTGACCCATCATCAGAGATCACAATTTCACTAATTGGCACTGTTTGATTATGAATGCTTTGCAGTTGTTCCTCAATGTATTGGGCACCGTTATAGGTACACATAGCAACTGACAATTTCATAACGTGCTTCCCAAATTTTCTTTCACACAATTGATCGTACAATTTACCTGCCATACTAAGGCAATTCCACTTCATCGTGCTTAAAAACACGCCATAGCAAAATTCATTCTTTATCAGCATAAGTGAAATGCTATTCATTTTGCTTGCAATCTCGACTGTTGAGTCAAGCAAAGAACAATACAGCAGCAACCTGAAAATGACTCCTGAAGGCATTCAAAGCAGATCACAATTATGCATTTAAACCAATATTTATAAATAGCTTAAATCATCAACCGCATAATCTATAGCACGCTGCATTGGTTTGATTCGTCGAGCCCGTCTTTAATTCAACTCGAATCAATGCGTTATTCCAAGACTAATAAATGACTTAACATGCCGTATAGTGTCGATGTGACAATTCAACCTCGGTATGGTCCACGGCACTCCTCGCCTGATTGAGTCAAATCAAATCCAATCCTGGCAACTTGCTATTGCTGAGCGGGTTGGGCTGCTGACGGCAATCTCAAGGCTTTGATTTACCTGGATAATCTGCAGTTGAGGCCTTAGCCTTGATTTGAGGATCGGTCTATGAAATCTGCAGTTGTGTTGTGCTGTGGTTGCATTTGTGATCGCCTCTTTGCCAACCAATGCCACGGATAACTGGTCACTATCCGCATGGATCAAACCCGGGACCTTGCCACAGAATCAGGCAAGATACCAAGAAGATCAGACAAGACCGTTTCAAGCTTAATGGGTTATATTGGTGACATCATCAATTACCACGAAAGACAAGAGGATTGAGCCATGAAGACAACCGGTTATGCAGCCCATTCGGCTGAGAGTGAAATGGTCCCCTACCACTTTGAACGACGTGCCCTGCGTCCCAATGATGTTGCCATCGAGATTCTCTATTGCGGGGTTTGTCACTCGGACCTGCATACCGTCAATGGTGACTGGGGGCCGCAGCCTTACCCACTGGTCCCCGGCCACGAAATCGTCGGTCGCGTGATGGAAGTCGGCCCCGAGGTCACTCAATACAAAGTCGATGATAAAGTCGCTGTCGGCTGTATGGTCGATAGCTGTCAAGAGTGCGATCAATGCAAGCATGACGAAGAACAATTCTGCCGGCATGGTGTAACGTTTACCTACGGCGCCCCTGACCGGATCTCCGGTGAGATTACGCAGGGTGGCTACTCCAGGCACATCGTCGTGCGTGAGGATTTTGTCTTAAGGGTTTCGGGCAAGCTTGACCTGCCGCGCGTGGCGCCGATTCTCTGTGCAGGCATCACCACCTTCTCCCCACTGCGCAAATGGGAAGTTGGCCCGGGCAGTCGTGTTGGCGTGATTGGACTGGGTGGCCTGGGGCATATGGCAGTCCAACTGGCGGTTGCCATGGGCGCCCAGGTCACGGTCATCAGTCGTTCCAAGAGCAAGGAAGCGGACGCCAAGGCATTGGGGGCCAAGGGCATTCTCGCCTCCACTGATGATGCTGCCATGAAAGCTGCAGGCTGTTCGTTTGACCTGATCATCGATACCGTGCCTGTGAAGCATCAACTGGATATCTACACACCGTTGCTGGATATCGATGGCTCACTGGTCATCGTTGGCCAGGTTGGCCCCATCGAAGAATTGATGTCTGTGCCGTTGGTGATGGGACGCCGTCGCGTTGCCGGTTCACTGATTGGTGGCATCAAGCAAACGCAGGAAGTCCTGGACTTCTGTGCAGCTCATGACATTCACCCCAAGTGTGAAATGATTCGTATGGATCAAATCAATGACGCCTTTGCACGCCTGGCTCAAGGTGACATTGCACATCGCTTCGTTATCGACATGAATCCATCTGCATAACACTGTTGATGCCATCGCAGGACGATTCAGCAACCAAGAAAATCGTGCAGCCACATGACCAACAGGCTTGGCATGTGGCTGATTTTTTGCGCGTGTGACGGGTGGTCATCAGTTAGAACAGATCAAATCATGAATCGCCAAACGATCTCCCATATCCTCATTCGACAAAGGCGGGTGTGACGGGAAATGGAGATTCACGATTTGAACGGCTCGAAACACCTGATTTTGACCTCACAATCGGCAACAGGTTATGACTAAAGCAATACCTGTTATTTTACAAAAGCTTACCAAAATCAGCTTTTAATTTTTGACAATCAAAGTATGATAACACATAGTATTTTTACCTAACACCCATGTGGATAACTGGCTCTAATTAATCGCCTGCTAAATCTGAATTTAAAGACGATTCATCTGCCATATATCCAATAAACGCAAACTGCAATCATGCGACGCATCAAATACGTTGGCAACAAAATGTAACCTGTTCGGCGAGACCTGGTCTAATCTCGGTTGAATGATGATTGATCATGTGGCAGCTTGTCACAGATCATGTTTTTAAGTGCATAACGATCATGTCTTTTTTTCTTTGCATGATGGTTATAAACTGGTGTCGGTACGTTTGACTTTCTTTGTTCCAGTGGGGCACACATGACCGAAGTTTCAGATCTCACCAACCTGACGGATAACCCGCACGAGAATTCACCTTTGATTCCCTCTTACATCGTGGGCATTGGTGCATCGGCTGGTGGTCTTCAACCGTTACAGGATTTCTTTGAGAACATGCCCCCCAACACGGGGATGGCTTTTGTCGTGGTGCAGCATGTGTCCCCGGACTACAAAAGTCTCATGAGCGAGTTGCTGGCACGTCACACACAAATGGATATCCATCGTGTGGAAGAAGGCATGGAGATTTTGGCAAACTCCATTTATCTCATCCCCCCCAAACGGTTGATGACGATCAAAGACGGCAAACTTCACCTGCACAAAACCGACGAGATGTCCAAGCTGCCGATGATGCCTATCAATGCCTTTTTGATCTCCTGTGCCAAGGAACTCAAACACCGCGCTATCGGGATCATCCTCTCGGGTACCGGGACGGATGGCACGATCGGTGTCACCGAAATCTCCAACGCAGGCGGCCTGACCATTGCCCAGGATGAACTGACCGCCAAATTTACAGGTATGACCGACAGCGCCGTTGCCACCGGCAAAGTGGACCTGGTCACCTCACCTGAGACCATGCCCGGTTATCTGCTTGATTATGTCCATGCACCGGAGGATTTCCGGCATACCATGCTGGCCAATCGTGACAAAGGTAAACTCACCGGCATCGAATCCATCATGGACTCGCTCAAGGAAGGTTGCCACATTGACTTTTCACATTTCAAGCCGGCAACGGTCGACCGACGCATCGAACGTCGCGTACGCATGACCGGTGTGGATAACCTTGAAGAATATGCCGCCCGCCTGCAAAGCGATCCTGAAGAAGTTAACGCGCTCTATCGTGACCTGCTCATCGGTGTCACGCATTTCTTTCGTGATCCTGAAGCCTTTGAACGCTTGAAAGATCAAGTCATCCCCGATCTGTTTGAGAGAGCTGAAGAGAGAAAGGAAGACATTCGTATCTGGGTAGCTGGTTGTGCAACCGGCGAGGAAGCCTATTCCATCGCCATTCTGATGCATGAGTACATTGAAAAGCACAAATCGAAAGTCAATGTCAGAATCTTTGCAACTGATGCCTACCGACATTCACTGACCTTTGCTTCAGCAGGTCGATTCAAGAAAGAAGCACTCAAGCAGGTTAGCGAAGAACGCAAAAAGCGATACTTCACACAACACAAAGAGGAGTATCAGGTCAGCACCGAACTGCGCAAGATGATCACGTTTGCCCCACAGAATCTCATTCAGGATGCGCCGTTTACGCGCATCAATCTGGTGACCTGTCGGAACATGCTCATCTACTTCAACGTCTCAACACAGAACCAGGTGTTGGCAACCCTGCACTTTGCCTTGACAGTCGGCGGTTACCTGTTTCTGGGTAGTAGCGAGACACTGGGCCGCATCAACAGTGAATTTGACATCATTGACGATCATTGGCGGATATACCGTAAAAAACGGGAGATCCGCCTGATGACCGGCCAAAAGATGCCGATGCTCACGCCCACGGTCAGTTCGCGTGCGTCGAATGTCCGAAGCATCCCCGCCTCGCTGACACCCGACATTCGCCTGCTGCGTGCTTATGATGAATTGCTCAAGGAGTTTCTCCCTGCCGGTTTCCTGCTCAACGAAAACCGTGAGTTGGTTCACGTCTTTGGTGAAGCGGGTAAATTCATTCGCCCCAATCAAGGTCGTGTGACACTTGATCTGTTGGAAATGCTCGACACGGACTTGAAGGTCGCCATTGGTGCGGCCATCCAAAAGAGTATCAAGGAATTGGACACCGTCAGCTACAAGCGCGTCCGTGTCAAAAATGCCGAAGGTGAACCCCAATGGTTTACCGTCCGCGTCAAACCACTCAAGGGCAAGGAAAACGATCTGCCCTATGCATTGGTGATGCTTGAAGAGGATCGCGTCGATCAACCGCATCAGCCGCAGATCGAGCCTTCCGAAGAATTCCATGCCAACGTGCTTTCCGAAGAGAAGATTCAATCTCTGGAAACGGAATTGCAGTACACCAAGGAAAACCTGCAGGCCACCATCGAGGAGATGGAAACCTCCAACGAAGAACTCAACGCAACCAACGAAGAGTTGATCGCTTCCAACGAGGAATTGCAGTCGACCAACGAAGAATTGCATTCGGTCAATGAAGAACTGCATACGGTCAATGCCGAGTATCAACAGAAAATTGAAGAACTCACCCGCCTGACCGATGACATGAACAACCTGCTGGCCAGTACGGAGATCGGCACGATTTTCCTGGCTCGCGATATGACCATTCGCAAGTTCACCCCCTCGGCAGCCCACTACTTCAAGTTCCGCAACGGTGACATCGGTCGTCCGTTATCCGAGATTGTCACCGTCATCGAATACGACAAACTCATTGAAGACTGCTTTGATGTCATGACCATGCGTCATGGTATTGAGAAGGAAGTCAAGGCAGACAGCAACGAATGGATTTTCCTGCGGATCATGCCTTACAAGACATCCGATGCCACCGTCGATGGCATTGTGATCACCATGCTCAACATCACCACCCTGAAGAAAACACAGGAATTGATGATCAAGCAGAAGAATCAGACGCAGATGATTCTGGACACCATGCCCGCTCAAATCTGGTTCAAGGACACGCATAATAACATACAGCGCGTCAACAAATGCGTCAGCGATGAATTGAATCTGCCAATCAGCCAGATTGAAGGACGCCGCTATTCGGACTTTTATCCCACGGACGAAAGTCGCCAGAGCTTCACGTTTGACAAGCAGGTCATTGAGACCGGCAAGCCAGTCCTTGGGATCATTCATGCCGTCAAGGGTACTGACAAATCACAAAGTGTCCGTTGGCTGCGGACCGACCGCATGCCGATCTTTGATGCTGAAAACGACATTGAAGGCGTGCTCGTTGTCTCAACGGATATCACCGAACTGCAGGTCGCCAAGAATCAGCTTGAAGAGACCACCCGCAAGTTCGAAAGCTTCATGGAACACACGCCCATCATTCAATGGGCTTTGGATGAAGACGGGCGGTTCATCTTCATCAATCCGGCCTTTGCCCGGTTCATGCACACAACAAGCGACAGCTGCATCGGTCATCACCCGGCAGAAGCCCTGCCGCTTAGTGCCGACAAGCAAACTTTCATTCAGGCAGACGAAACCAATCAACAGCTACTTAACGGCAGTCCCCCCATCAAGCAGGAAGTCCAGATTAACATCGATGGCAAACCCTGCTGCCTGCTGGTCACCAAGTTCGTCTTTAAACTGCTTCATGATCAGAAAGCCATCGGCGGTTCTGCCATCGATATCACTGAACTGAAAAACACACAGGAACAACTTCAACGCATTCAGCAGCGTTTTGAGCTGGCAGTCAACGGCACCAACGTCGGCCTGTGGGACTGGGATACGCATGAGATCTGCTGGTATTCAGACATGTACAAGCAACTGCTGGGGTACGATACCACGGACACCTTCCCGCATTTGATTGCCATGTCCAATGACCTGATCCATCCTGATGACAAGGACGCAGTAACAACTGCCATCAATCAGCACTTAAACAGCAACCAGGAATACGACATTGAATATCGCATCAAGTGCAAGGACGGCAAGTATCGCTGGTTCCGGTCCAAAGCCAGTTGCACGCGTGCTGAGAACGGTATCCCAATGCGCATGAGTGGCTCGATTCAGGATGTCAACGAGTTGGTGCTTGCCAAACAGCGCATCAGTGCTGTCAACAAGGAACTGGAAGAACGCGTCGCCGAACGCACCGCCGAGTTGGCGACCGCCCGAGACAACCTCGAACTCCGCGTCAAGGAACGGACTGCCGAACTGGCGCGAACCAATAAATCCTTGTCTGCAACCAATGACGAACTGGATCAGTTTGCCCATGTCGCTGCCCATGACCTGCGGTCTCCGCTGCGGACCATTGCCGGCTTCAGTGAGTTTCTCAAGGATCGGTTGGTTGAAACCCGTGAAGATGATGAGCATGCACATGACTTTATCAATCGTATCATCTCGGCTGCCGACCGCATGGATAATCTCATCGAATCATTGCTGACCTTCTCAAGCATCGGTCGCGAAAAGCTCAAGCCCCGTCCGACGGACCTGAACAAAATCATCAGTGGCGTCATATCTGATCTGCAACAGGAGATTGATGAAAGCCAGACCAAGATCAATATCGGCCAATTACCATTGCTCTCCTGCGATCCGTCCATGATTCAGCAGCTATTCCAGAACTTGATTGCCAATGCCATCAAGTACGCCAGGGACGATGTGCATCCGATCATTGAAATCCGATACAAGGTCCTTGAGCCGGACTATCTGTTTGAAGTCATCGACAACGGGATTGGCTTTAAGGAAAGTGATATTGATTTAATGTTCCAACCCTTCCAACGATTGGGAGGCAAGAACAGGAATAAGCCCGCCGGGCATGGTGTGGGGCTTTCAATTTGCCGACGTGTCGTCGAAAGGCACGGGGGAAAAATCTGGGCAGCAAGTGTTCCCGGTGAAGGGGCCACCTTCACTTTCACACTGCCTAAAACCGATGAAGTGTAACAGGCACCCAACCCTTCATCCATAGCAAAGCAGGGATGCGATATGGAACCCAACAAACATGCCTACCGTGTGCTTCTGATTGAAGACAATCCTGACGAGGCGCTTCTCACAGAAATTGCTCTGAAAAAGTCAGATGTCAATTGCCATGTCGATCACATTGCCTCTGCCGCAGAAGCTTGGGATTTTCTTTCAGGCATTGATCACAATGACAATTCCAAAAAGTCAGTCCCCAACCTGATCCTTTTGGATTTAAAAATCCCCGGGATGAACGGCATTGAATTACTGGAGCACATCCGATCCAATGATCAGCTCGATTCCCTGCCGGTGATCATGTTGACCAACTCGACCTATGCAGGTGATCTCAAAGCCTGCTATTCAGCAAGATGCAATGCGTATCTCGTCAAGCCGACTCACATTGATGAGCTTCGCAGGGTACTCAATGACACGCTGCGTTTCTGGTCATCCGTGCAGCAGAACATCGGCGTGGAAATCTACGCAAACGCGTAACGCGCATGGATTCAAACGCGTTGCATTGAGAGATGCCCCAAAAGACCTGGAGCATTCCAAATCATTGATCTGCACTTTCCATCACTCCCGCGCAGGGACTTTATGCACGTTATTTTACAAGTGTTTGCATGGCAGGTGATGATTGATGATTTAAGGGTCGAACTTACTCGACACAACTCTCGACAAGTTGAGCACCGGGTGTTAACCCGGTGCCCCCTTGGATCAACGTATGCACAACGGGCACCGGGTTGACACCCGGTGCTCAACTTTTAAAAACGACATGCATCATGTCCGCAGGCGGCAGTCCAGTGATAGGTGCAAGCGTCAACAGAATGCCACTGGATTCCCAACTTCCGGGGGCTCGGGAATGACGAATTGAGAGATGGCATGGAGATGAAAGATTCGTACTGCTCTATCCAGGCAAACTTGTTTCTGTGATATCAACACATCTATTCCACATAACGCACACTGTCGCGGACAATCATGTTGTAAGGCAGCAAGACCTGCCGAACCGATGGACTCTGACTCAAATGCGCTTCGATCATGTCCGTCGCGGTCTTTGCCAACGCTTGATGATCCTGCGTGATGGTGGTCTGCGGGGGCGTGGCAAAGGCGGAATAAAATTTATACTCCGAGGTGATCAATGACACATCATTGGGAACCTGCTTGTTGAATATGGATAACGCATAGGCCGTGATGATCCCCGCGTTGCCCCCGGGACAGAACAAGG
Source organism: Phycisphaeraceae bacterium (assembly GCA_002704825.1). GTDB lineage: Bacteria > Planctomycetota > Phycisphaerae > Phycisphaerales > Phycisphaeraceae > UBA7800. The sequence continues at coordinate 18,190 of PAIY01000034.1, forward strand.
CATCAACACCCTGGTTGAGTAACTTGCCGATGAGTTCCATGTACTGTTCGTCCCTGGCAAGATGCACCAACCCTTCATGCGCCGGATACCCGAATTGTTTGAGTCCCTGCATGATGCCCGCGTGACGCTGATCAGCGTTGCCGGTCCCCGCCAACCCGTGAATGATCGTGCCGATTTTTTTGCAGCCGCGTTGATGGAAGTGTTCGATCGCCAACGCCATCCCCTGCATCTCATCTGAGCGAACCGAATAGACACTGCTACTCTCAAAAGGCACATCACGATCCACCAACACCAACGGCGCCGAGTACATATGCTCCCAATGTTTGAAGTCATTGGGCTCGGCACCAATGGCAACGGCGCCGCAAAACTGAATGCTGTCGAGCCGATCCATATTGCCCTGAGGTAAAACCTCAATGCGGAAATCCCGTCGCGGCAACTCCTGCGTCAAGGCCATCATCGCCATCTCCAGGCAATTTCGGATCGGGTAAATCTCCTTGTCAGGCAGGATGATCACCACGTTCTTCTGCTTGGTCGAAAGCCGATGAAAATAGCCATGCTCCCTGGCCAACGCCAACACCCGCTTGCGAATCTCAGGCCGGATATTGGGATGGTGACTGAAAACCCGTGACACCGTGGCAGGCGATACATCCGCTTTTTCGGCTAAATCCTGTAACTTCATGGCTGACTCCAGGCAATTGAAAGATTTTCAAAATCGTATCCTTCTTTCTGAAAAGATCAACCTGTTTCAATCATCATTTCACTAAAACTTGTTAAATTCGATTGTTATGCGACTTGACTGGCCTATAATCCTGCAAGCTTTTCTCCAATAACTGGAATCAAATGATGCTCGGTAAACAAATCGTCTTCGAATCCAAAGGCAAGGTCAACGTCCAATCCTTCGAAGTTCCGACACCCAAGTCTGACCAGATTCTGCTTGAAAATGAGTACACCGTCGTCAGTGCAGGGACTGAATGCGCCAACCTGCTTGACCTGCCCAACACCGCAGGCACCTTTCCCTTCACTCCCGGATACTGTGGGATCGGACGGGTCATTGCCATCGGCGACGATATTCAAAACGTCAAGCCTGGCGACCGCGTGCTGGCCAACTTCTCCGGCCATCGCTCCCATGCGATTCAGGGAAGCCATCGGATCACGGTGGTGGACGATGATGCCATCGACACACTGGATGCAGCGTTTGTGGTGATCGCTGCAATGAGTCTGCAAGGTATCCGTAAACTGCAAATCCAAATTGGTGAGTCTGCCATGATTGTCGGGTTGGGAATACTCGGTATGTTTGCAACGCAATTGGCTGCGCTGGACGGTGCGATCCCCGTGATCGTGTCGGACTTTGATCCCAAGCGACGTGAACTTGCTTTGCAACTCGGGGCGGATCATGCCTTTTCACCCGATGAACCCGACCTTGCCCAAAAGATCAAGCAACTCACCGGTGGGCGTGGCGTGGACAGCATCGTCGAAGTCACCGGCAAGGCTATCGCTTTACAACAAGCTTTGACCTTCGCTGCACCACGCGGTCGCATCAGCTTACTGGGATGCACCCGAATCCCTGATGCGGAGATTGATTTTTACAAGTATGTCCACAAGACCGGTGTGTCACTCATCGGCGCTCACACGTTCGTCCGCCCCCAGATCGATTCATACCCCGGCTATTGGACGGAGCAGGATGACTTTCGCACACTGTTGAAGTTTCTTGCAACAGGCAGACTCAAAGCCCAACCGATCATCTCTGAAATCGTCTCGCCAGCCAAAGCGCCGGAGCTTTACCAGCGATTAACACAAACCGACAATCCACCACTGGGGATCGTCTTTGACTGGAAGCAGTTGTAAATCACAATTACTCCCCCCTACAGAAAGTTCTCATCACAAAATGCATGCCATACTCATCAAGGAAAACCGTGAACTGGTTTGGACAGAAGTTCCCGATCCGGTTCCGACGGACGATCAGGTGATCATCGACATTCATGCTGCTGCACTGAATCGCGCGGACTTACTCCAACGTATGGGACAGTACCCCCCGCCCCCGGGTTGGCCCGACTGGATGGGATTGGAAGCAGCGGGTGTCATTTCCCATGCACCAACAGGCAGTCGCTGGAACATCGGCGATAAAGTCTGCACGCTGCTTGGCGGAGGCGGTTATGCAGAGAAAGTCGCGGTCCCGCAGGGCATGGTCCTGCCGATTCCGCAAGGCATGTCCTTCGTCGAAGCAGCTGCAATTCCCGAAGCGTTCACCACATCGTTTTTAAATCTCTGCATTGAAGGTCAGATGCAACAAGGTGACACGGTCTTCATCCAGGCTGGCGCCAGTGGTCTTGGGATGGCAGCGATCCAGCTGACCAAAGCCATGGGCAACAAGGTCGTCACCACCGTCAGCAGCGACGAAAAAGCGCAGTTTGTCAAATCGCTGGGTGCCGACGTGATCATTAACCGTAAAACACAGGACATCGCCACCATCCTTGCAGAGCATCCAGCAGATGTGGCGTTGGACTGTGTGGCGGGTCCAGACTTGGGGCGATGTCTGGCAACCATGTCACGCGGAGGACGCTGGGTCGTCATCGCCACGTTGGGTGGTAAGACCACTGAGATCGACATGAACGACTTTTTCCGTCGCGGTGTCCGACTCATCGGCAGCACGCTGCGCAGTCGAACCGACACCATGAAGTCCGACATCCTCGCCAAACTTGAAAGTCAGTTCTGGCCAGCATTTTCCCAGGGGAAGATCAAAGTCATCATCCACCAAACCCTGCCAATCACTGAAGCCGCCCAAGCTCATGACATCCTGCAAAGCAATGCCAACATGGGCAAGGTTGTTTTAACAGTCCAGTAAAAAAACACGGAAAACACAGGCAAAAACAATGAGCCTACCCAAAATTAAAATCGGCCAGATCGGTGTCTGTCACGAACATGCTGGCGCCAAAATGCAGGCATTGCGACAACTCACTGATCTCTTTGAGATCGTCGGCGTGGTGGATGATCGTGATACCACCGCTGCACGTTTTGCAGGTGACAACCTCGAGCCATACGACGGTCTGACATGGATGACCGAAGACCAACTCTTAAACACACCCGATTTGCAGGCCGTCTTGGTGGAGACCCCCAATACGGACCTGGTCCCCGCCGCAATGCGTTGTATGAAACGCAATCTTGCGATGCACATGGATAAGCCTGGGGGCGAGGACTTGGCTTTGTTTCGGACATTGCTCGACGGATGCAAGGAACGCCAACTCCCCTTCCAGATGGGCTACATGTTCCGAAGCAATCCCGCGATGCGCTTTGCCATCAAGGCTGTCCATGACGGTTGGCTTGGTGATGTCTTTGAAATCCAGGCAAGCATGAGTCACGATTACGGCGGTGATGCCTACCAACCCTACATGGGCCAATTCAAGGGTGGGATCATGTTCAACCTCGGCTGTCATCTCATCGACTTGATGGTCCAGATCATGGGCCGCCCCACTTGCGTCACACCGTTTCTCAAAACAACAGCGGGTCTGGATGATGCGATCAAAAACAATTGCATGAGTGTGCTTGAATATTCCAATGCACTTGTCACCGTGCGTGCGTGCAGTAAGGAAGTCAAAGGACACGGCAAACGCAACCTGAAAATCTGCGGCACCAACGGCAGCATCGAACTGGTCCCACTTGAGCGATTCGACGGCCAACCCCTGCAACTTCAACTCACACTCAAATACCCTGCAGGCGACTACGCAGAAGGGGTTCACACCGTGGACTTCGGCATCAAGACCAATCGCTATACCGATCAACTCACCGAGTTGGCGGACATCATCCATGGCAAGATAACCAACCCGTTCACCTACGAACATGACGCCCTTGTCCAGGAAGTCGTCCTTGCCGCAGCAGGCTACAGACAACTCTAAATCAGAAAGACGTAACCATGTCCATCATCAACTTCGGCATCTGGGGACTGGGGCGCATCGGCAACACACACATGCGTCACTTCTCCAGTCTGACCGAACGCTACCAACCCGTCGCCGTGTGTGACGTTGATGCTACTCGTGCCAACGAGATGGCCGATGCCAAGCAGTGTCAGGCATATGACCAACCACAGACCTTTCTCAATGATTCGAACATGCAACTGGTCATCATTGCAACGCGTTCGCTGGATCATGCAGCCCATGCGAAGATGGCTTTGCAGGCAGGCAAAACCGTGTTGCTGGAAAAACCCATCGGTGTCACTGAGGCCGACTACCAAACTCTCAAACAAGCTAACGCGGACTTTCCCGGCAAGTTGTTCTTCCTGCACAATCACCGTTTTGAGCCTGCATTTCAGGCCATTCTTGAGATTGTCCGCAGCGGGAAACTGGGTAAAGTCCACACCATCAAACTCCGGCGACATCATCAATTTCGTCGCCGGCCGGACTGGCAATCGCTGCTTGCTCATGGTGGTGGGCAACTCAGTTGCTGGGGGCCGCACATCCTCGACCATGCCATGCAACTGATCAACGCGCCGGTTAAGGATGTCTGGAGTCATCTGCAACGCATCAACACGCCGGGTGATGCGGACGATCACGTCAAGGTCATCCTCGTTGGTGAAAATGATACCCTGGTGGACTTTGAAATCAGCGATGCGGTTGCCATCCGTGGGACATTCTGCACGGCGTATGGTGACCGTGGCACGCTCATCTGTGCAGACGAAAAGACGATCCAACTCAAATACATTGACCCGGACTTTGAACTGCCCCAGATCACCGCGTCTGCGGAGCAACCCCCAACCAAAGGTGGTTTCGGCCATGAGGAGTCCGGCGGATTCCCATGGCAAACGGAGACTGTCAACATCTCTACGGATGTGAACATGTGGGATCAGGTCGAGATCGACATTGCCAATCATCTGTACAATGCCATCCGAAACGACATCCCATTTCCCGTTGCCAATGAAGATGCCTTGGAGATTGTTCGGATCACCAATGTGATCAAGAAACAGAACAGTCAGTTTGAATGGATCATCTAAACAGCATTAAGTGATACCAACAGGATTGAGAACATGTCATTTGAAAATAAAGTTGCCATCATCACCGGCGCCGCATCAGGCATCGGTTTACTCACCGCCCAGTGTCTTGCCAAAGATGGCGCCAAGGTTGTCTTAACCGACATCAATGAAGATGCGGTCACCGAGGCAACCAAACAGATTCGTGATCAAAGCGGAGATGCCATGGGGCTTGCGGTGGATATCCGAGAGTATGAGCAGGTGAAGGCGACTGTTAAAAAAACACTGGAAAAATACGGTCGAATCGACATCATGCACAACTGTGCAGGCGGTGCATCCTCACGTGTGCTCAATCACCGCGAACCCTTTCACGAACAACCCATCGAAGTCATCGACTGGGGTATTGATGTGAATCTCAAGGGGACGTTGTACTTCTGTCACGATGTGCTGGGCGTGATGATCAAGCAGAAATCTGGTGTGATCATCAACATGGGTTCAGTCACCGGCACGGAGGGGTCGGCTGGCGCGGTGGACTACAGCGCAGCCAAGAGTGCGATGATCGGCTTAACCAAATCACTGGCGTTATGCGGTGCGGATCACGGCGTGCGGGCCTGCTGTGTTTCACCGGGGCCAGTACTCACGCGACCGGGGATGGCGAACATGAAAACACGATTGGGACGCGCAGCGGAGCCCCAGGAAATCGTGGACCTGATTCTTTACCTGTGCTCGGACAAGGCAGCCTTTATCACTGGCACGAATTACCTGATCGATGGTGGCCGCACACTCGGTGGCATGTGAGGTTGGCATCATGAAACATTGGAAAATCGGCATCGTTCTGGACTCGGCCAAACCCTCATTGGGACTCCACGGACTTCACGTCGCGTTTAACGGCTTACCCAATGTGCAAGTGGTTGGCTATGTGGATTCCAATGAGCAGGACATCGAACAGAAACTTGCAGTCTGCCATGCGCAAAAGCATTACACAACCTTGGAACAAATGCTCGACTCGGAAGAGCTGGACATCGTGGTGATCTGCTCGCGCAACCCGGCAGATCACTGGCCGATGATCAAGCCGATCGCTCAGCGCGGTATTCACATGTACTGTGACAAACCGTTAACGCTGTCGCTCAAAGAAGCGGACAAGATCATCGCACTGACGCAGAAGCATCAGGTCAAAATGTGTATCGCCCAACCCATCCGCAACGCACTGGTGTTCCGCACCATGAAAACGATGATTGACGCTGGCGAGATCGGCAAACCACTCACTGCCTATGGTCGGGGCAAGTGTGATCATCGCGGCGGTGCTGAGGATTTGATCACGCTGGGGATCCACCTCATGGATTGGCAGCGTTTTCTCTTCGGAGACCCGCAAAGCGTCTGGGCCAACATCAGCCAGGATGGCAAACCCATCACCGCTTCCACACGCATCGAGACCGTCGAACCCATCGGCCCCCTGGCAGGTGACAGCGTGATGGCATGCTTTAACTTTGCCAACGACGTGCGCGGTCTGTTTGAGAGCCGGCGTGGGCTCTTTGACATGCAAAGCGGTTACATCCACATGGGACTCACCGTTGTCGGAACCAAGGGGACATTGTCCCTACGGTTTAACGACAGTCTCAAGCCGGTGTATGACCTGCGGATCAGCCGCCTGCCTGCCCCACCGGAGGATCAAGCAGCGTATGAACCGGTCAAACTCCATGAGACGCGCGAGATTCCCGGCGCGGAGCCACTGGATGAATCACTGTGTGGGACACGTAATATCCCGCGTGAACCCTTTATTCTCCAGGCCAATCGTTATTCAGCATGGAACCTGATCCAGTGCATTGAAAATGATCAGCAACCCAACTGCACACCGCATCACGCACGCAATGCGTTGGAGATGATCTACGGTGTTTTTGCTGCATCGCTCTCAGGTAAACAGGTCAGCTTCCCGCTTACAGGCTATGAAACGTCCGACAAGTCAATGCTGGATAACGGTGTGATCGATCTTTTGCTTAGACCGTGAGGGGAAGTGCGCCAGCTTCATTTGCCTCTTGGATCGACAGGCAATCCAGACGTAATATTTCAGCCACAAACACTGTTAATAAAATAGGTTAGGACACATCCCGCCCAAGTCGCCCGGAACGGATATGCTGGTGATTTGAGCTTCCTAATCTATCTCGGCCGAGTCCTGTTGATTAAGATGCAAAAGTTTTTTTATACCGGAGGATTGACTTTGCGTTTGTCCCTTGTACAGTAAATAAACAGTTTTTACTGTACAAAAATATGAAATATAAAACTAACCCAACTCAATCCGATTTACTAGCAAGCAGCCTGCGGACTCAGATCGTCGATGGCGAGTACAAACCCGGCGGTCGGATGCCGACTTTCCAGGAAATTGAAACCAGCTTCCAGGTGAGTCGTGGCGTGGTTCAGCAGGCGATTGCCAAGCTCAAGCAAGACGGCTTTGTCAACGCGCAGAGTCGTCGTGGCGGTTTGTATGTCGTGGAGCATCCCCCGCATCTGAATCGATATGCGGTGATCACAGCCACCAATCGCGATTCCACCTGCTGGTCTTTGTTTAACGAGATTTTGCTCAAGGAATGCCATCTCTACGAACAGAACAATGAAGGCTTTGAGTTTGAATTGTACCTGGGTTTGCTGGATGTCAGAGATGGCATGGGGATCTGCCAGAAACTCAAGGACGAAATTGAATCTCACCGCCTTGCGGGTCTGATCATGACCCCGGAAACGTTTGAGACGATCCACGAATTGACGGATGTCAACATTCCCAAGGTGTACATCAACAGCCACATTTCGCAGAACTATCACCCGAGCGTGGTCGATGACACACAATGCTTTGTCGACCGATCCCTCAAATGGTTTGCGGATCACGGCCGTAAACGCGTGGCAGTGGTCCACATGTCCGACACCTACGACGGACTGGGCGAGGCGGACTTTGTGCGCGCCGGCCTGCCGTTTCATTCACAGTGGATTCAACAGGTAGGTCGCAACGCACCAGAGGTGGTCAAAAACCTTGTCCCCCTACTGATGGACTATCCTGATGATCAGCGTCCCGATGGCCTGCTTATTGCGGATGACAATCTCGTGGAGTATGCCGCCTCAGCCGTGATTGCGATGGGGCTTCGGGTTGGCAAGGATCTGGACATCGTCGCCCATTGCAATTGGCCCTGGGCGGTACCAAATATCATCCCCATGCAGCGGATTGGTTTCCATGCGGGGAACATGCTTGAGCGTTGCATCGAGCAGATCGACAATCAACGTTCCAACAAACCCATTATTCCATTTCAGGAAATTCCGGCCTTGTTCGAAAACGAAGTATGACGCTCTTGCAGGTCATGTGATGATTACAACAAGAAGTATGTCCAAGGAGATTACCGATGCGTCATCAGTCTCAACACTTATCGTATGGCTTTACACTAATTGAATTACTGGTTGTGATTTCCATTATCTCACTGCTGATCAGTATCCTCTTACCTGCGTTGGGTAAAGCACGCGAATCCGCAGAGAACGTCAAGTGTCTGAACAACCAGAAGCAGAGCATGCTCGCATTGGCCATGTACTCATCGGACAATCTCAAGGGACGCCAATGGCTCTTAAGCATGAACTCGCCTTCAAGTCTGCGATGGTCAAAACTGCTTAAGAAAATGGAGTATGTCTCCACGATTGCTGCCCTGCGATGCCCGACCAATAATCGGTTCCCATCATGGGATAATGTTGATAACTTCCTCAAAGAGGATGCCTACTCGTTTGGCTTGCGGACTTATGATCACAAAGGCAATTGGGCGGGTGGCAGTTTCATGGTCTTTGAACAACCGCCATTCGAAGCCGATTTCCCGATGATTGCTGATTCGGTTCAGGTTGCCTACACAGACAACTTCCCACAGAACCATCGTCTTGATGGCTGGACTTCCCAGATTCAAACGCGGCATCTTGAATGTGCCAACGTTGGTTTTGGTGATGGGCATGTCAAGAGCATGAACTTTGAAGCACTCAAACAAATTGAACACACCGGCACCGCACATGGTTTGAGTTGGAATGCACATGCAGCTTTCTTCCAGACCATCCGTCGCAAAGATAACACGGCTTATTGAATGTCTTAGCCTGTCATCGACATCATCTCAAACTTCTCTGCGTCATGCTTTGAACACGAACTGCGTAGTTGACATCCTGCGGGTCGCGTTGATCTGCAATGGCTTATCTGTTGTTCAAATATCACTCAATCTGGAATGAACATGAAGAGACACGCTCGAATAATCTGCTCATGGATGGCGATGCTTGCTGGTTGCCTTTTGACCACTCAGGTCTGCCTGGCTTTGCCCAAGGATCTGAAACTGGCTGGAGGTTTCCAAGCCGATGGCGATATGCTGACCACCAGCACGCGTCATCGCGAAGCCAAACTGATTTCAACTGACACCATCGCACCCGGACTTTATGTCTTCAAAGCTCAGTTCAAAAACGATGCCTACCCTCCATTGGGTGTCTTTGCTGTTGATGTCAAAACCATTGACTACAAAAGGAGTTTATCCAGCTATCAGTGGCAGCATCCGGCTTCCGACTGGTCCCCGCTTGCCATCTATTTCCAGATTGACGAACCCACGCGGATTCTCATCCGTTTTGGCAATTGGAAACAAGCCTCATCCAACGCTTCACTGTCCATTCGTGACATCCAAATTGAGCCGGTTCAAATGCATCAGTTGGCTAACAACAATTGGCTGACGGATGGTGATTTTGAACAAGGTCATATCGGCATGGTTGCCCCGGATTGGTATGCCAAGGATCCCATAGAACCCATCAGTGAACAGTCCTTGATTGCCAACCCGTCTTACCGATCTGGCAAACACGTGTTTGCGATCAAAGGTCAGGGCGAAAAGTCACGCCAATTTTATTCGCATGCCTACCCCCTGCCGGACAATGGTGTGCTGACGTTCAGTGTCTGGGCGCGGACCGATCAAGCCAGTCGCTTTAACCTGCATATCATCCGTGATGGCTGGGGCAAGCGTGCGGAAATGAGTTACACGCCAACAGCAACCTGGCAGAAATACACCATCACCTGGCCGATCTCAAAGGAAGGTGTCAAATGGTTTTTCCTGCGAATCGACAAGGATCAATCCCCGTCAACATTGCTGCTGGCCGATGCACAATTGACATGGCAACCCGGCACTGCAATCGCCGACAACCCCACCCTGCAAGCTGATCCCTACGCTGCTGCTAAAAGCATGGGATGGCAGGGAACACCGGGAGCGAACCTGCTCTACAACCCCGACCTCGAACTGGGTGGTACCGGCTTTTTCTACCAATATTCGTGGCCAAAAAGATATCAGGATTACATCCGGACCGCTCAAGCCAAGCCCATCGAAATGCTTGAAAACCAGGGAGTCGATGGTGGGACCTGCGCGCTGCTGCGTAACATTGGTTTGCAGACGTATTGCTTCCCGGTCACCGTAGGCAAAACCTACACCATCTCCGCAGACCTCAAGGCTGCACCGGGCGCAGACAACCCACAATGCAGCGCGCTTGCCATCGACCCGGAATGGCATGTCGTTCTCTGGAGCAAAGCAAACAGTATCCCAAGCGATCAATGGAAACGCTTCAGTTGGACCATCAAATGGGACAAACCCAATATCCAGCAACGTGGGTATCTTAACTTTGGTGGCAAGGATGTCCTGATTGATCGCATCCAAATCGTCGAGGGAACCGAAAAAGAATATCAGGCGCCGCCGGTGATGCTGGGCCTGACCTATGATCGTTGGCCCTACTTCATGCGCGGTCGTGATCAAGCCAATGCCAAACTCAAAATCGTCCCCGGCGAAAAACGAGATGGACAAGCTGAGATTCTCGTCCTGGCCAAAGATGCATGGGGAAAGATTGCCTGGCAAAAACAACTCACGGTCCCACTGGATCGCAACACCGTCGTGCCAATCGACCTTCCCACCAACAAGCTTGGCACCTTTCACGTCGACCTGGCAGCAACGATCAACAAGAAGACCGCAGGGATTGGTATCGCGCGATATGCCATTGTGGACCAGCCCGTGCGCGTGACAGCCAAACCTGGACAATATGGTTTAGCGGGTATCTGTCAGGAAACGTTTAACTACCCAAGCTGGCTATGTGAAGATCATGCGGTAATTCAAAGTGATCTGGGGATCACGCTCAATCGGTTTTTTGCGTCGGTCCCGCCGGACTTACCGATGCCGATCCCAAGTGAATTCAAAGACGAGTTGCTTGCCAAGAGTCGCCCGTTTACCCAGGCTGGAATCGAACTGATGCCTTGCATTGGTGCCCTGCCACGTTCAGCAAGCAAGACAGACACCAATGCCGCGATGGACTTGCCATCCCCTGAACGTCTCGCGTTGTACGAAACACACCTGCGTGCCTATGTCGATGCTTTGAAGTCTGAAATCAAAAGTTACGAAATCTTCAACGAACCGAATCTCTGGCGTGTCCACAGTGGGCCGCATCGTGGCAAACCGGCGATGTATCCGAGCAAATACTTCGCATTCCAAAAGGTCGCCTACCGCACGATCAAGAGCATTGATCCGAATCTCACGGTTGCATGCAATGCCATGAACAACGTCAAATGGGATTGGATCAACGAGTGGATGTCACTGGGTGCAAGCGACTACATGGACGTCTTTACCTACCACCCCTACGGTCAAACCAACTTCTATGAGACCGGCATCAAGCTCGAAAAAGTGATGCAGAACTTTGGCTTTACCGGCCAGATGGTTAACAGTGAAAAATACTACGGTGCGAATCTGTTTCAGGATCGTGCAGGTTACGAGGAAGCGAGACGCGGTTATTACCTGCCACACTCCGGCGAGTTGGCGACCGCGGGGCGCTCGATTCAGCATTTTGTCTCACAGGCAGCGGTCGGCATGCCAGTCTGTTTTTTCAATCCCACGCAAACCATCAGTCGCCGTGGACCGGAACGCGAGTTGTTCGTCTATGACTTTTTCAGTGCCTACAGTGCTGCTGCGCGTTTGATGGCCGAGGCCGGACGGGGCCAGGAGATCATCCTGGGACCTGCTATCAACGCGATTGTGTTCCCCGATGCAGCCGACGGACCACTGCTTGCCATCTGGTCCCCGAAGCTTGATGTCGATGCACGCATGAAACTCGATGGCTCAATCACCATCATGGACATCATGGGCAATCCCTATGATCAAGCAGCTGCTTCCAAGGGCGTTCGCATTGCCTCGGACCCGGCTTATGTCCGCTTTACACCGGGCACGTCGACCAAAGACATCGAAGCCAAACTCACCCGTGCCCCGGTCATTGGGTTAGGTGATCCGTTTAAAGTCGATATCGCCATCACCGGCAGCAGCACCATCACCGCTTATGTCCAGAGCATGCGCAATCACCCGATGGATGGTCATGTCAAACTGATGAACCTGCCTGAGAACTGGAAGCTTGCCCAAACGGTTCAAGCCTTTGAAAAACTCATGCCCGGCCAAACCATCCGCGTGGACTTCAAGTTGGATCAAACACAAATCCCCAGCATGAGTACCTGTAAACTCACGGCCATGGCAGAGTCAGGTGAATACTTCACACGCGTTGATGCCAGTGTTCAGCCCCTCTTTGCATCCAGGCAAACCACCGTCACCGCCGATGGTGATCTGAGTGAATGGAACCATGCCAACTGGATCACACTCAGCGACGAGCAGGTCTCCAAGGCGTTCAGCCACATGCTCAAACGCACGGATGATCAGGACCTGTCTGCAAAACTGGCCTTGGGTTGGAATGAAAATGTGCTTGCCATTACCATCGTCGTCACCGATGACATCATGCAAACCGCCAAGTCCGCCCATGAAGGCTGGCAGGGAGATTGCGTTCAGATTTATTTTGACCCGCGCAATGATGCCACGCAGGCACAAGCCAACACGGACGATGATGTGGAGTACATCATCAGTCGGATTGGTGAACAGAACTGTGCATGGCTTGCCAAGGGAGCCAACGGGAATTACAAAGGCCAGGCCAATCGTGCAGAAGAAATCCTGGATACCGATGTGAAGCTGGCCATCGTGCGTCATGGTCAACAGACCATCTACGAAATCGTCTTCCCCGCAACCGACTGCATTCCCGGCACGCGGTTTGAGGTTGATGGCCATCTGGGCTTTTCCATCCTCATCAATGACAACGATGGTCAAGGTCGCAAGACCGGTTTGACACTGGCACCCAAGGGTTCAGAACCCTATGGCAAGCCGCATGAATACCTGGACATGATCTTCAAATAAAAACAGCCTGGAAAGACCGCACGCATTGGCCGAATCATACCGGCAGAATCTTCAATTCCGGTACGGCCAATGCGTGACTGTTGGCCTTGAGAAGGCCTTGGTTGTTGGCGATCTGAATATTCAATCCCGGACGTGCATTGGCTTCCAGAACCATCGGCCCATAATTGGCATCAAGCACAATGTCCACGCCGACATACCCAAGCTGCAAGGCATGGCTGAGTCTGCCTGCAATGTGAAGCACCTGCTGCCAATGTGGTATCAACAAACCGGAGACCGGCGATAACGTGTCTGGGTGTTGGGTGATCTGGCGGTTGTGGTGGACTGCGGTTGTTGTCCTGCCGGTGGCGATGTCAATGCCAACACCGATTGCGCCTTGATGGAGATTGGCTCGACCACGTGATTCGGCGGTGGGTAAACGGATCATCGCAGCAATGGGAACATGCTGACAGATCACAATGCGGATGTCAGCGGTGCCTCCCACAGCAATCTCCGAAAAGGCGACATGGGGCATGACACGCGCTTCGATGATGGCTTTATCCGGATGTCCTGAGAGTGAGAAGAGTCCCGAGAGAATGCTGGCAAGATGATGTTCGATGTCTGCTGCCGACAGCACTGTGCCGTTGGCAAGGACAAAGCCCTCACGCGTATTGGCTGCAACGACCATAATCCCACGCCCCCCCGCACCACAGGCAGGCTTGATCACAAACTGCTGACGGTTACCCATCAAAGCACCAAAGTGCGCAATATCGCCATACCGACTGATCAGTGCATAAGTCCGCGGAACCGCGATTTCATGTTCATGACAAATCAACTTCGTCCGAGCTTTATCATCGACACGGGCATAAAGTTTACGCGGATTTAAATGCGCAATGTAATTGAGATTTCGAGCATTGATCCCAAGCACGCCAGCCTGTTTGAGTTCCCACGGCCAGGCCCAGAATCGCCAACGTTTCCTGCTCATTGGTTAACTCCCCAAACTCGCATCCGGTGATAACATGTCACGGAATCGAAACAGTTCAGCCAACCGGTACCCGGCGTATCGCCCGATCAACAGCAACGCACCCGCAACATACAGCAGCATCTCCGGCGCGTGCACAAAGGCCAACCCCAATGACTTCCAGGCAAGTAACATGAAGCAACAGGCTGCTACTAGTAATGTCCCACCCAGCAGCTTGCATGCAGTGAGTAAACCGTCTTCATCATGGCAGACATAAAAACGCTCAATGAGCATGGTCATGATCACCATCGGTAGAATCACCGCATTGGCGCTGGGTGTGAGCCCCAGGTCATCCAATACGGAAATGGCTAACACCAGGCAGATCACCACCAAGGTCAACAACACCCCCAATCGCGGCACCATCAACAGCTTCAGATACTCCAGCAACCCACGTGTGACCATCCCCACAAACATGACCAGCACAAATACCACCATCCCCGTCACCGGATCCGAATAGAGGAAACTCAATGCCAGTAAGGCAGGTGTGAACGTACCAAAGGTCATCAAGCCAATGAGATTTCGAAAAACGGCTGTGACCAGCGCACCAAGTGGCAATAGCAACAACACCGCCAGAATACCGCGCATCCCACTGGGCAGTCGTGTTAAATCCAGGATCACCGGCAATTGAGCAATGGGCTGATTAGGCGAAACATCGCGTTCCAAACGGTTGAGTTCATAACTTACACGCCACGTGCCTGGCTCGGCCCCACGCACCATCTCAACGCCATCGACCCGAACGGGAAGATAGGTCTGATTCATGAATCGCGTTTGACCACTGGTTGGATCGTAGGACACCCATGTGCCATCAAGGTAAACTTCAACCCATGTTCTGGGGTGGATATTTCCCGGCAAATCAAGCACGAAACCAGTCACCAATCTCGAGGGGAAACCGGCGGTCCGACACATAGCCACCATTGCCCGAGCGCGCCCGACTTTGTTGGCAAAGCCATGTGTCAAGGCATCGGCCGCATCGTCATGCCCCTCCGCGCGATCAGAGATATTCAGCCAACAATATTCAAAAATCTGCTGAACTCGCGCGACCGGCAGTTGATCTGCGGGAATCTGTGCCAAGGCTTTATTCACCGACATGGAACCAACCTGCGTTTTGGATTTGGCTGCAAGATACCTTTGACGCATCGCGGGTTTAAGCGGCTGTGTGATGGCTGGATGCGACTTGGTATTCAAACGCGGGTCAATATCAAACTCACCAATCCATGTCGCCCACTGCCCATTGCCGTTGGCCAAGAGCACGGCACTGCGGCTACCCGTGTCGGCATTGCGTTGTATGTCCATGGCCAGGTCCGCCCTGAAAAAAGCTTCCCTTTGGATCATGGCTGAGTGTGCATCATCCGGCAGCGATACATACACACGTTGCGCATCACGGGCCAACACCTTGACGGTGTAACGCAATTGCCAGAGCACATGATCGTCAGCGTCACCTGCTGTATCCGACGAGAGATGGCGAATCACCATGATGCCCGTTGCAATGACACAAAGCAGCAGCACGGTCACAACAGTTCGTTTATTTTGCTTGTTCATGATCCAACTCCGCAGGCAGGACGACAGCGATTAACCGTGAAACGTCGCATCAGTTCGATGTCCAATCCAGTTGGATCGTCTCATTTTTCTCGAGGCTTTGAGGAAAGTAGACCACATAGAGATACTGCCCCAGGGAGTCGGTGGTGTAGACGGCACGTGTCCCCGAATCGCCCTGCCGATGCAGGTTATCGCCATGGGCAGGCAGTCCATCAGCAGGCATTGGCAAGCGCAGGTAATACAGCGGCATCAGGCGTCGATAGTCTTTATCCTTGATTCGCTTGACGATCCCGGCGGTCTGCGAACCGGGGAAAGCACGCACGACATACTTGTCGGTTTCGACTTGTTTGAGTGTTTTTTCAGGCGTCTGAAAACCGATGCCTTGCGGCGTTACCCCGCCAGAGACTGGTTGGAAGCGAGGTAAGTCAAGCGAACCGGGCAGCACACGCAGTTCCGGGTCACCCAGCAAACGAAAACTCAAACCCACACGCATGGTCTTGGCCTGCTGGGTATGCCCACGTGCCTTTTTGAGTTGGACCAGAAGCAGGAAATAGTTCCGCGCATCACGCATCGCTTCACCGGCTGTTGCATCGCGGTAAAGCACGGCATCACTCCAGGCTTTGACAAACGAACTGCCTGAAGCACTGTGAATGCTGGTGACACTGCCAATCACGCCACAGGCATCACTGGCCAAGGCGATTTGCGTTGCATCATCATGCATCGAACTACAGCTTTGCAGAAACACCATCGCGTGATGCGTGAGAATCGGTGCGTTACCGGCAGCATCACCCGGATGCATCGCCTGCGGATCGTAGGAAAAGTGCCAATTTTCATCGGACATCGGTTCATCGCTATCGGATGATTCGGGTTCGTTATCTTGAAGCTGCTGACTTTCAAGTAACGGACTGGGCAGAAGGTTGACATTGACCTCAGGCGAACCCATGACCTGCCATGTTGTGTTTTCAAATAAACCGATCTCACCCAATACGCGATTGAAGGTTTGCGTCACAGGCGAATCGTAGGTTTCTTCACGAGCCTGACGTGCTTCCTCTTGATCACGATCGTCTTCACCCGACTCATCATATTCCTGCTCCATGTAGCCTGATTCGTCATCCCAATACTGGCCAGAACCAAAGAGTTGATGGTCGGTGATGTGGCCTTGATAGATAATCAAATCCGCTGCTGCAGCATCCAGATTGGCCTGCTGCATGTCAGGACGGGTACCAAAGTGCGCGATGGTCGGCACCTTGAGATTGGTATACTCACGCTCAGTGAACCGGGCGACCGTCTCGGCTAAGGGCAAAGCACCATAGTCGGCATTGGGGTTGGCAATCATCAACAGTCCACCGGCATGGGTGCTGGAAGTCTGTTCACGCAGCAGTCCCCAGGCAATAAGTAATGAAGCCTGACCGGCATCGGCATAAGGAATCCGTCCGACACCAAAGTCCGCTGCGCCCCCTGCACCGGCCATCGAGCAGGGTTCGACTGCAATCTCCAGCGTGTCTTCACCGACCGCGATCATCGTCTGGTTTTCTATGATGCCATCGTAGTCAGCAAGCAATGTGACGGTACGCGGCTTTAACTGGTAATCCGACACGACAGTCTGAACCAGCCGCTCGGCGACCTCCACTTCCTGAGATGTCGGCAGGACGATGACGGACTTGCGTGCAACACTCAGATACGCAGCCATCCAACCGGACGCCAACGGCTTTTCATCGCCGTCCGGCGCACGGGCAACAATGACATTACGGATTGACTGCGGCCCCAACGTCTTGATCACCGCATCCTGAACCTGATTACCCTGCAACAGTTCAATCGGACATGCCAGCGTCTGTGACCACTGGGGAAGCGGGACGCCTGAAGCAGCAACGACGCTGACGCGTTTGACGCCCAATTGTTCTAATGACTTGTTCAGTACGTCGACATCGACCTGCTCGTCAATGACCAGAAGCGGTTGACGTCGATGGCCGGCCAGCGCTGAAGCATAGACCAACAACGACGGCTCTTGATTCGTGACCAACACGACGTTTCGCGCTTTGTCCCAGTATGCTCGGGCCAACGCAAATCCGACCTGCAGGCAATCGCCGGACAAAGCCAATCGCGATGTCCCCTTGGGCAGCGCGGCCTCCGCTTTGTTGATCGATTCTTCAGGACAGACCAGTAGAACCTTGCCCGGGCCGACCTGCTCGATCAAGCGATCGGTCGCCTGCTGATTCTCTGCTGTTGCAACGGTCAAGAGAATGGGAATATCCCGTTTACCCAGTTGTGCGGAGACAGGTGTGAGCATCGCCAGCGTTTGGGCATCCACATCCTGAGCGACAATCGCCCCCAGCCGAATCTGAGGCAGGCGTTCTGCTCGAACCGACCGGGAAATCACCAGTGAACAGACAGCCAGCAATGCAATCCAAAACACCTTGCGGCAGGTAGACAAAGCCATCTTCCAATCCTTTAATCAGGGAGTGCAAGCCATCGCATCAAAGGCTTGATGCGCAATCGGCGATATTTAATCGGCAATAAGTCATCCCGGCTATCAGGTCTTGACTGTAGTTTGTAAAATCATTGACGATGAAGACCATTGCCGTTTACCAAGCCAACAGACACGCCGGTACCATTCGCCCAGTTTCCAGCCTTCGCATTTCACCAACCATGGAGTTTGCCATCACACAGTGGTTTGGGGTCGACAGTCTGCTGGAGACTGCCCCATGTCGATGATCCGTGTCATGCTGGTGGATGACCATGCTGCGATGCGCGATGGCATCCGGGCATTCCTGTCAGAGCATCCGAGCATTCAAATCGTCGGGGAAGCAGAGAATGGTCACCAGACCCTCAAGCGGGTGACGGACCTGATCCCGGACATCCTGATCATGGACATCGGCATGCCCGAGCTCAACGGCATTGAAGCTACCCGCCAACTCCGCAAGCTTGATCCCAAAATCAAAGTCATTGCACTGACCCAACATGCCGACGCCCCATCCATCAAAGCGATGTTCGATGCGGGGGCCAAAGGCTATGTCCAGAAAACGGCATCGCTGCGTGATGTTCAGTCCGCCATCCTGACGGTGCATGCGGGGCAGACCTTTCTCACGCCTTGGGTCACGCAGATGCTTGCTCAAGGTGATACGACTTCAGAGCAATTGACTGACGAAACCTCTGCGCCAGCCCCGCAGATACTCACCAGCAGGGAACGTCACATTCTGCAACTTCTCGCTGAAGGTCTTGCCAACAAGCAGATCGCCACAGTGTTGAGCATGTCCATCAAAACCGTGGAAACCCACCGCACGCATCTGATGAACAAACTCGGCATTCACAATGTTGCGAGCCTGACGCGGTATGCGATCCGACATGGCATCACGGAATTGTGATCCGGGTGATCACATCACCATTCGCCCAAACACTTATCACTGGCAGTTCAAATCCGGAAACCAAACAAACTTAAACGGCAAAACCTTTGAGTCGTTCAACGAATTAGAGCGTTCGCAATCCAAGTGTAGGGTCTTTGTCGCTAGCGAATGGATCATTGCCAAGGAGATTGAAGCAGGCGATGCAAATCGACACAGGCAAGGAGCCATACAGCAAGACAAAACGCGACAAATGGATTGGGAACGCTCTAATCTCCACCTTCCGTCACTCCCGCGCAGGGACATGATGCAGACAGCATTCTGACGTAAGGTGGATAAATCGCCACGAAACCCACCAATTCCAGGCCATTGCAAGTACCGGCGGTGGGGTTTGCTGCGCTTTACCCATCCAACGAATCTCAGTATTTACTTTTTGCTATTTTTGTATACAATATCAAGCGTTTAATTTATTTCAGGATTCATACCATGGACATGAACAGTCTCATTGCCGCACCTTATACCGCCATGCTTGCTGATGGCGATTTGAATCTGGAATTGATCAGCCGTCAGGCTCAGGCCCTGTTTGCAAGTGGTGTCAGTGGTGCGTTTGTCTGTGGGACAACGGGGGAAGGCGCCTCGCTGACACTTGAAGAACGCATGGCCGTTGCACAGCGGTGGTGTGAGGATCGGCCCGAGGGGTTAAGCATCATTGTGCATGTCGGCGGGACGTCGCTTCGAGATTGCCAGGCGTTGGCCATGCATGCTCAGCAAATCGGCGCAGACGGGATCGCTGCCATCGCCCCCTACTTTTTCAAGCCGTCATCGATCAGCCAATTGGGGCAGTGGTGTCAAGCCGTCGCAGGTGCCGCCCCCGAGTTACCGTTTTACTACTATCACATGCCTGCGATGACCGGCGTGGACTTGTCGATGGAGCAGTTGCTCACCCAGTGTGCGCCTGACATTCCCAACTTCGCGGGTATCAAGTTCACGCACGAAAATCTCTACGACTTTGGTCGCTGCGTGGACGTGAGTCAGGGACGGTACAAAATGCTCTTTGGGCGTGATGAGATTATGCTCTCAGCGATCCCACTGGGTGCTGACGGTGCAGTCGGTAGCACGTACAACTATGCTGCCCCGATTTATCTGAAAATGATCGAGGCCTACAACAACGGTGATCTCACAGCGGCAGCAGTCTATCAGCAGCAGTCGCGACAACTCGTTGACCTGTTGATCAAGTACGGCGGCTTGGCGACCGGCAAAGCCATCATGCAGATCATCGGTATTGACTGCGGTCCAACGCGCCTGCCTCTGAGTTCACTTTCAACACAGCAAACCAAACAGTTGGAAGCCGACCTGCAGGACATTCAATTCTTTGATGCCATCGGCAGTCAGATCAGTGATCAGATCCGCACGTTGGCATAAAGTCATCGTTCCAATCACCCACATCAAGTTGACATCTGATTTTCAAGAATCCATTGCCGATACCCCTCCATACGTTTGGGGTCCGAAGCTGCCAGATTATGGCATTGATAGGGATCAGCATGTCGATTATACAGATGTGCTGTGTTGTCCTCAGCATGACTGATGACCGCTGTATATTGCTGATCAAAGACGCCGGTGAGTTTACCATTCGGATCGAAATAGGCCTGATATTGCGGGCGTTTCGAACACGTCGGATCACGCAGCGTTGATGCATAATCGATCCCCTGCCAACCCTCGGGAATCGCCTTTTGCAGACCAAGCAAACCCAGCAGCGTTGCAGGAATATCAGGAGTACTGATGAGTAAATCGTCCTGCCCCCCTGCTCGGAGTTGGCTGGGCAGGCGTATGATCATCGGCACATGAACGGACTCTTCATGCCATGTGTTCTTACTCATGCGTTGATGCGAACCCATCATCTCCCCATGATCCGCGGTAAAGACCAACAAGGTGTTCTCCGCCAAGTCCAGCGATGAGATGGCCTGCATCAATCGCCCGAACTGATCATCCACGCCGGACACCGCAGCAAAGTAATTTGCAACCGAGTTCATCGCTTGATCAAGTATTGAATCGCCTGAGTTTAATCGCACATTTTCCCGAACCAACAACTCCTGAGGCGTCGCATCACGGTATAAATCACGGTACTTCTGAGGCACCTGGTCAAACGGCGGATGCGGTGGGTTGTAAGAGACGAACAGCGCAAACGGCTGATCCGAATCCGACTGTTGACGTTGCTTGAGAAAGTCGATCGCCTTGTCGGTTTCATGCTCCGTAGACCATTGATCGACAAAGTGAAACCCCTCACGCGGCGAGTCATTGTCCCAATACAACGGCTTGAGATGACGATCATAGGTGTTATACCCGTACCATTGATCAATGCCATGACGACGATGCGGCGGGGTCCATTCATTCCAAATCCACGGCCCCGATTCATTGGCGTTAGTGAGATACGGTTCAACCGGTCGGGTTAAATGCCACTTGCCAATGTAGCCGACGTGATAATCACTTGATGATAAAACATCGGTGAGGCAGGTTTGATCATCGCGCAAGTCAAAATCCCGACCCGGCATGTTATTGATGTTACTCACCACAGAGTTAGCCTGCGGATACCGACCACTCATGAGCATCGCACGATACGGACTGCAAACCGGGAAGTTACTCCGACATTGCGTCAGCGATAAGCCTTGCGATGCAAAGTGATCTAGATGAGGTGTGATCACCGGATCAGCCAGCGGCGCATGCCCCATGGCCGAGGCGCGCATCTGATCCGCAAAAACATAAACAAGATTGGGACGTGACACTAACGAGCTTGGCTGTTGAGACTTCATGACAACACATTCTAACAACGTCACCAGGCAACATTATTGATCTACATACCAAAGATCGTCATTCAAACTGGCTTGTTCCTCTGGGACGGTGGCAGCATGGCCATCAAAAAAGCCGACGTTGGTCGCCTTGGTGTGACGATAAGCAACGATGCCACTCTGCTTGACTTCACCATAGGTGTGATAGCCTGCAATCGGTTCGGAACCTGAACGGACAACCTGGATGCTCAAGGCATCTGCAAACTGAAGCTTCTTACTCGGTCGATTGACTTCACGGGCATGAAACGCACGGTAATCCCAGGTCGATGGCGGATAATATTCACCCCCCGAAGAGTTGGACGGGCGGGTGATGTTGGCACCAATACTCACGCTGATGGCTGCGTAATCCAAGCTGCCTTTGGTCTGCGATAAGGCATAGTCGGCCTCCGGGCAAATCAAATGTCGCGGCCAATAGGTCAGACCACTTGAGTCAAAAACCGTCGACACCTCAAACGAGAGAAAGTCACAGACATACCGGTTATTCGTCCACCAGGTTCGACTGCTTGCAGGCCCCATGTAAACCGGCCACTGCCAATCATCAAATGCGTTGGCATACATCGTGTTGGCCAACCCGAATTGACGCGTGAGATTCATGCATTGAATCGCCCGGGCACTCTTGCGGGCGCTTTGCAACGCGGGAAGGAGAATCCCAAGAAGCAAGGCAATGATCGAGATCACAACCAACAACTCAATGAGTGTAAAACCACGAGTATGATGGGGGTGATGATGTCGATTGCTATTCATAACAGACTCCGTTGGCATTATTCTGCCTCTTCCCCGGACGCTGTGATGTAGAAACGGACTTCGCATGGCCCCATCGCAATGGACATCGGCCCGTTAGCGAAATTGACCATTTCCTTTTTCAGACCTGACTCATTGAGGGTGTACAACAAAGTATTGCCTTCGTAAATATCCTCAGAGAGTTGCGGTGCGTTGAGTAAATCAAGATGCATGGTCACCGCAGTATCGGTCTTGTTGATGACCATCACCCCGTATTGATTTTTATTCATGAAACCCAATGTCTCAACCATCGGGCTGCTGTATTGCGAATCGACATACTGGCCTTTGACATACTTGTTACAGAGATAAAACAGGTGTGCATTGGGTCGCGGTTCATTGCCATCACCAAAGAGGCCGAACGTCCCTCCGCCCCGTGAATGCCAGAGTTGGCTGATGTCCAGTTCCGCGTTGATCAGATGCAGGAACACCGAGGATAGCCACACCGCCCCAACATGCGTTGCCTGGCGCGGCTCGTGTGGCTTCCAGTTCCAACTGATATTAAACTCCGTTAAGGCATACTCGAGTTTCTTGCCTGGCGTCACTTCATTGACCATCTGACGTATCGCATGAACATCCTTGCCAAAGCTGGGCGTCATGGCCATGAGATACGGTGTTTGGGTCTTGACACTTCCGGTCAGATACTTATGCCAACTCAAAAAGTCCACGTTCTGATGACAGTGTGTATAGAAGTCGCGAATCATCGGGACCGACGGCCAGCATGGCGCATATCCGCCGATCTTGATGTTGGGGTCCACCGCTTTCATCGCCTTGGCAGCTTCGTTGAACATGATCCAGAGACTGCGGTCTTCAGCGATCTTGCGGAAGTAGACTTCGTTGTAAATCTCCCAATAGGTGATGCCCAGTTTTTCATCACCATTAAGACGTTTGACCATATCCGCACACATGTCGGAAAACAGCTTGCGTCCTTCGACAGTGGTCGGATCCATGTACTTGGGGATGAAGTTGATGCAGATCATCAACTGCCAGTCTTTGTGATCACCGATGGTGTTCTTTAAGCCGGTGACGAAGTTTTCGTAGACATTCTGATCAAAGCCATCCTTGGTGTAGATCCGACGCGGGGTCCAGCCGGAGTGTATGCGGTAAACCTTGGCATCAAGACGACCGGCCTTCTTGTGATAATCGGCGAAGACCGGGCGATCGGTGCTGAGAATAAAACTCTCATTGATGCTGAAAAGATTGGGGGAGATATTGCCTTTGACATTGTTGAAGTCAATCGTGCCGAACGTTGCCAGTTCCTGGGTCTGCACCTGCTGGGTCTGCTGGCGTTTAACGAGCTTGGCAACATTCTCCGCAGAACGATGACCAATGGCAGCGAGCATAATCTGCGAAGTGATGCGCGTGAGATTCATGGGGATGAGCGTGTTCTCATCCTTGGTGCTGCGCTTGGTCAGATCGTTGGCAAAGACGATCTGCTTGACCTTGCGTTCCTGGTGCGGGTTAGGCCATGTATGCAGCGTGACGTTGTAACCGACTGTCGAAAATGCCACAGCAACGCCAAGTGCATTTCGCGGCTGATCACTACGCAGACTACCGGAAATTTCAAACTCCTCACGCAACGGCACATGCACGGATTCGTCATTGTCATAGACGATTTTCAGGTATGCCATTTCCTTACCGACATCGCCCTGCCAATACTCAGCAAAGAGAAACGAGAAACCTTGAGCGTAGTCATTAACCAACAAGGCCACCGACTCGGGCAAGTCCTGATGCGACTTACTGCGAAGGCAAATCGCGTTGAAGTCCACAGGAAATCGCATGCCATGAATGTCGCTGAGTTTCTTGATCAAAGCGTCATCGACAAAGCGGTACAGCGGATACTTTTTCAGCGGAACCTGATGATCTTTGAGCAAAACGACATACTGTTGATCAGCAGCAACATGTAAATCGTCCTGTGCCGAAGTGACCGATTCGCGTGGCAGGACATGGACGGTGACCTGTGTTTTTTCCATCTGCCCCTGACATTGCACACGGACATCAAATTGATGCTGCCCCACGGATGTCCGATTGGTCTGCCAATCAAAGGTATCGGCATTGACAATCGTCTGAGGATGCACCAGTAGATCACGATTCAAAGGTACGAGTAACACGCGGTCAACCGTGGCATCATCCACCATCAGACGAATCGTTTTGTTGATATCTGCTGCAACATGTGAGCCCAAACCACGCCATGTGTAAGTCTCACTTTTGTTCCAACTCTTGTGCAATTGCTTGAACTGATCCCCTTCAAGTTCCGGTGTCTTGAGCGAGATAATCCCACCTTTAGCCAACACCCACACGGCATAGAGCATGTCATTCTTGGGGAACGCAGCATCAAATACAAATTTTGAACGCTTACCTTTGACCACTGCTTTACCACCGGATGCTTCTGGATCATCAATCACCTGTGCATCATCAGTAAGGTGTTCTTCGGCTTCAAGAATCTGCATACCGACAATGCCCAACTGCTCGCGGTGATCGAATTGATAGCGGATCATTGCACCCACGGGCCAGCGATGTTGATCCACATGAATCTTGATTTTGCACAGCTCCCCTGCCTGAATCTGCTTCGGATAAGTCACGTCCCGCACAAAGTCTGCAGCCTTGACTCCTGCAGAAACACACGCGAGCACAAACAGTGCCCCAAGCAGGTGGCAGACCACTTTCGATTTTGCAATATTGATTAAATTGACTCTGTACATTCTCAATCCTTGTACCTATACTCAACTTGTACCCGACAACGAATCCTTCATTATTCACAGTCATACTATCGCCTTCGTATCCGGTAGTACATTGAACTTTCAATCAACAATATGGAAAAAATGATCAAGCGATTTACTCAGGATTCACGTCGAATCAACAGTCCGTTCAAGGTGTTGTCCGCAGGCTACATCGACCATAAAGACTATTTTCTGAAAATCACCTTTGACACGCTCAACTTCTCCTTCATTCTTGCAGGGACGGGCAAGTTCTACTGGCAAGGACGATTTGTCACGATCCATGCGCCCTGTGTGATGGTCCAACCGCCGGACATCCAACTGCAGTTCGGCCCGATGCCTGGCAAGACCTGGACGGCGGTCCACTTTGTCCTGCCTGCCCAGACGCTTGACTATATCAAGGACAAAAAACTCTGGGATGGGGCGTATCCGTTGTGGGATATTCAGAACATCCGCCCGGTTTTGGAGCTGGCGGACCAACTCAAAAAAATCATCCGTACGCCGTTACAGTTGATCAATCTGGATCGCATGGATTATCTCTGTGAGCAGATGCTCATTGAAAGTGCCCTGCCAGCGGATGAAGCGGACGAATCATTGGACATCAACGCCAGGCAACAGATCAGTCCGTACTACGATGCCATCCATGAGATGCATCAGGATATGCTTGCCAGGCAGGACACGTTGGATCTGCAACATTATGCAAAGAAATACAACCTGTCCGTGCCGACACTACGTCGACATTGGCTTAAAGTCTTTGGCATCTCTCCCAAGCAGTTTCAGATTGACCTGGTGATCCGAGAAGCCTGTCGCCTGCTCACCCGAACACATCAGGATATCCAGTCGATTGCGGAGTCTTTGAATTACTCGGAACAGTTTTACTTCTCCAAACAATTTAAAAAAGTCACCGGTTATTCACCCTCACAATACCGACGAATGTTCAGCAGTTTATAGCGATGTCCAGCGACACGAAGGCAGTGTATTGTTAGACTGGTTCGCCTCTTTGCCATTCGATTAAAAAGTGTTCCACCATGACATCCTACGCCCATACCATCTCACTGACTGATGAACAATACCAACGCGCCTTAATCGATTCGACGCAGCAGATTCGACTTGCACGGTTACTTCGTAAAGTCCAGAACAAAGAGCCGATCACCTATGGCGCGATTGGCGGTTCGATCACAGCGGGTGCTCACGCGCAGCCGGACCAAGCCTATGCCCCACTGCTAGGCAAATGGCTCAACGAACAAACTCCAACGCAATTCATCAATGCCGGGATCGGGGCGAGTAACAGTCTGTTTGGGACGTTTCGCGTTGCCAAGGATTTACTTTGTCATCAGCCGGATTTGATCACCGTGGAGTTTGCAGTCAATGATGCCAACAATCCCAACATTGAACCGGCATTTGAAGCCTTGATCCGACAATGTCTGGCGATTCCCAACTTGCCATTGGTCGTTCTCATTTTCACCATGCGTCGTGATGGGCACAATGTCCAACATATCCATATCCCCATCGGCAAGCACTACGACGTCCCCATGCTCTCCTACCGTGATGCGCTGTACCCGCTGATCACCGAAGGCAAACTCACATGGGAAGACCTTTCGCCTGACGAAGTGCATCCCAATGATGCCGGCCATCACTACATCTTCCAACTGCTCAAACGTTATTTGCAGACACCGATCAATGGTGACATAGCAACGCGGAATACCCCTGATTTACCAGCGTTTCTTGACGCACGTACCTCACAACACATCGGCCAGGTCCTCGACGCGACACAACTCAAATGCGTCAGCAACTCAGGCTGGCAGCAAGGCCCGCATAAAGGGGGTTACACCGGTTGGCAAACCAACAATGTCGGCGCAATGCTCACACTTCAATTCACCGGGAAACTGGCTTACATCGGATATCAAAAATATGCCGGCGACTTCGGGCAGGTACAGGTGACGCTCGATGACAAACCCGTGAGTATCCTCGACGGCTTCTATGAAAAACCCATCATCCAGGAATGGGCAGGCGGGCATACTGTCGTTGACTTATTGGCTTGCGACATGCCCAATCAAACGCATACACTCACCCTAGAACTCCTCAACCAGACACACCCCGACAGTCGCGGCCATGCTTTTGATCTGGGGTATCTCCTGGTGAGTTAATTTTTATTTTTCAACCAGCAACACCGATCAGCCTTTGCGATAACTGCCGGGTGTCTGACCGGTGTAGCGTTTGAATAGACGTGAGAAATAGATTGCATCACGATAGCCCACGGCCTGAGCAATGACAGCGAGTTTATCATCGGTGTGTCGAAGCAGATGTCGCGCGCGCTCAACGCGAATCGACTGCACATAATCAATCGGTGTCAGGCCATATTGTTGGCGGAAGATTCTTGCCAAGTGTTCATAGGTATGCCCCAATGACGTGAGTAAAGGACGAATGGCAATGTCAGCAGCCTGCTGAGTCCCGACTTCATCAAGTAAGTTGCGAACCTGGTATGCCAGTGATTCCTTGCGGTGTTGGGCAACAGGCAGATGTTGCTGCGAATCAAGCAGGCGGACCAGCAGTTCAAGCAGCACACCACGGGCAGCCAGATGTTCATGCGATTGATCCGACGAAAGCATCAATCGTAACCGTGACATCAGTTCAAAACAGACTAAAGGTGAACGCACCGATCCAGCCAAGACGCCAGCAGGGACAAACTCCGGCGCATTGCGGTATCGGCGGGATTTGGGTCTTGCAGGCGAGAACGTCATCACCGGAGTATCCGAACGCGGGTTGGCAAATTGCCAGTCAAAGTGCGCGTAATGTCGGACACCCGTTTCAAGACAGGTACTGGTATGCCAATGCCCTGGCGGGATGATGATGTAACTGCTGGGTTGGCAATCATAGCTCTGCCCATCAACTTCCAATTGATAATGCCCTGCTTCAAAGAGCACCAGTTCGTGATCATAAATCACACGATTAGGCTCCACCCAACCCGCAGGCGTATCAAGCATGCCACAGAGACTTTTGATCGGTGATCCATCCGGCGCCATGCTCGGGCAAGGTGAGATCATTGAAAGCCAGGATGTTCGTTTAACTGCCATTAATATCATTTTAGACTAAAAAATGATCAAATTCATCTCATTTCAATCTTTATTATCAAGAATAGAATATCACCATCGACTCAAACACCCATTGGAGACAATACATGAAAGCTACGGCATTGGTATGCGACGCTCAACAGGCGTTCTCGCTTCAAACCGTCATTCTCCCCGAACTGGCGTCGGATCAGATCATGCTCAAAACATCCTACTCGGGCGTGAGTATCGGGACGGAGTTTGCCCTGATCCGTAACAAGATTTCATGGGGCCCCTACCCGCTGATCACCGGCTACATGGCAACCGGCATCGTCCAACAGATCGGCAGTGATGTCACCGATGTGAAAATTGGCGATAAGGTTTTTGTCCGTGGCAATGCCCCCATGAAACTTGAAGACGGGACGGACGTTTCGCCCGTAGCAGGGAATCACTGCTCGCATATCATCTCCACCGTCGGAGGTACGCACGGTGCGGGTATCCTCCCCGACGATGCCCCCATGGAAGAAGCAAGCATGTTCGTCATGCCCTCCGTCGGATACTTTGGCGTGGATATGGCAATGCCCAAACTCACGGACACCGTTGTTGTCTACGGCTGCGGACTCATCGGTCAGGGCGTTGTCGCAGCATGCTCGTTGCGTGGCTGCAAAGTCATTGCCATCGACGTGCAGGATCGCCAATTGGAACTTGCCAGAATCATGGGTGCGGATATCACCATCAATGCTGCCAAGTCCGATGCGTTAACTGAAATCCAAAAGATCACCGGTGAAGGCGCGGACGTCGTCTTTGAGTGTACCGGTATCCCCGCATTGGTGGACACCGCCATTGCATTGGCTAAACGCGATGGCAAGTTTGTCTGGCAGGGCAACTACGGTGAAGCGCCCATCAGCTTCAAGTTCCTCGTCCCGCACATGAAACGCCTGCAAACCTTTTTTCCCTGTGACGACGGCTACCTGCCCTTCCGTCATGCTGTCATCAAGCACATGACACAAGGCGTTTTGCCATGGGACAAGATGATCACGCATCGTATTACGGCTGATGACGCTCCTGCGATGTATGATCGGATTAACAAGGGCGATCAGGACATCGTCGGTGTCACCATCAATTGGTCGTAAATTCAGGGATTCGTGATTAGGGATTTGGGATTAGATCAAGGCATGGCAATCGCTATGTGCATGATGCGTCCAGCCCTATTCCCTCATCCCAAATCACTAATCCCTGTTTCCAAAGGAAACTTTTATCATGTCCACCATTCTCATCACCGGCGGCAGCGGGTTTCTGGCAACGGCACTTCGTGCGGAACTGGCTCAACGTCACCATGTTGTCACCATCGGTCGCCGTCCATTGGAACCAGCTGACAATCAGACCCACTACATTGGCAACTTCGCTGAGTTTGAAGACCTTCGTCAACTTGATTCCCATGACATCGGCGCGGTCGTCCATCTTGCTGCGGTCACCGGCGGATGTTTGGAACGTGAAGGTGTGCTGGTCAACTGCGAAGGCACGCGCGTGCTGATGCGGTATCTGATTGACCGGGGCTGCACCAAGTTCGTCAACGCCAGTTCCATTGCCTTAGTCGGCATTCAGTCGCTTGATTTCAGGCCGTTGACTTTGCCGATTGATGATGAACATCCGTGTCTGGACCGCGATGGCTACGGTGTCTCCAAGTATTTGATGGAAGAGATCACCAAATACCTTCACCTGCAGAATCCGCAGATCGATGTGATCAACCTGCGCTTGTCTGCCATCTACCCGGATGAGAATCCGCCTGCCAAGGTCAAACCTGGTGAACTCTACAACTGGGCTGCTGCAAGCATCACACTGCTTTCGCGATCTCAGGCGGTCAAGGCATTCACCCTTGCTGTGGAGTCGGAGCATAAGCCGGGCGTACGCATGCTCAACACGGTGAGTCGATCCGCATGGGTCGAGCCGGACACTGCGTCGGTACTCAAAAGCTGGTGGGGTGACGACGTTGATCTGAGTTACTTTTCACAGGATGGCAAGGCGATGGCCAACCTTTACAGCAGCGACGCCATTGAACGGGAACTTGGTTTTTGTGAACAAAACTGACATTCTTTTGTAAATTTCAATCATTTGTTTGGCAGCCACCCATAAGACCCATAAATCCGCTAAACTTGCCGGGCGTATGTTGACGCATTCCCTATCCAAGATTTTGCATGTTGCGGTTTTTGTGATCGCCTGTCTGTTGTTGCGTTCAACCAGCCAGGCACAGGTATCTGCCATGAATATCAAGCCGTTCTCGCCGACTCCCGTTGCTCTCACCAAACAAGGCTTTGGCCCCTTCCCTTTGGAAGGACGTGTTGAGCAACTTATCGCTCAAACACCGCCTGGTGATTGGAAGCCAACGGGGATGACGCGTGATTTGTATCTGGATCTGTCAGAGCGCATTGTCCGACTGGCTGTCGAATGGGTGGACGATAAAGGTGCGGTGATCGATCCGGTGACCGGGGAGGAGTGGAACCAGACCACGCCGCGCTTTGTCTCCTCAGCAGCCGTCCTGATTCACTTTGGTCGCTGCACGGAGTATTTGGATATCGTCTGCAAGTCGATGGCCTATTGCGCCGGTCGCCTTGCTGACGGCAGTGCACATACCATGGCGCCGGACTTCTGGATGCGCGAACTGATGACCGCGGACATGTGCCTGGACGGCATCGCCCCTGTTGATCTCCAAAAAGCCTGGCGGGAAGACCTGTCGAAAACCAACTGCGAAAAAGTCTACGTTGGTGTCGATCCCAAACATGGCGAAAAGCTGCATCACCTGCATAACTGGACCATCTATGCTGCAGGCGGTGAAGCCTTGCGCGAGATGGCCAACCTCGGTCCCAAGGATCGACCTTGGGTCTGGGGACGTGAATTTTTCGACATCTACATGGGCCCGCAACTGGATCACATGACCGACTTTGGTATGTATCGTGATCCGGGTGATCCAATCACCTATGACGTCACCACACGTCTGCAATTCACGACACCTTTGGCATACGGTTTTGAAAGCAAACACCGTCAGACCTATGTCGAACTGCAACGCCGTGGCAGTCTGACCGCCCTGCTGTTTACCGACACCGATGGCTTTATCCCCTACGGCGGACGCTCCAGTGGGTTCCAGTTTCAGGAAATGATGCTTGCCTGCATCTACGAACTTGAAGCCCGTCGGTACAAAGACAGTAACCCGCAACTAGCTGGCGCCTTCAAACGTCAAGCGCGACTGGGGGCCATGGCAACACGCCGTTGGCTCTGGGACATGAAGCCCTGGCGACATATCAAAAACGGCTTTGATCCAAACGATCATCACGGCATCGATGGTTATGGTCAATACTCGGTTTACAGCCTGCTGACGTCATCGTTCATGGGACTTGCGGCGTTGTTTGCCGATGACACGATTTCCGAAGCCCCCACCCCTGCTGAACTGGGTGGTTATGCCATCGAATTACCCAAGGCGTTTAACAAGGTCTTTGCGTTGTCACGCGGCTGCTATGTTGAGATCGACACCGTTGCCGACTTTAACCATGATGCAACGGGAATCGGGCGCATTCACTTTGCGGGAACACCCTTTGAGATGGTGCTGAGCATGCCCTTTACGCATCATCCCAAGTATAAGTTTGCCCCGGGAGTCGAGCACGCCAGGCAGCCCATCGCCATCGCCCCGACATGGCTTGTCGGAGATAAGCGTGTATCGCTTGCTTCGTTTGCAGAAGACCAGGTCACAAACACGACCACGGTGCATGAGCAGTCTGCAGACCTGGTGAAGCTGACGATTGACTATCAACACACCCAATCGCCAAGCAGGATCGCTGAGACATTATGCGTCTCGCCGGATAAGGTGATCATCCAATCGCAGATCACCGTTGATGGTAAAGCTGCTCAAGGCGTGGTGTATCACATCCCGGTGCTGGTGACCGATGGCTACTCAAAGAGCAACGTAGTATTGGAAGCATGCAAATTGGTGGGTGAATACCGTGGCTACCGTTGGCAGGTGACATGGGATGCCGACGCCGCCAAGGCCAAGTTGGGTGACGATGAGTTTGCCAACCGTCACGCGGTTTGCCGATTGCTCCAATTGGACTTCGGTTCGTCACCGGTGAAAGTCAGCATTGAGAATCTTGGGCCGGTGAAGTGATCGACACAAAAAACCGTGACCTATTCCGTCATTCCCACGCAGAACATTGTGCACATTGTTTTGAAAGTTGAGTACAGGGTGTTAACCCGGTACCCGTTGTGCATACGTTTATCCAAGGGGGCACAGGGTTGACACCCGGTGCTCAACTTATCGAGAGCTGTGTCGTGTTTGTTCGTTATTGGTTTGACCTACGATGTCACAATGCATTGATTGCATCGTCACTCCCGCGCAGGCGGGAGTCGCGTGAGACCTGCAAGCGTCAACGCAATGCCACTGGATTCGCGCCTGCGCGGGAATGACAGACATCATGAAAACAAGCACTCCCAGAAAAGATAATGGGTTGCATCATGGGTCACAGGTGAGTGCGTGGTTTGATGTAAGGCAACCCCGTGGGGAAGGTCACACGGCTTTGTTTCTTGTCACTGTTTTTCAATCACCGTCAGGTATCGGTAGCTGATGCGTCCGTTGCTGACGATTCGCAGATAGCCTTTGTCTGCCTTGATCGTGGTGTTGATCGGTTCGTTTGTGTTGACTGTGAATTCCTGTTGATCTGAGCCTGTATCGAAGGTGATCGATTGGCTGCTTGAACCACGGGCTTTGAAACTCACGGCATAGGTTCCGGGGGTCACATCGACGCGGAAGTTGGTGTTGTGGGTATCCACGCCATGTTTTTCAACCGGATCTTTGAGCCAATGGGTGAATTCGTTTTTCTGCCCCGGCTTGTCTTCAAAACCGTAACCAACATCCTTCGTGTAAACGGTGTCCGCTGGGACTTTGGTGTAGGCGCGCATCTTGCCGATGTTGATGCTTTGGGATTCGAGATTCTTGCCAAAGTCAAAGAGATAGGCATTGGCCTGGGCCATTTTTTCGAGCCTGGCTTTGCGATCCTGCCTTGCTTGACGGTTTTGTTCACGCAGTGCGTTGAGTTTGCTGCTGGGTTTAAAATCACTGATATACAGGGGGAACTCGGTGAGTTTGAGTTCCGCAGTGCTGGTGACTTGCTGCGACATGCCAAAGGCATCGGTGACGGTAGCGTTGCCCAGTTCAAGGCCGAGTTTACCTTCGCCGGTGACACACCATGCGGTGAGCAGGAGCTTGCCTTCACGATTCCATGTGTAAGCCCATGTGTTTTGGCCATCGAGTTTGATCTGTTGATCCGGGGTTGCTTGATCGAGTTGGCGGATAAGGGTTGCATAGCTGTACCAACTGGGGCGACGTGTCATGTCATTGCGGAGCACGCCGGCAGCAGCATGTTGAGTGGGCGTGGAACCGGCTTCGCGATAGACGATGACTTTATCAAACCCGTTATGCAATGAGATCATGACCACGCGCGGGAGTCTTGCTGACTGCGTGCGTTCATTGGTGCCGATGGGTCCGCCGGTGTCATAGCCGGTTTCGGTGAGCCAGATGGGAATACCCGGTCGGTTGCGGTCACGCCATTCGCAGGTTCGCCGGACCTGTTCATCAAACGCGACACTCAAGTCCGAGGCGTTGTTACTGTCATAGGTCGCAATTTCAGGTGGGGTTCTGCCTGAGTAAAAATGGACACTGAGCATATCGGTGTAGTCGATGGGATGCGTGCCGTCAGCATAGGTGTAGGTTCGCATGCTGTCGACGGTTTCACAGGTCATGCCTGCAAAGCCGGGGCTTGCAACCAAGGCGTCGGGATCAGCTTCTTTGACGGACTGAGCGCCTGCTTTGAAAATCTCCCAGAACTGATCCATGGTGCCCGACCAGGCGCCCCATGATGGCAGGTCCTTGCCACGGAACGGATTGAGATCGGGTTCGTTGCCCAGTTCAAAAAACTTGATCTGATCTTTGCCTGTGACTTTGTCAGCAGTGAGCAGTTTGCTTGATTCGATTTTCTTGCTGCCGTAGCGGGCGACGGTTTGATAGGCGAATTGGCCATACAAGTCCGGCGAGCGTGGGACGCGCGTCAGTTTCATTTTATCCTTCAGTCCATCAACCGGGTCCGATGCCCATTGCGGTGTCAGGAACATCATTGGCAGGATACTGAGTCCGGCATCGGTGTAGGTCTGCATCGCATCATCAATGTCCAGATTCCACGGTGCCGGCCCGGGACTGAAGCTGTAGGTGTTGGCCTTGGGACTGACCATCGGCCATTTGAAATTCTCAAAGCGCACCCAACCGATCCCGAGGTTTGCATGTTCACTTGCAAGGGACCATCGCGAGGCATTGAGTCCAAATTGTGATTCAGGTTTGGGTGCCAGCGGTGTGGGTTCGCAGAAAATTTCCTGTCCTGCCAATGTCACGCGTTGACCATCCGTCACCCGTGAAACCAGCACATAGGAACCGGTCACCAAGGGCTTATCCAGAGGGATGGTCAGAACCTGATAGCCCAACGCGGGGACCTGGACCGATTTTTCAACCGTTGCGATCCGTTGGCCGGTGACGGGGATATCGGTGTTTTCATCGGCCATGCCATCGTAAATCATCAAGGACGAAGGCATGCGAATCGCATTGGCTTTCTGGCCGTTGTCGTGATAGTGAAGCTTGAGATAGCGTGCTTGAAACGGCGTCTGTATGGGAAAAGCATGCGTCCCCCACTTTTTGTAAAAGTCCAGGTTCTGCAACTCGGCAACAGGCTTGAAATTTTTGCCATCCAATGAAGCAAGCACGTTGACTTTGGCGACCCAGTTGGCATCGCCACTGTCCCATTTCATGGCTGTGATGGTGCGGGTCTTGTCCAGTGTGATGATCTGATCCGCAGTCGCCCACTTCTTCTGACCACTGTAGCCGGTGCCTGCTGCGGTGTGACTGTTGGCATCGGTGAGGGTGTTGGTACCGATCTGTTCGCCGTCGACGAGAGTAACGCTGCTGGCAAGTGTCGCATGATCACGCCCCAGATCGCCATCGGGTAAATCCAGATCCGTCAGATGCGGGTTGGATTGAAGTGCGACCTGCAATTGCAGCTCTGCGGACTTGCTGTTGGGGTTGGTGAGAATGAGCGTTGCGTTGGCAGATTGGCCCAACGGGACATCGGTATTACTCGTCAGTTCAATGGCTACCGGTGCGTTGTTCACAACGGTGTCGATGGGATACTGCGCTTCAAGTCCATCAATGATCACGCTGGTCGGACCGGCCTTGGTGACGAAAAAGGAGATGTGTAGCGATTTGAGGGGCAAGTCGAGTTTGCCATCGTGATTGTTCTGCGTGTAGGTCTGTTTGAAATTGGCATTGTCAATGTCGACGGTGATGCGTTTCCAGCCCAGCCAGTTGGCGTCAACGAGACTGATGAGCGATTCGCCTTTGGCATCGTTGACTTGAAAGCCGACATTCTTGAGCGTGTGACCTTCAGGCAAATAGGCCCAGCAGGAGATGGATTGGGCATGCCCGGGATACACCCCCTGAATCGTAAAATCACCTTTGCCCCCGGGACCATTGGCGGTGAGATTCAAGGCCAATGCATTGGGGCCGACCTTGGTTTCGATGTCACGGGCCAGTGTCACCGACGCATCGGAGGCATGGTACTTGCCTGCTGAGACGGCTGCCGGATTCTCCAGCGCGCTGAGCAGTCGGGTTTGCATGTTTTGTGCTAAAGCGTTGGGTGCAAGCAGCAACAGGTTCAGTAACAGTAGCGTCAGAATAAAACGAATGGACATGCGGAACCTTTCAAACACAGGGGTCAGGTTGATGATATTGGATCGCGTGAAACATGAACCAAAGCAAAAGGTCGAACACCTTTGGCGGTATTCGACCAGTTGATTGGAATGCATTGAACTTAGTATTCGCCAAGGGCAAAGTCACCATCGCTTGAGAGATAGGTTGTCCCGTCAAGGAACTTACCAATTTTACGATAGCTGTGCGGCTTGATGCCGTTGTAGGTCCCGTTGGCAGCAGAGATGCAACCACTAGCAGTGGTGTAGGCTTCACTGCCGACTGCTTTGGCATGTCCGTCGAGGAAGACGACTGGTCGTGGTCCATTTTGATGCCATGTGGCACCGCCGTTGACCGT
The DNA here is from genome assembly GCA_002704825.1 of Phycisphaeraceae bacterium. GTDB lineage: Bacteria > Planctomycetota > Phycisphaerae > Phycisphaerales > Phycisphaeraceae > UBA7800. The sequence goes on from PAIY01000034.1 coordinate 54,768, forward strand.
GCTCCCTCCATTGATTCTCACGGTGGAACAATACTGGATCGGA